>NZ_JAJJPB010000033.1:0-27750 GCF_020908015.1 Clostridium aromativorans
CCTGAAGGTCCACCATATGGGGGTATAGCTCAGCTGGGAGAGCATCTGCCTTGCACGCAGAGGGTCAAGAGTTCGAATCTCTTTATCTCCACCATCTTAGTAAAAGGAATTACAAATTTGTAATTCCTTTTGTTTTTTTATAAATTAATTATTATAATAGAATTAAAGGTGATAAATAAATGCTATTTTGTTATAGAATAAAACAATTTTATTGGGCACTCACTGCTAAAATCAATAGAGATGATGATAGTTTTATAAAAAGTATCCTAAATATAAATGAATTAAAATTATTTAGTAAATTATCTATTCAGGAACAGAAACATTCGGTAAAAGTAGCCTATGACGTACAAAGTATTTGTAATGATAAATTCGATAAGGTAAATATAAATTTGCTATTAAAAGCAGCACTTTTACATGATATCGGTAAAATATATAAGGAGTTGAATATATTGGATAAGTCTATTTTAGTATTAGGAGATAGATTTTCTAAAGGTAAATTGAAGAAATTTTCTAATAATACAAAAATAAAAGTATATTATGAGCATGCTAAATTGGGAAAAGAATTATTAGAGAAAATAGAAAATAATAGTAGGTTACTTTATTTGGTAGAAAATCATCATGATGAAAAAATAAATGATGATTTAGAGCTTGATATACTTAGACATTGTGATAAAAATAATTAAAAGAATAATTTTAATTGTATTTTAAAAAGTTTCTTCTATTCGTCTATAAAGTTATTCCAAATTTTATGATATAATAGTAATGTAAGTATAGTTGATTATTTCAAAAATATACTATGGGAGGTTAGTATGAACTCAGCAGATAGAAGAGTATGTATTAAAGAAATCCTTGAAAAAAGTAATATACCTCAAAAAGGTCATGTTTTAGCTGAAAAGTTAGGTGTTACTAGACAGGTAATAGTTAAAGATATAGCAATTTTAAGGGCTGAAGGCAAAAGTATAATAGCTACTCCAGATGGATATTTAATTCCAAAAGCAGAGAAGGAAATGGTTAGAAAAGTAATTGCTGTTTCACATAAAACAAGCGAAATGGAAGATGAACTTAAAACTATAGTTAAATTTGGGGGAAAAGTAGAAGATGTTATAGTGGAACATCCTGTATATGGAGAGATAAAGGGAATGTTAATGATAAAAAATTTATATGATGTAGATAATTTTTTAGATAAAATAAATAAATATAAAGCTGAACCTTTATTAATATTAACAGGAGGTGTACATTTACATACTGTAATAGCTGATAATTATGATATATTGAAAAAGATAATAAATGAATTGAAGCTAAAAAAATATATAATTTCTGATTAAGTTATACTTTCTTTAATAAGTATAATTGATGATTATTTATAAAGAGGTGATTAAAATTGAAAAAAAAGAAACTGGCATTGGGTACGGTAATTTTGATTTTGGCCTTATGTATTATATTTTTAAATAATATTGTAAACTTTGTAATTAATATAGAATGGTTTAAAGAAGTAGGATATTTATCTGTTTATTTTACTAAGATTATTGCTATGTTTAAGCTTATAGTACCTTTATTCATAATAAGTTTTATAGGTATATGGTTGTATTATAAGAGCCTTCGGATAAGTATAATAAAGTATAGAAAAGTCGTTGAAGTGAATAGCAATAAAGATAAATTTGAAAGAAAAATAGTTTTAATTGTTGATCTAATTGCTTCATTTGTGGTTTCTTATATATTTGCAGCAACTTATTGGTATAGAACTTTACAATTTACAAATTCTGTACCTTTTAATATAAAAGATCCTCTTTTAAATTTAGATGTTTCTTTTTATGTATTTAGATTACCACTTATACGATCTCTATATAATGCATTTTTGAGTTTGGTAATATTTTTATGTTTAATAACACTATTTACATATTTTTTATTGAATATAAAAGACAGGTTTATTTTAAGAAGCTTTAAAAAAAGACCTGGTAAGATAGATATTTTAAATAGTGATATTACAAGATTTGCAGGGAAACAATTGGCAGTTTTAGCTGCTCTTATAATGATTTTTATATCGGTAGGATATGTTTTAAAGTGTATTGGACTTGTATATAGTGAAAATGGTGTGGCATTTGGGGCCAGTTATACTGATGTTCATGTAAGCTTGTTGTTTTATAAAATTATTGCAGTAGCGTCTATTATTGCAGCTATAGTTATATTCATAAGTATAATTAAATCTAGGTTTAAATATATTGTAATTTCAATAGCTGTAATAGCAATATTAGTTGTAGTTAAAAGTATATCATACTTTGTAGTACAAAATTTTATTGTAAAATCTAATCAGAAAACTTTAGAGCAGCCTTATATAAAATATGATATAGATTATACCCGTAAGGCATATAATATTGACAATATGGCAACTACTTCTTTTCAGGTAAAAAATGATTTGACTTCAGCAGATATAAAGAACAATATGGATACTATAGATAATATAAGAGTTAACTCCTTTGATCCAACTCTTGAATTTTATAACCAAGTTCAGATTATAAGGTATTATTATCAATTCAATAATATTGATGTGGATAGATATTATATAAATGGAAAATTCAATCAAGTATTTATAGGAGCAAGAGAAATAAATAGCAAGGCAATAGATCCTAATACATGGCAGAATAGGCACCTTGTATACACTCATGGTTACGGTATAGTAATGAATAAAGTAAATTCTGTAACCTCAGAAGGACAGCCTAATTTTGTCGTAAAGGATATGCCTCCGCAAAATTCTACAGATATAAAATTAGCTAATCCAAGGATATACTTTGGAGAGAAAACAGACGATTATGCAGTTGTAAATACTAAATTGGATGAGTTTGATTACCCAAAAGGAAGCGATAATGCAACTAATAACTATAATGGCACTGCTGGAATAAAGCTGGGAATAATCAACAGAATTTTGTTTGCCATAAATCAAAAGGATATAAATTTTCTTTTATCTAGGGATATAACTAAGGAAAGTAAAATATTGATAAATAGAAATATAAAAGATAGAGTTAATAAAATTGCACCGTTTTTAAATTATGAATCTGATCCATATATAATAATGAGTGGTGGTAAACTCTATTGGATCTTAGATGGTTATACATTCTCAAATGAATATCCTTTTTCACAGCCGCAAAATGGACTTAACTATATAAGGAATTCTGTAAAAGTTGTTATGAATGCTGAAAATGGAAATGTTAATTTTTATATCATGGATAAAAATGATCCTATAATTAAAAGTTATGCGAAAATATTTCCCGGGCTATTTAAAGATGTAAGTGAGTTGTCACAAGATATAGTTAAGCATTTTAAGTATCCTAAAGATCTATTTAATATTCAATGTAGCATACTTGGAAAATACCATGTAACAAATCCAGGAGTATTTTATAGTGGTGAGGATTTATGGGAAGTAGCCAGTAATCAAAAGGAAGTTAGTGGAGAAAAAAGTTTAATTGAATCACCTTATGTGGTTATGAGGCCCGCAGGTGCTTCAAAGGAAGAAATGATATTATTACAGTATTTCAATATGAGAGATAAGGATAATATGGTTGCTTTATTTGGCGCTAGAATGGATGGAGACAATTATGGAAAACTCATTCTTTATAAATTTCCGCCTGAAAAAACTATATACAGCCCTTATCTGTTTAAACAAAAATTAAATCAGGATACAACTATATCTCAGCAGTTGTCTCTTTGGAATAAAAATGGTTCTACAGTTCAATTTGGTGATACTATGATAGTTCCTATAAAAAATTCGTTGCTATATGTAGAGCCTATGTATTTAAGAGCTAATGGGAAAGATAGTATCCCTGAGATGAAAAGAGTTATAGTATCTTACGGGGATAAGATATTGTTAGCTCAAAGTATAGACGATGCCTTAAATCAAATATTTAATTATAATCAGGATTCTAGTAATGAAAGTATTGATAATTCTCAAAAGCAAACGACACCTTCCGTTAATAGTGATCAAATGAAAAGGGCAAAAACCTTATATGATAATGCAATAAGTGCACAAAAAAATGGAGATTGGGCAAAATATGGAGAAGATATTGAGGAACTTGGAAAAATAATAGATTCATTAAGTAAATAGAAATAGTGTTTTGGATTATAGAAGAATGTGTTTAGGTACTTTGAAAGGAAGATTTGACATGGATTATGATGTAATTATATTGGGTGGAGGAATAGTAGGATGTGCAGTTTCTTATGAACTTTCCAAATATAATTTAAATATAGCATTGATTGAAAAGGACTATGATATAGCTGATGATGTAGCACTTATAAATTCTTCTATAGTTTATGATGGATTAGAATGTGAAGATACATTATTGGCCAAATTAGAACTTATAGGTAACAAACTTATACCTGGCTTAGCATCTAAATTTAATATTTGTTTTAAAAAAAAGGGATATTTACTTGTTGCAAATAACCGGGAAAGTGAAAAAAGGTTGACTGAAATATATTGTACAGCTTTAAAAAGAGGAATAAAAAATATACATTTATTGAATCCTAAGGAAATTTATAAAGTAGAACCTGGATTGAATGAAAATATAAGAAAAGCTATTTATTCTGAAAATACGGGAATTATATCTCCTTATGATTTAGCAATCTCATATGGTGAAATTGCATTTGACAATGGGGTTAATTTTAAGTTAGGAGAAGAAGTTTTAGATATAGAAAATATATCGAAGGGATTTAAGGTGATAACTAATAAAAATAAGTTTACTTGTAATATGGTGTTAAATACAACTCCAAGAGAAAATTACAGTATAGATAGCCAAAATAAAATAAATAAGGATAGAAAATATTTAAAATATTTTCTTATAGATAAAAATACTAAAAAGGATTATAGAAATATAATTTCTACAGTTGAAGAAAATTGTGGGAAGATGTTTCTTATGCCTACTAGTCAGGATGGATTGTTAATAGGTATAAAAGATAATAAAAAGATAAGTTATGAAGGTGCTCTACAAAAAATTAAAGGATTTATAAAGGATATATCTGAACAGGATATTGAGAGCTCCTATGACTCTTTATTTTATAATGACTCTTTAATTATAGATGATAGTTTAATTGATAAGGGTTATATTAAAGTAATTGGCAAACATTATGGTCAAATTACAATGACTCCAGTAATTGCAAATATAGTATGTGAAACTATAGTGAATAATTTAAACTGTGTTCTAAAGAAGGATTTTGTAGATAGACGGAGGGAATTTTATAGATTTAGGGATTTATCTAATGATGATAGAAAAAAAATAATAAGATTGAATAAAAGTTATGGTAGGATAATATGTTATTGTGGAAAGATAACAGAGGGCGAAATAATAGATGCTATACGCAGACCTTTGGGGGCACGTACAGTAGAGGGTATAAAGAGAAGGACAGGTGCTGGATTTGGAAATTGTATGGGATCTCAGTGTCTTTGCAAAATTACATCTATTCTTTCCAGGGAAATAAATAAAGATATGATATATATAGTAAAGGATTCCAAAAACTCTAATATTGTTAAAGGTAGAATAAAGGAGTTTAATGAAATGTAATTATGGGGGAACTACAAGTTGATTAAAGAGGTTATTTGTAACAAGTGCGGTAAAAAGTGTATACTTAGTATAGATAAATGTGAAAATAATGTAGAAGTTGAGGGGAATTTATGTGATAAGGGAATAGAATATGCAAAATTGGAAATAGATAATAAAAGTGATATATTTACTACTCTTGTGAGAATAAAGGGATCTGACTATAATGTGGTTCCTGTAAAGAGCTCCAAGCCTATAGATAAAAGTTTATGGATAGAATGTTCTAAAGTTTTAAGTAGAATACATGTTGGAGCCCCTATAAAAATTGGCAGTATAGTATGTAAGAATATTTTAAATACAAGAGTAGATATAATTTGCACTAAAAATATTGATAAAAATGCTAAATAAATTTTAAAATTTATTTTATGACTTTTGATGTAACGGTCATATAAATATGTCTATGGATTTAAATATTTAATTTATTGACATTATAAGTCTATGTATATATAATTGAAGTTGTCAATGAAAAGGTCAGTAGCTTTATAGTGATTTAAGAGAATCAGTGGTTGGTGAAAACTGGTTATTATTATACTGTGAATCCACCTTGGAGATACTGTTAAAAGCAGTTCGGTGATACCGTTATAATCTTAAAGAGAGTCAATATGTTATTGGCTAATTAGGGTGGCAACACGGAATCTTTTCGTCCCTTTGGGGTAAAAAGATTCTTTTTTTATATATAAAATTACATATATCACTGAGGAGGATTATAATTATGTTGGATTTAAAAAAGATAAGAAACAATCCAGAGGAGATAAAAAAACAACTTACAAATAGGGGAGAAGATTTTGATTTATCAGATATTGATAAAGTAGTATCACTAGATGAAAAAAGGAGACAAATTTTAGTTGAAGTAGAATCGTTGAAAAATAAAAGAAATCAGGATTCATCAGAAATAGCTAAAATAAAAAGAAATGGTGGAAATGCTGATACTTTAGTAAGTGAGATGAAAGAGGTTTCGGATAAGATAAAAGGGTATGATGTACAGTTATCAGAAGTCAATGATAAAATAGAATATATAATGCTTAGAATACCTAATATTCCAAATCCTGCAGTTCCAGAAGGTAAAACAGATGAAGATAATGTTGAAATTAGAAGATGGTCAGAGCCTACTAAATTTGACTTTAAGCCTAAGGCTCATTGGGATATAGGTACAGATTTGAATATACTTGATTTTGAAAGAGGAGGTAAAGTATCAGGATCAAGATTTACATTTTATAGAGGAATAGGAGCAAAGCTTGAAAGAGCTGTAATAACATATTATTTGGATTTTCATACTGAAAAACATGGATATGAAGAATTATTCCCTCCTTATATGGTAAATAGAAATAGCATGATAGGTACAGGTCAGCTTCCCAAATTTGAAGAAGATGCTTTTAGAGTATCTAATAATGATTTTTTCTTGATTCCGACTGCTGAAGTTCCAGTAACTAATTTTTATAGAAACGAAGTGCTAAGAGGGGAAGATTTACCTATAAAGCACGTTGCATATAGTGCATGTTTTAGAGCTGAGGCTGGTTCGGCAGGTAGAGATACAAGGGGAATTATAAGGCAGCATCAATTTAATAAAGTGGAAATGGTTAAATTTACAAAACCTGAACAGTCCTATGAAGAACTTGAGAAATTAACTAATGATGCGGAGGATGTTCTTAAGGGTCTTAAACTTCCTTATAGGGTAGTTAGAATATGTAAGGGTGATTTAGGATTTACAGCGGCACTTAAGTATGATATAGAAGTCTGGATGCCAAGTTATAATAGATATGTTGAGATATCAAGCTGTAGTAATATGGAGGATTTCCAGGCAAGGCGTGCTAATATAAAGTATAAAGATACACCGAAAGACAAACCAAAATATGTTCATACATTAAATGGTTCTGGAGTAGCAGTAGGAAGAACAGTTGCGGCTATTTTGGAAAACTACCAACAGGCAGATGGAAGTGTTGTAATTCCTGAATTATTGAGACCATACATGGGTGGAAAAGAAGTTATCAAATAGAATAATAATTGTTTAAAGGGCAGTAACTTTTTTATTTATAAAAAGTTACTGCCTTTCTATTTAATTTTTAAAATTTAAAATATATTAAATAAATATTGTTTTAATAAACTTACAATTATAGTATAATAATAAAATGTCTTTCAAATAAAGAGCTATAGTAAAATTATTTAAATTAGAGGTATTGTAATAATTCTTCTATTAAAATTGAGGAGATTGATGTATATTATGGATTTATTTAGAAAAAAAAGTTTGAATGATTTTGAAAATGCAGTTTCCAAAACCAATCTAAAAAAAGGATTAAATTCTTTTGATATAGCATCTATGGGAATTGGATCTGTAGTGGGTACTGGCATATTTGTCGCAACCGGACAAGGTGCCCATATAGCAGGACCAGCAATAATAATATCTTATGTAATAGCGGCAATAACAGCTGTACTATGTGCTCTTACTTATGCAGAACTTGCCACCATGTTTCCGGTTTCAGGTAGTACATATTCTTATTGCTACATAGCTTTTGGTGAAATAATAGCTTGGATTTTGGCCTGGAATTTAATACTTGAATATCTTGTAGTTGCAGCTACTATTGCTACAGGTTGGTCTTCTACATTTGTGGGAGCTTTAGCTACATATAATATACATATACCTGAAATGATTACAAAGTCTCCATTATCTGGTGGCATAGTAGATTTACCTGCTGTTCTGGTTGTAGCACTTATAACATGGATTTTATATATTGGCGTGTCGGAAAGTGCAAAGGTAAATAATATTATAGTTGCTGTAAAAATAGCTGTAATAGCTATTTTTATATTAGTTGGAATAGCTCATGTAAATATATCTAATTATCATCCTTTTGCTCCCTTCGGATTTAAAGGGGTAATGTCGGCAGCTTCAATTATATTCTTTGCATTTATTGGATTTGATGCGGTTTCTACTGCAGCGGAAGAAACTGCTAATCCTAAAAGAGATATTCCATTAGGATTGGGTATATGTATGGTTATAATTGTTATATTGTATATAGGTGTCTCACTAGTTCTTACAGGAATAGTACCATATAAATTAATAGATATAAATAATGCACTTCCAGCTTCTCTGTCATATATTGGAATAAATTGGGGATCTGCTCTAATAGCTGTAGGAGCTATTGTAGGAATGATTTCAACTCTTTTAGTAACAGTATATGGTCAGGTTAGAATATTCATGAGTATGTCTAGGGATGGTTTATTACCTAAATGCTTTGCATCAATATCTGATACTCACAGTACACCAGCTTGCTGTACTTTAATAACAGGAGCTGCAACGGCTGTCATAGGGGGTTTTTTGCCACTTTCAGTACTCATTGAATTATGTAATATAGGGACTCTATCTGCTTTTTTAGCGGTATCTATAGGAGTTATTGTTTTAAGAAAAACTATGCCTGACATTGAAAGAAAGTTTAGATGTCCGGGAGTACCTTTTACCCCGATATTAACTATATTTTTTTGCTTATACCTTATGATAAACTTACCAATGGTCACATGGATTAGGTTTCTAGTGTGGACAATAGCTGGAATATCCATTTATTTTTTATATGGGGCAAAGCATAGTACATTAAATGAGACTTCTAATATAGAAAATAGGAGTGTTTAATAGTTAATGTGTTAATTATTTTATAATAAAATATTGAAATAGACAAGGGAGAAGTTGTGGTATTAATTGGTCCTTCAGGGACAGGTAAATCTACATTTCTCCGTTGTCTTAATTTTTTAGTTAGACCTACAGAAGGTAGAATTACAATTGATGGATTTACAGTAAATGCTAAAATAGCTTCTAGAAAAGATATTTATCAATTGAGACTGAAAACATCAATGGTTTTCCAGAATTATAATTTGCTTAAGAATAAAACCGCTTTACGAAATATTATGGAACCTATGGTTACAGTACAAAAGAAAAGTAAGGACAAGGCTGAAAAAATAGCTCTTGATTTGATTAAAAAGGTAGGGCTTTTAGAAAAAAAAGATGCATATCCTAAGGAGATGTCAGGTGGACAACAGCAGAGGATAGGGATTGCCAGAGCTATGGCTGTAAATGCAAATGTTATGTTATTTGATGAACCTACATCTTCTCTGGATCCTGAATTAGTTGGAGAAGTTCTAACTGTAATTAAACAATTGGCTGTAGAAAGTAATAAAACAATGCTAATAGTGACCCATGAGATGAAATTTGCCAGGGAAGTTGCAGATAGAATAGTTTTTTTGGAAGATGGATGCATTGCAGGAATGGGAACTCCTCAAGAAATATTTGAAAATTGTACAAATGAACGAATTAGAAAGTTTGTTAATACAGTAAGTTCAAATATTATGGAGGGTAAATAAATGAATTTTGATTTTAAATGGTTTATTAACTTATTTCCGATTGTCCTACCTTCATTAAAATTGACAATTGAGATGTCTTTGATATCTTTATTATTTACATTGATGCTGTCTATTATAATCTCTATTATCAGGTATTATAAAGTATGGGGATTTTCTCAAATTTTTGGTATTTATATTACATTTTTTAGAGCTACACCATTGGTGGCACAGCTGTTTATATTATATTTTGGATTTCCATCTATAATCCCGGCTTTGAAATCCATGACGGCGTTTCAAGCTACTGTAATTGCTCTTACGTTAAATACAGCTTCTTTTATGGCAGAAACGTTGAGGGCAGCTATTGAATCTGTTGAAAAAGGACAACTTGAGGCTTGCTATTCTATGGGAATGACAAAATATCAGACAATGATACGAGTTGTTCTACCTCAAGCATTTGTTGTAGCGCTGCCATCTCTTGGAAACCAGTTTATAGGCATAATTAAAGGAACTGCACTTGGGTTTACAGTAGGACTTGCTGATATAATGGCAAAAGCCAAGATGGAAGCAGCATTAAGTCTGCGTTTTTTTGAAGCATACTTATGTGTCACACTGATTTATCTGGTAATTGTAGTTTTTATGGAAAAACTTCAGGGACTATTGGAAAGAAAAATTCAAAAATTCTGTTAAAAGGTATAATTTTAAATTTATATAAATAATATTAAAACTTAGGAGGAAAATATGAAAAAAATACTTTTAACTGTAATATCCATATGTGTGATTTTTGGTATGACTGCATGTGGAAATAATCAAAAAAATTCACAAAAACAAGATGAATCTAGCACATCTACTGAAATTGTGGTAGCATCCGGTTCATCGTCAGTTCCAAATTCCTATGTAGAAAATGGAGTACATAAGGGACAGGAAGTGGATATTTGGAATGCCATTTCTAAAAAGACCGGACTTAAGGTTAAATTTATAACGGGAGATTTTGATACTTTATTTGGATATCTGGATTCAGGTAAAGCTGACACTGTGGGGAACACCATTACAATCAATGCCAAGAGGAGAGATAAATATAATTTTTCAGAACCATATGCCTATATTCCTGAAAAATTGGTTGTTCATTCAAATAGGACAGATATTAAAAAATTAAAGGATATCGCAGGAATGACCTGTGGGTTTTCATCAGGATCAAATGGAGGCAATTTGTTTCAACAAATTGCAAAAGACCAGGGAATAAAGATAAATTTAGTAACGTATGATAGTTCTGAATTATTAAATGAAGCTTTCAGACAGGGAAAAGTTGATGTGATGATTGTGGCGGCTGGTGAAGCGGCGTATAAAATTAAAAATAAAGTTATTGATGCCAGAATGGTTGAGGAAAATGTTATGGTTGGAGCTAAAGCTTATCCTTTTGTAAAAGGAGATAAAAAATCGGAAGAGTTGAATAAAGTTGTTACCAAGGCGATTAAAGAGATGCAGAAAGACGGTACACTGAAAAAGATATATAATAAATGGTATGGAATGGATTTTAGTCAAAAGCCGGCTAATGAAAAGATAGCAGATTAATTTTATAGTCTTTTAAATTGAAAGTGTAGTTGTTAATCTTTTTGAGAAAGATGATGTGGAGGTGAATTAAAATGTTAAAGTATGTTGACAGAAGGAAGACGGACAGTTCTAAATGGGATGGACTAAAAGCTGTGTTTGGATCTGAGGAGCTGCTTCCTCTGTGGGTAGCGGATATGGATTTTAGAGTATGTGATTGTGTGCTTAAAAAGCTTGATGAATATTTAAAACTTGGAGTTTTAGGCTATTATATAGAGCCTAAGGAATATAAAGAATCTTTTATAAAATGGGAGCAAACTTACCATAATTATAGGGTTCATGAAGATTGGATCAGGTATTCTCCTGGTGTGGTTCCTGCTATTAATTGGCTCATTCAGATATTAACGGAAAAGAATGATGCAGTTATAGTATTGACGCCAGTTTATTATCCTTTCCTGGATGCAATTAAGAATAATAAAAGAAAATTAATAGAAAGTGACTTAATTAACAGCTCAGGAAAATATACTATTGATTTCTCAGATTTTGAAAATAAAATTGCAAAAAATAATGTAAAGTTGTTTTTGCTCTGTTCACCCCATAATCCAGTGGGAAGAGTATGGAAGAAAGATGAACTGAAAAAACTTATGGATATATGTGAAAAATATAAGGTAAGAGTAATTTCAGATGAAATTCATCAGGATATTATAATAGGACAAAACCCTCATATTTCAACTGCAAGCATTGGCGATTATGATTCCATGCTTGTTACTCTTACTGCTGCCACTAAAACTTTTAATCTTGCTTCTTGTAAAAATTCTTTTGTTGTCATACCTGATTTTGATATTCGAAAGAATTTTGATAATTTTGTAAAATGTATCAGAATTCCAGGTGGAAATGCGTTTGGGTATATTGCAGTCCAAAGTGCCTATGAAGGGGGAAGGCCCTGGCTGGAGGAAGTGCTGCAGCAGATCAGGGAAAATTACCTGTATGTAAAAGAAACTTTAGAAAAAGAATTGCCTCTTGTAGAGATATCACCCTTGGAGGGAACCTATCTGGTGTGGATTAATTTGGGAAACTATATAAAAGGAAAAGATATGGAAGGTTTTATAAAAGAGAGATGCAAACTGGCCTTTGATTTTGGAGAATGGTTTGGCGGAGAACGTTTTAATAATTACATAAGGATGAATATTGCCACTTCAAAAGAAAATATAACTAAAGCCCTTGAAAGAATTGTAGGAGAGATCAATGAAATTATATAAATAAAATTTTAAGTGACATTATCACATGCCAGTAGAATTTTGAACTTTGGGTTGACAGTGAATATATATCGTGCTATATTATATTAGTAACCGCAAGGAATATGGAAGCAAAAGTTAATTAAGATAACTTTATGCGGAAAGATGGTCGAGTTGGTTTAAGGCACCGGTCTTGAAAACCGGCGTACGGGTGACCGTACCAAGGGTTCGAATCCCTTTCTTTCCGCCATATATTATAATGTAGGGCATGGAGAAATACTCAAGTGGCTGAAGAGGCGCCCCTGCTAAGGGCGTAGGTCGGGTGACCGGCGCGAGGGTTCAAATCCCTCTTTCTCCGCCATAGGCTTTATTAAGGTGCATTGAGCTTCATGAATGACATAAAATCAATGGTTTAGAGAAATGACGTATCATTAAGAGTTATTAAAAGTTACTACAATTGTAGTACTAACTGTAGTAAAAATTGTAGTAAAATAAATGTAGTCAATCAAGGAAGTTATCCAGTAAACTGGTTGCTTCTTTTTTTTTCGTTCTTCAGATCATTTAAAAAATCTCTATTCACAAAATACTAGATCCATTTTTTTATATTTTTTAGGGTTTTTAATTTTTTCTTTTAAAATTCTTTAGTAATATGTAAAATTGTAATTAAGTTAAGACAGTACCCTCTTTGAGTGATACCACTAAGCTTCTTAATGATGCTAAACTGACGAGATAAATTTTTTATAAATGATTTTAAGGTAATTTTAATAATTCAAAGGTAATATCATTTTAAAGGACATTCCTTTTGAGTAAGAACAATAATTACATTAGTGTCTGTGGTTGCAGGGCACGTTAAATTTAAATGCAACCACCATAAGGTTCTTTGTAAAAGTTGGTCTTCCTTAATTATTTTAAAATGTTTACAAATAGTTTATTGAAAGTATAAGTATAGTTTGATAGCATATATTATAAGAGCTTAATAAAAAGAGAACCATTACCAGACACCCGGATGAACTGATCCCCATAAGTTAGACCTAAAAATCTAACTTATGGGAGGTCAGTTTTTTATGGCAAAATATAGTTACCAATTAAAAAAAGAAGTTGTCAATGCAGGCGAGAGGTGTGGAAAGAGAAATCTGTTATCAATTCAAAAATACTAAGAGTTATTGATAAAATACATTAGGTCATTCATTTGGCCTAGAGTTTATTTTTATTACAATTGAATATTTTTAGATATACTTTATAATAGAATTAATTGTATAATTAATATGAAAAGGAGTTATATATGAAAAAAGGAGATAAAATTGTTATTGTATTTATAAGCATATTGATTATTATAAGTTTGATAGGAGTTTATGTATATAAAAGTCGTTTGGATGGCTTAAATAAAATAGCAGTTATAAAAGAAAATGGTAAAATAGTAAGAACTATTGATCTGAATTCTGTACAAAATGCTTATGAGTTTACTATAAAATATGGCAAGTCTGGCTTTAATAAAATTAGGGTGGAGAAAGGCAAAATACGTATTTCTGATTCAAATAGTCCTAGAAAAATAGGAATGAAGATGGGCTGGATATCACAACCAGGAGAGAATGTCATATGCATTCCGTATAAACTTATAGTTGAAATAGAAGGTAAAGATCCAAGGCTAAATAATGTAGATGCTATTGCAGGACAACCAGCTGATTTACAGAGATAGAAAACTATTAATATCCAAACTATTAATTTTTTACAAATAAGTTAGGGGTTTTTTCTTTTATTTACTATCAGTGCAATTTCGTATTTTTAAGGTTCACTCTAAAATAATTTGGATTTTAGCTAGAAGTTGTTTTTGATTCATAAATTTGTAAAAGACTTTATGATCCACTAATTCACGGGCAATGTCTAGTATCATTCCTTCTTTGGCTGGTTTTACATAATTGACGGTGATTTCTTTGATTTGGTTAACCCGTTCAGAGATTAAATCTAGGTAACGGGCATTATTCATATGATTATAGTTATCAATGTCCCGCCCTAAAACAGTATACTGCTGCATTTTTGCATTTGCAGTCAACGGTGGCTGAACTTTATTTCGCAAAATAGGGCATTTTATATTTTGATCAATAATTTTGGATGCTGGAAAATCCTTTGGTAGACTAGCTAATTTACCAGTTAAGAGATCAACAGCAAAAGCATTTTCTATTTGTGTAGCTAACAAGTTATTTATATTATTAAAAATTTTAACTAATCGTGTAAATTTTCTTCTATTAGCATTGGTAATGAAAGACTGAATAATTAGTTTATCAGATAAAAATGTTGGCTTCAAAATTTGAACTTTTTGATCAGACACAAAAAAGCCAATGTTGGCATTTAGTTTAGGTAACTTCTGCAAAATTGATTGCGTATGTATCCATCCAATATCTTGAAATTTATCAATCAAGGCCCCTAACTTTATTTCAGCATTATAGCCAACCTCTGATAAAAAAACTTCACTTTGACGTTCTAACATCGTGAAATATCCTCCTAAAGCATTATAGATTGTAGTATTCATGGATAATTGTACACCTATAGATATAAAATATCTATATAAGGAGAATTGGAATTAATATTAACAATCTTTATTAGGATCCTTTATCTTCCTAATCTAAATTATTGATTTTTTACAAGCATATGGTAGAATATAAAAGTAAGTAGTATTTCTTAATAAGACAAAAAATACTATTAACAATTCTAAATTAACAACAAGCAATTTAAAATTATTGGAAGCGAAGCACATTCCTTATATCCTGACGAAGTAAAATACCTTTTTTGTAAACAAATTGAAGAAGCTGATATAATTGTGTTAAACAAAATTGACCTAATGTCACAGCAGGAGCTTGTTATCGTTGAGAATATCATCAAAAAGAATTTTCCTGAAAAGCAATTAATAGAAATTTCAGCAAAAGAAAATATCAATATGAATTTATGGTTAGAGAAGATTGAGAAAACAAAGCATAAAGATAATTTTACTATGGATGTGAATTATCAAACTTATGGTAGGGCAGAAGCATATCTTGGTTGGCTGAATACTTCTACAGAGCTTTCTTCTTCAGAAGAATTTGATATTAGTGCTTTTATAAGAGATTTTATAGAAGTTTTGAAGAATAAATTTAATAATGAGAAACTTGAAATTGCCCATTTGAAAATATACGGAGTTTCTAATAATAAATATGTTAAAGTAAGTCTTACTGGGCTATCAGATGATATTAATTTTAGTGGACAGGTTCCATTAATAGATAATAAAGCAAATATTATAATTAATGCAAGAATAAATGTTAGTCCAAGAAAGCTAGAGAATTATGTAATTAGTAAGTTAAATAAATTTTCTGCTAAAAAGAGTATAACTCCTAAAAATATAAAAACTGAATGTTTTATGCCAGAGCAACCCAATCCAAAATACAGGATGTCAAGTGAAGACGCAAAAAAATCTTTACTTACAAGGAAAAATATATTTTAATATAAAATACAATTTTTAGATTATGGACCAATAAAAAGATAAAGAAAAGCTCTGGTGAATCCAAGGTTTTCACAATAATTTATTTACATAATTAAGTAGAAACTCCAGTTGAATTTTAACTGAAGTTTCTTTAATATTTATTAAAATTAATTGATAACAAGGAAGTTATCCAGTAAACTCTGGTTGCTTCCTTTTTTTATTTCTGCTTTTCCAATCAGCAGTGATGTCATTTCTTTGATGTTAGAAGGGAGATTAACTCCTATAGTTCTCTGTAAGTGTTGATTTCGCTTTTGCTTACACGAAGCTCAGCTAGTAAAGGAACTATTCTTTTAAAATGTTCACTATTATTATGTTCCTGAATTGCCCGGGCATTTTTCCATTGTTCCATAAATGTAAGTATCGAGGAGTCATTTATTTCTTCAAATATTTTATATGAAATGCAGCCATTTTCTTTTCTACTTTTTTCAATTAATTCTTTTGCTAGTTTAAGATATTTTTCTTTTTCTCCCTTTTTAATTATACTTTTTGCCACTATTGTTATCATAAATACACTTCCTTCTTATATATGTAAATATTAAATTTATACTTGATTAATTCACTTTATAATTATATTTTAACATAGGTTGCGTTAAAGTCTCAATCAATAACTTAAAATTGGAAATTGGCTTGACAATATGGGTTATAGAGGATTTTATAAAATTTGATTATCAATTAGAAGTAAGAAAAATATGGAATTAATAATACCAAAAGATAAATAATGAAGTTCTTAACTCCGGAAGTATTGACAATGGTAGCATTCGGATAAATGGAAGAAATAAATAAGTATAGACATATTAAAAACCATTTAAAATAGAATTAAAGGCATATAAAAAATAAGTATACCTTTTAAAGGAGCCATGAAAATGGGAAATAAAACCAAAATAAGATTTCAAAGCATAGAGCAAAGAAATAAACAATTGAAAGCATTCAAAACTATAAGATACACAATAGATAAGAAAGACCCTTTAGTTGTATGGATAATTTTTTAAAGGAGGGATAAACATGTTGCCGGAATGCTGCTATGAATATAGATATGAAGACCCAAAGGCTAAAATATTTACCGTTTGTGATGTGTGTGGCGAAGCTATTTACGTGGGAGATAGCTATTATAGAATTGAGAATTTAGATGTTTGTAATGATTGTATAAATACCTTTAAAGTATTAGCAGAGGAGGAATGATGGTGGCAAAACTGTATGAGATATCTGAAAGATATAAGAACTTGGATGAATTACTGGATAATCCAGACTTGGAAAATGTAAAAGAGGATATAGAGAAATCTTTGAACAAAATAGATGAAGAATTTGATGTTAAAGCCGAAAATATTGCAAAAGTTATAAAATCAAAGGAAGTTGATTCTAAAGGACTAGATGAAGAGATAAAAAGATTACAGGCTAGAAAAAAAGCTGTAGAACATCAGATAGATAGCTTAAAAGACTATTTATTTGAGCACATGCGGATGCTAAAAAAGCAAAAAATAAAAGGTAGCTTATTTACTCTTTCAATTAGAAAAAATGTACCTGCTGTGAATATAACAGATGAAGAAACCATTCCGGAAAAATATAGGATACCTCAACCAGATAAATTGGACAAAGTAGCCATATTGGAAAATTTAAAAAAAGGGATAGAGATAGATGGAGCTGAAATTAAGCAAACTATGAGCTTAAGTATTAGATAGGAGGTGTAATAAATTATGAATGAAGAAGTAAGGCTTTTAAAAACAGATGAAATTGAGGTAAGGGTACAAAGCTTAAAAAAGACCACAAATGGTGCAGCATGTATTTTATTACTATACAAAGATGCAAGAGTTGATATGCGAATACTTGATGAAACTTTTGGTATAACAGGATGGAGAAGAACGCATGAACTTATAAATGGCAGATTATTTTGTAATATAGATATATGGGATGATGAAAAGAAACAGTGGGTCAGAAAACAAGATGTTGGAGTTGAAAGCTATACAGAGAAAGAAAAAGGCCAGGCTAGTGACAGTTTTAAAAGAGCAGGATTTAATATTGGAATAGGAAGAGAACTTTATACAGCTCCCTTTATATGGGTCAGCTTACAGCGGGGAGAATTTGACGAAAGAGATGGCAAATTAATTTTATCACCAAAAGTACGCTTTAAAGTTAAGTCAATAGGCTATAGTAAAAACAGGGAAATTAATAAACTGGAGATTCAAGATAATTATTATAGAGTAAGATATTCTTTAGGTAAATTGATGAATGAGCAGAATAGAACAATTGTCACGGATAATAAGAATACTGTCAATAATAACGAAAATATGCAAAATAAATCAAGCAAAAGCGAATTGCTCTGTGAAAATTGTGGAAATGTCATATCTGAAAAAGTAGCAAACTATAGTGCTCAAAAGTTTGGAAAAATGTTATGCATGAATTGTCAAAAAAATGTAAAAAATGCCAGAGAGTTAAGTGTTACTAGATAAACTAGCGGTTATTTTGATATATCGATCATTGATAAAATTTAAAATTGTTCTTCTAATTGTATTGTAAAATAAGTGCCTATAACTTAGGTGCTTATTTTATATTGTTTACAAATAGTTTATTAATATGAAATTAAGATGTAACAAATGTTTTATATAATTATATATAACCTAGGGAAATACCCCCCTTAGTTGTGAAGTATCCTATTTTGAACTATGAATATAGATTAGTGTCTATGGTTGCAGGACACAGTAAACTTAAATGCAACCACCAATAGATTCTTTATAAAATTGATCTCCCTTAGCGTTTATATCGCAAAATAAGTACCCATCATTTAGGGTGCTTATTTTGCATGATTAAATTTATATTAGATTAGCAGGAAATTTAAAGCTCATAAAGAATAATTTAAAAAACATATTAGTAAAAAAAGAGAGAAGATAAATGAAATGGTAAATTGAATGGAACGTTCCAAAGCAAAAAAGAATAATATAAATAAAAAGCCATAGCTTCAAGAAGTTACTGAGATATTAAATTCAGAACTTACTGACAAGCAAAGGCTTTTTTTGAATTTATTATTATAATGAATTTATACCTTGAAGTAAATTGCTTATAATCTCAAATTAAGCTTTATTAACGTTAATTTCTTCTGCAAATTCAATTTGTTCAGTTGTTTTTGTATTTTCTAGATGATCAGCATTTTGTTCTGCGGTATTTTCTTCAACAGTACCCCCTTTTAACAATGTCAAGCATTTTGAAATCTTTTTATTGACTATTCCCACGCCTAATAGAACAATTGCAATGCCTCCATATACAGCGATTGGTTCAAATATTCCTGGAAGCAGTTGGGATGGTATTAATTGTTTGACAACATCAGCATAAGAATATCCCTGGGCTACGTAATTGTTAACAGTACTTCTAAAGAAGAGTATATTATTAACTAATAATGCAATCCCAATAAGTGCTATAACTAAAGAAACAGCATAGAAAACAACTGAAGCAGAAAATTTTCTTGAGTTTTTTTTATATTTAATTTTCATAATAAATTATCTCCATTTCTATATTATATTCTTATATATATATTAATAATAATGCATGATTATTTCATTTAAGTGTCAACATTGTTAATAATTTATAACTGATAAAGCAATTTTCTGTGAATATCCAAGTACTTTTATTCCAATTTGTAAAAATCGTACAGGATGAAAAAATTAAAATTTTGTTTGTAGAAATTTATATCTTTACAAATAGTTCAATTAGTATATAATTATAAATATAAATCTGTTTTAATATTGAGTTTTTAATAAATTTGAGTTTTGATAAAAGTTAATAATGAAGATCTTCAGGGCAGGGTGAAATTCCCGATCGGCGGTATAGTCCGCGAGCGCGTGAACGCAGGTGTGAAAGCACAGGACTTGGTGAAATCCCAAGACCGACAGTAAAGTCTGGATGGAAGAAGATATATTTTGTTTGATCTGAAATGTTTTCAATTTCAGAGTCTTTTCTTCGCAAGAAAAGCCCTGTATGAACTTATAGTTTATATAGGGCTTTTTTTGTATTTTTTTTATACGGAGGAGATTGATGGTATTGGAAGATTCAAAATATATGAGATATGCAATTGCTTTGGCAAGAAAAGGTGAAGGCTGGGTTAATCCAAATCCGATGGTGGGAGCAGTTGTTGTAAAAGAAAATAGAATCATTGGAGAGGGATATCATGAGGTATGTGGAAAACCTCATGCTGAGCGCAATGCACTTGCCAGCTGTATTGAATCAGCAAAAGGAGCAACTTTATATGTAACGCTAGAACCATGCTGCCATTATGGAAGAACTCCTCCCTGTACAGATGCCATTATAAAGGCAGGTATTACAAAAGTAGTGGTTGGTTCCAGTGATCCAAATCCTAAAGTGTCTGGTAAGGGTATTTCAATTTTACGCAGAGCTGGAATTGTGGTAAAAGAGGGTGTGTTGAAAGAAAAATGTGATGAATTGAATACTGTTTTTTTTCATTATATTGTTACTGGTACTCCATATGTTGTTATGAAATATGCCATGACGGCTGATGGAAAGATAGCTACCGTTACTGGTGATTCTAAATGGGTTACGGGGAAAGCAGCCCGGAAGCATGTCCAGCAATTACGTCACAAATATAGTGCTATTATGGTTGGAATTGGAACTGTCTTAAAAGATGATCCGCTGCTTACATGTCGATTGAAAAATAGCAGAAATCCAATTCGAATTATCTGTGACAGCCACCTTCGCATTCCGATGGATAGTCAGATTTGTCGTACAGCAAAGGAGGTACATACTATTTTAGCAACTACTGTAACTGACGAAACTAAAATTTCAAAATTAAAATCGCTTGGTATTACTGTCTTAACCGTATCAGGCAAAGATGAAATGGTGAACTTGCCTATATTAATGCAAAAGCTTGGTCAGCTTGAGATAGACAGCATCTTACTTGAAGGAGGAAGTGCTTTAAACTACAGTGCATTAAAAGCTGATTTAGTTCAGGAAGTATATGCATATATTGCACCTAAAATTTTTGGCGGTAAAGACGCAAAAACGCCAGTGGAAGGAGATGGTGTTTTATCACCGGAACAGTGCTTTCAATTTACTGCTCCTGAGATATCTGTTCTTGATGGTGATTTGATGTTGAGGTTTAAATTTGTGAGGAGGAAAGTATAAATGTTTACTGGAATTATTGAAGAAATTGGACAAGTACATCAAGCTATTTTTGATGGAAGTTCGTCAAAAATTTCAATTTACGCCCAAACTATTTTAGAGGATACTAGGCCGGGAGACAGCATTGCTGTAAATGGAGTTTGCCTTACTGTTATCTCTTTAAGCGAAGGAGAGTTTACTGCTGATGTTATGCCGGAGACATTGAGGAAAAGTAATTTGGGCAGATTGCACAGTTCCGATTCGGTCAATCTGGAACGGGCTGTGGCTATTGATGGACGTCTTGGAGGACACTTTGTGTTGGGACATATTGATGATACTGGAGTAATTTGCAAAATGGAGAAAGAAAAAAATGCTGTCTGGATAACTATAAAAGCATCTCCAGAAGTAATGGAGTTGATTGTTGAAAAAGGTTCCATTGCCGTTGATGGCGTTAGTTTAACGGTAGCTAATGTAGAAAATTATAAATTTCAGGTATCTATTGTTCCCCATACAGGACAGCAGACGACGTTGCTGGAGAAAAGGACTGGTGATGTTGTAAATTTGGAAAATGATATAGTTGGGAAATATGTGAAAAAACTTTTTTACTTAAAGGCCAATGAACCTTTAGGCGGTATTACATTTGATTTTTTAAAGCAGAATGGATTTTAAAGAGGAGGTTGAAAGATATGCAATATAATACTATTTCAGAAGCACTCAAGGAATTACGTGCAGGAAAGATTATTCTTGTTACAGATGATAAGAACAGAGAGAATGAAGGTGATTTAATTTGTGCTGGTGAACATGCAACCTGTGAAAATGTAAATTTTATGGCTACTTATGCAAAAGGACTAATCTGTATGCCTATGAATGAACAGTTTGGCCTCAAATTGGGGCTGCCTCAAATGGTTACAGAAAATACGGATAATCATTCCACAGCTTTTACTGTTTCAATTGATCACGTTAGTACAACTACTGGTGTTTCAGCCGAGGAGCGATCTATTACAGCTATGAAGTGTGTACAAGATAATGCGAAACCTGGGGATTTTCGCAGGCCAGGTCATATGTTTCCTCTTATTTCGCGTCGTGGTGGAGTATTGACACGCGGTGGTCATACAGAAGCGACTGTCGATCTAATGAGATTGGCTGGGCTGAAAGAATGTGGACTTTGCTGTGAGGTTATGGCAGATAACGGTAAGATGATGCGTACAACCCAATTAAAAGAATTCGCAGAGAAACACCATCTCGTATTTATAACTATTCATGATTTGCAGAATTACTGCCGCCGTCATGATAAGCATGTTGTGCATATGGCAAGTGCAAAGCTTCCAACTTTATATGGAAATTTTCAAATTCATGGATATGTAAACGACCTTACTGGTGAACATCATGTTGCTTTGGTAAAGGGAGAAATTGGAAATGGTGAAAATCTTTTGTGTAGAGTCCATTCCGAATGCCTTACGGGAGATGTATTTGGATCCCTCCGATGTGATTGTGGTCAACAACTTATTTCTGCGATGAAGCAAATACAGAATGAAGGTAGGGGAATTATTCTATATATGAGTCAGGAAGGGCGAGGTATAGGGTTGATTAATAAACTCAAAGCTTATGAATTACAGGAAAAAGGCAGGGATACTGTGCAGGCAAACCTGGAATTAGGATTTGCTCCTGATTTACGCGAATATTGGATAGGAGCACAGATTCTCCAAGACTTGGGGGCAAAAAAAATTCGCCTGTTGACAAACAATCCGAAAAAAATTTATGGCCTGGAAGGCTTTGGGGTCGAAATCATAGAAAGAATACCCATTGAAATTGCACCTCAGCGGGAAGATATAGATTATCTTAGGACAAAAAAGAAAAAAATGGGTCATCTATTTAGTAATATTAATTATTAAAATAAGGAGGATATTTTAAATGAAAATTATTGAGGGAAAAGTTGTTGCGGAAAAAATTCATGTGGGAATAGTGGCTTCTAGATTTAATGAATTTATTGTTGATAAGCTTTTATCAGGGGCAGTAGACGGGCTTGTAAGACACGGTGTTTCAGATGAAAATATAACGGCAGCTTGGGTACCTGGGGCTTTTGAAATCCCATTAATTGCAGACAGGATGGCTCAGTCTGGGAAATATGATGCTGTCATCTGTTTGGGGGCTGTAATACGTGGTTCTACTTCTCACTATGATTATGTGTGTAATGAGGTTTCCAAGGGAATTGCACGGGTTACACTGGAAACTAAAATTCCTGTGATTTTTGGTGTGCTTACAACTGAAAATATAGAACAGGCAATTGAAAGAGCTGGTTCTAAGGCTGGCAATAAAGGTTATGATTCCGCGCTTTCAGCTATAGAGATGGTGAATTTAATTTCTCAAATAAAATGAGGATTGTTTTAAAGTATTTTAAAATTTGAATGCTGGAGACTTATAGGCTCCAGCATAAAACAAGTATCAATATATTGAAGGGCAATTATTAGTTTATACAAGATTAAATATTTGATAACTTATAAAGGTAGTATACGTTTAATTTAGATTATTATACTGAAAATGATTATAAAGTATAAAAAATATGATAAACTTAATTGTGGATTAAAAAGTATTGGAGGCATGAAAGTGAAAATAGAGAATGTTAAAATATATGATCTGAAGGAAAGTATAAAGGCAAGTAAATACCCTATGGCAGTAGATATTGATAGATGTAATTCTGATATTACAGATACAGTTAAAAATTTAGCTCATTCACCTAAAGGTGAAGCCCATGATCAGTTTTTATCAGGAATACGGGTTGCTTTTGATTTAACTTTCAGTAATAAGGCATGGGTCGAGCTTGAAAGGTATAGATTTATTACTTTTGTAAGCAGTCAAAGTACAATGCACAGAATAGCAAAATTTGACTTGTCAAAACAGTATAATAAATATGTAGATAAAAGGATAATTGATATTATGGAAGAATTAAAGGATACATATAATAAAACTCATGATATAGAAGATTATTTAAAACTTTTGTATTCTAACCCGTCAGGATTTGAACTTACTGCAAGGTTGACAACTAATTATAGGTGCCTAAAAGGCGTTTACAGTCAAAGGAAAAACCACAGGTTACCGGAATGGCGAGAATTTTGTAAATGGATTGAAAGTTTACCTTTTTCAAGGGAATTAATAATTTAAAAAATTTTTCATTTATTTGCTTTTAATAGAATAGAATTTAATAGATAATTTTATTAAAAGGGAGTATTTGTATGGGATATTATGTTAAGGTAGAATCGAATGTAAAAATTTATATAGAAGATCCTAATCCAGAGGGAGAAAAAACAATCTTGTTTTTACATGGATGGCCTGGGAGCCATAAATTGTTTGAATATCAGTTTAATAAACTTTTGCAGGAAGGATATCGATGCATTGGAATGGATCAGAGAGGATTTGGTGAATCAGATAAACCTTTTATGGGATATGATTATGATCGATTATCAGATGATATCAGAGAGGTTGTCGAGGTACTTAAGTTAAAAAAGTTTGTATTAGCAGGACATTCTACAGGTGGGGCCATTGCCATAAGGTATATGGCTAGACATAGTGGGTATGAAGTGTCTAAGCTTGCTCTTTTTGCAGCAGCAGCTCCTAGTCTTATTCAACGTCCATATTTTCCATATGGTTTAAAAAAAGAAGATGTAATTGAAATTATTAAACAGACATATAGTGATAGACCTCAAATGCTGAGACAATTTGGTGGTATGTTTTTCTTCCAGATTGTAACTCAGTCTTTCTCAGATTGGTTTTTCCAGATTGGACTGCAGGCAGCGAGCTGGGCTACTGCTGCGGTTGCAAATTCTTGGTTAAATGAAGAAAATTTATTTTCCGACATGAAAAAAATAAATGTTCCAACTTTAATTCTTCATGGGATTCATGATAGAGTTTGTCTCTTTCCGCTTGCAGAAGCACAAAATCAAGGAATTAAAAATTCTAAGCTTGTATCATTTAAATATAGCGGTCATGGATTATTTTATGATGAACGTGATAAATTCAACAGTGAATTAATAAAATTTATTGATGAATAAGAAATTATTTGATGGTAGTTTTTCCATATAAAGTTTTTAACAAATTGATCTTGGGCACTATTTGTGTTAGAATAATTATGTTAAACTTGCGTCAGTAGCTCAGTTGGATAGAGCAGTTGGCTACGGACCAGCGTGCCGGGGGTTCGAATCCTCTCTGACGCACCAAAGACATTGATATAAGCAGGTTTCCAGAGATGGGAATTTGCTTATATTTTTAATTTAACACAGGAAAAAACCCTAATACGATTTAGAATTGGTTTCCTTAACTGTATTATAAATAAGCACTGTTAAATTAGTGCTTATTTTAATAATGTTTACAAATAGTTGTTATATATGATATTAAATTGTAACAAGTATGATATATAATTATAAATATACCATGAAGATAAGCTTCCATGATTGCAAGTGTAAATTGGTGTCTGCGGTTGCAGGGCACTTTAAATTTAAATGCAACCACAACAAGGCCACATATAAATAGAGCCTATCAACCATTTATAAAATAAGCATCCGTAATTAGGGTGCTTATTTGTATGGAGAAAGGAACTAATAATATTGTATTTGAATATAATAATTGAGTAAATAATAAAATGAAAGATGATTAATATGAGGTGTCCTTTCTATAATAATTTATGGGATAATTATTGGAGACAATACCGCATAAGTGCTGAAACAGCTGTACAAATTGCATTGCAAAGAGTACCGGGGCAAGTATTAAGAGTTGAAGTAGATACTGAAGATGGCTTATTGGTCTACGAAGTTTACATTAGAACTACTAGTGGGATAATATATGAGGTTACAATAAACGCTAATACAGGAGAAATACTTGATGTAGATAGGCAAAATGATTAATTTGAGAGCTCATAACGGGGCTCTTTTATTATACAGAAAACAGGTGATAGGTATGGAAAAAGAGAAAAGAAGAAAGTCTATTATAGATTTTTTATTTTGTCCTAAATATTAAGAAATATGGTAATATTAATTTATAAAAGAATTCAAGTATTAAAAATAATACCATAATTAATTGCATAAAAGGAGCTACTAAATATGAACCTAAAAATAAAAAAGAAGCTACAAATTACAATTGCAATTATAATTGTTTCAGCCTTTACTGTTTTATTTGCATTATTATCTATTAAAAATAGCAGTAATTATTTACTTCGTATTTTAACTCAAGGAAGCTTATGTTTGACAATGCTATTGAGCGGTATTAATTATTTTATATATAAAAAACAAAAAGCGTTGGGAATTCTTTTGTGGCTTGTTTCTGCATTTGGATTATTTGTAACTATTCATACGATAATTACATCATTCACATTTTTGTACTAAAGCCAAAGAATTTCCCGAAATGGCCAATTTCCTTGACTTCATAAAAGGCACAAAAGGAAAAATTTGATTTATATAATAATGTATGATACAATAAGCACGTAACTTAAATGAATCGTAATTAATTTAAATGAAAATATATTTCAATAGGTACTTATAATTATAATATGTACGTTGATATCGAAATTTTATTTGATGGGTTTATTACAAAGAGTTTAAGAAATAAAATTTAGGAGGTACTTATTATAATGACAGGTACAGTAAAATGGTTTAATGGAAACAAAGGATTTGGATTTATCACAGGAGAAGATGGAAAAGATATTTTTGCACACTTTTCTCAAATAAATTCAGATGGCTATAAATCACTTGATGAAGGACAGAAAGTTTCCTATGATGTAGGAGAAGGACAAAAAGGACCACAGGCAGAAAATATTACTGTTCTTTAATTACCGGATATTTTATTCCTTAGATAGATAAAACTCTATCTAAGGAATTTTTAAATTATAGAAAACACATATTTTATAATCACATAAGATTGAAAAACTAAATATGCTATGCATTAATAGTATATTCTAAAGTATATAACTTATTATTTTGGCAACAATAAGTTATGTAAATTACAAATAAAGAAAGGAGATCATACTATGAATTTACCTAAAATGGAAGTTAAATGTAGCGTTGATTGCTGCAATTACTGGAAAGATAATCACTGCAATGCTGATGCACTTGAAGTCAATTCCATGAGGGGCAAAAAGCCTGATACTAGTGATGATACGTGCTGCACAACATTTAAACCGTTTAAATAATAAATATATTATATAAAACTCCAACTGAATTTCAGTTGGAGTTTCTGCTCACATTGGTGTAAAGTTTTTTACATTGATTTGTATTAAAACAAAGTAGCCTGTATTTTAGATAATGTTTTAAAGTATAAAAATAAAATTTAGTATTTAACAAAAAGGGCGTAATTCTCCTATCTTGTATAAGTGGGAGATGAATAGTCCTTGTTATTTTAGGTTCGATACCTAAAATAATAACTACTTGACGAATTATTATATATGATGTATTCCAAAATCAGTGGTAAA
>NZ_JAJJPB010000034.1:0-26349 GCF_020908015.1 Clostridium aromativorans
CTGAGGTTGGTTCGACCTTTAGAGCTTAGGTAAACTTGTTCCATTAGGAATATTGACTAAGAAGCCATCCACTTCTATAAGTGGTGGTAGTTCACGAGGGAAGAAAACAAATGAAAATAAAAGTTTATACGCTTAATGCGTTTGCCAAAACAAATACAGGTGGTAATCCTGCGGGAGTTGTTTTAAATGCGGATTCTCTGCTGTCAGAACATATGCAGCGGATTGCAAAAAAGGTTGGCTTTTCAGAAACTGCATTTGTAAAGAAGTCCAATAATGCTGATTTTAAAGTTGAATTTTTTACACCTAACAAGGAAGTAAATTTATGTGGACATGCAACTATTGCAACTTTTTGTTTACTTGCAGATAAAGGTATTATTGATGCTGGCAGATATACTCAGGAAACAAAAGCCGGTATTTTAGAAATAGAATATAGAAAAAATAATAGAATCTATATGGAGCAATGTAAGCCCATATTTCACAAAATATTGGATAAAAAATATATAGCTGATACTCTAAATATTAGCCAGAATAAAATTATGGATGATATTCCAATCCAAATTGTATCTACTGGATTAAAAGATATTTTAATCCCCATTAAATCATTAGGGGATTTATGCAGTATAAGGCCTGATTTTGATAAGATTTCATATGTTTGCAAAAAAGAGAATTGTGTTGGGTATCATCTTTTTACGTTGGAAACAAAGCAGGATTCCACTGCTCATTGCAGAAATTTTGCACCTTTTTATAATATCAATGAAGAATCTGCCACAGGAACATCTACAGGTGCATTGAGCTGCTATTTATATAGATATGGAATTATATCACAAAATCATATGAAAGATTTAGTTTTTGAACAAGGTTATTGTATGAATAGGCCTTCTGAAATTTTAGCCAGTGTAATTATTCATAGTGGAAAGATCAATGAAGTTAAAATTGGAGGAAATGCCTTGAATATTGAAGAAAGGGAAATTGAAATAATGTAGAGCGTGGCCATACATTATTTCCAAGATGAGGTTTATAATTTATGAAAATAGACAGGCTGCTGGCAATTGTGGTGATGCTTTTGAACAGGGATAAGATATCTGCGGCGGAACTGGCTGAAAAGTTTGAGGTTTCTGTAAGGACCATATACAGGGATATGGACACAATCAATATGTCTGGAATTCCAATAGCTTCAAGCCAGGGAAACAATGGAGGGTTTCATATTTTGGACAATTATAAAATAAATCACCGGTTTCTGACACTGGAAGATATGATATCCATAGTGGAAGCTTTGAAAAATATAAATGGAGTTCTTGATGACAAAAATGTGGAAATGGCTATGGAAAAAATTAAAAGCATAATACCCCATAATAAAAAGAGCACATTTGATCTGTATTTTAAACAGATATTTATAGATACACTTCCCTGGGGATTTAAGAAATCCGAAAAGGAAAATATCAAATATAGAATGATATTTAAAGCATTAAAGGAAAACAGATGTATAAGCTTCAACTACAGAAATTCCAAAGGAGAATATATCTTTAGGAGAGTGGAGCCTGTTACTCTCGTGTTTAAAGGATTTTCCTGGTATGTGTTTTCCTTCTGTACCCTGAGAAAAGATTATAGGATATTTAAATTGTCAAGAATGGATGGACTGGAGATTTTGGATGAGGAAATTTGTAAACCAAGAATTTCATATGGTGAATATGCAAAGACCGAGATGCCTCAGAAAGTTCCTGTAAAAATTTTACTGAAATTTTTAGAAAAAGTCAGGTACAGAATACAGGATTATTTTGATGAAAATGAAATTACATTTCTTGAAGACGGCAGTATCATAGTGAATACTGAAGTTGTGGAGGACAGCTGGATCTATTCAATGATACTGAGCTATGGGGAATATGTGGAAGTGCTGGAACCACCATATATAAGGGAGATTATAAAAGAAAAGTGCAAAAATATAATTGACATATATAATTGAATTCAAACATGACATAATGATGTCAGAGTTTTCCTGTATAATAGTTGTATCAACATATGAAAGGAGAAGAATGTATTATGGAACAGAAATATTGTCAAAGCTGCGGGATGCCTTTAAGTGAGGAACTTTATGGAACTGATGCCGATAGCAGCAAAAATCATGAATACTGTGTATATTGTTATGAAAATGGAGCTTTTAAACAGCCGGACATAACAATGGAAGAGATGATTGAAACCTGTGTTCCCTTTATGAAGAAAAAGGGTATGGAGGAAGGTGAAGCAAGAGCACTTATGCAAAATTGTCTCCCTCATTTAAAAAGGTGGAAAAAGCGCTGATGGACTTTAAAATAATGGAAAGCTGTTAGATAAAATGATTAAAAAGTTGAGGATGGCAAGTTCTCAACTTTTTTTATCTTCATTTGCATGCAAAATCTGTCCTGTAACATAGTTGGAATCGCCATATGCCATGAATACACAAGTTGGCGCAAATTTTACCGGCTGATCAGCTCTTTTTTACAGGAGTATCTGTTTTAAGTATTGTGATATAATAGTAAGTAAGCACATGATCAATATTATAACAAGGAGGTATAATATGGGTATTACAGTTAAGAATACCATAAAGAAATTCAAATCAGATATATCTGAACATGTAACTGAAAAATTGTCGGAATTGGATTCTAAATGTTATCTACAGAGAAAGCAGTCTGACTATAAATTCAATATACATCAAAAGGAAAACAAGAAATTGAATTTGCCTACAAGTGATGGAAAACATTGCATGAGGGCTTATGTGTACGGAAATCTTATGTTTTCTGAAAGTAATATTTATTTGTCAAATAAGTGTATAAGCAATTCAGAGGCACTGGAGCATGACAGCTATGGAGCAATTTACAAAAAACAATATGACAAATTTATTGAAAAAATGCAAAACATGCCCAGTGAATATGAGAAACAAAATTTTAGAGAGCAGAACATGATTACAGATGAAGAAGATGACATGGAAGGCATAAAGATTACAGATGAAAATGTTGATGAAATAGTGGACAGTATCCTTGACAATGTACTGCCTCTTTCACCGGAATATATTAAGATATTTTCTGAAATATAAGTACAGCTTATAAGAACTTAAAAATAAATAATAAAATTAGTCATCCAGAATTGGATGCTTTTTTTATTGTATGTCTTTTTCTGAATTTACGTACTTTCATGAGACTTGCACAGGTATTGTCACACCATTTTCGTGTGTGATTTCTGCTTTCGTCATAAAAAATCCATCCGCACTCAGGGTTTTTACAAATTTTTATACGCTTTATATCGTAATTTGTTATCATTTCAACAAAAGACAAAATCACCTTAGATATTATCTGGTTTAAATTGGATTTATCAGGAATGATATTTAAAATGTATCGTTCCTCTTCTTTTTTTAAAACTTTACAAAAAGAAAGGGAAGCAAGGTATTTGTTCATTTCATCTATATCTTTTTGACAAATTGTATTTTTAGTACACAAATCATTTACAGCATGACTCAAAAAATCTCTAAGTTCCAATAGCTTATCGGTTAATTTTCTATCAAATGTACCTAAGCCAGTGTCCAGAATATACTTTACAATAAAAATGAAAAAGAAGCCTGTTATCATGCCGCCAATGTACCTGTTCAATACAAACAGCAAACTTGAAAAAAAGCAGAAAAAAGTAATTGAAGTGACTTCAATTGTTGAAAGGGTACTTTGCAGTATAAATTTTAGAGCGGTAAAAATCAATCTTCCCTGCAAGCTTTTGGCAGTAGGAAGTGGATTGGGCTCGTACGGTAGAAATAATATATGCTATATAGATGATGAAAGCAGTTTTTATTGGATTGGTGTATACATATCAGATATGCCCTGTGAAAATAATACCTGGCAGGAAAATAAAATTATGGATGCATGTAAGGATTGCAATCTGTGTCTGAAAAATTGTCCTGGAGGAGCGATAGCAAATGACAGATTCCCAATACATGCGGATAAATGTATTACCCTGTATAACGAAAATGAAGGGGGTTTTCCAAAATGGATGAATTCAAGCTGTCATAATTCACTGATAGGCTGCATGAGATGCCAGAGTGTTTGTCCTGTTAATAGAAAACATGTCTATAATATAGAAGATATTGCGGAATTTGATTCTCGCGAGACTGAAATGATATTGGCAGGAACCCAATTAGATAAACTACCTGAAACAACTTATAGAAAATTGGATACAATCAACTTTGTAGAAGATTATAATTTGCTTGCCCGCAATTTAAAGATATTGATAAGTAAATAAATTCTCATTTTATGACATGAAGTGTTTAATGATTAAATCCATTTTTTGATTTAATGCGCCCAGCCTGGAAGGTAATTATGTATAAATATTATTCATAATCAAAGTAAATCTGAATATATTTTAATAGTAAAATATATTCAGATTTGGGGAGATGATTTTCATGCATGATACCATATTACTGAGTAAAATATCACAGAGCTTAAATAGTTGTTGTAAAGAATTGAAAATTTCAAAGATAAATAAAATGTCTGTTATTGTAAATAAAGATAGCCACATTGATGATAATAATCTACTTCAATATCTTAAGAACTTTAATGAAAATTTAATAGATAATTGCACAGAAATAAGCATTGAAATTGGAGACTTGCCAGATCAAACTGCTATAATTAAAAACATAGAAGGTGATTTAACTGAATAATGATCACAATAGAAAAGTATGTTTATTTGATAACTTCCCTAGAAAGTGGACATATCCACTTATACAACCAAAATTAATTAGTAAAGTTCAGAATTGTATATTTAACAATATTGCATAGTATTTTTAAAGGAAAATCATGGAACAGTCCCATTGTTCAGGAGGATTGTTCCATAAAAAGCTATTCCAATACATATTGTGCAAGTACACTTTGAACTTCGTATATGTTTAGGCTTTTGTTGAACTGTTTCTGTACAGGCTCTGGATTTCCGGATATCCATATTTTAAGTTCGGCATCCAGATCAAAATGTCCTGAGGTCTCAATGCTGAAGTGAGTGATATTTTTATATGGAATTGAATGATATTCTACTTTTTTCCCCTCCCATCATTCCATCGAATAATCCCATTTATTCTCCTCCAATAATTATAGTATATTCATCTAATAATAATTCTACATGACTATGAAAAAATCCTTTTGGATTGATCAGAACACTATGGTATAATTTAAATAATATTTTCTAAAAACAGAATAATTTATATTTTGAGAGGTGGATAATGAAAACTGTAGTGATATATAAATCAAAAACGGGTTTCACCAAGAAATATGCCGATTGGATTGCGGAAGAACTGTCTGCTGATATTTTTGAATTTGAGAAGGTCACTGCTGATATGCTGGCAGATTACAATACTGTTATCTACGGTGGAGGATTATATGCTGTCAGCATCAACGGAATAAAGTTTATATTGGAAAATTTAGACAAATTCAAGGACAAGAGGATAATTGTATTTGCAACCGGTGCATCTCCGACAAGGGAAGAAACGGCGGATGAGATAAGAAATAAAAATTTCACCCCGGAGCAGCAAAAACGCATACATTTCTTTTATATGAGAGGCGGCTTTGATTATAGTAAATTGAAGACTTTTGACAGAATGCTCATGACACTGCTGAAATGGAAGATAAAAGGGAAAAAAGAATTGACGGAGGACGAAAAAGGTATGCTTGCCATTTATGACAAGCCAGTGGATTTTACGAGAAAAGATAATATAAACAAGGTAGTTGACTGTGTAAGAAAACAGTGAACTACCTTCTGTTTATTTAATCCAATATCAATAGATCCGTAGAAGTGGCAATTTTTAGCCGAGTCAGTTAAAATCCACCGGCGCCTCCGCCTCCGGAACTGCCGGAACTACCTGAACTTGAACTGCCTGAAATAGAACTTGAACTTCCAGAAGAACCAGTTCCAAAGGAATCGTATATATAGTAGTTGAATTGTTCACTTTTGTTCAAATTCATGCTGTCAAAGAGGAGGTAATAGTATATCCAGCCCATATTCTGCGAAGGATTGTGAAAGGATGATCTGAGCTTTGACATATTGTTTCTCTCCATATTTAGTGCTTCCGCATAGGGAATGTAGGATTCTATATAATCTGTGCTGGCATCATAAGTAAAATCTGAATTTTTAATGTAGTTTTTAAATTTTATCCATTTATTGTATTGAGACTGCCCGTAGGGACTTCTTTTAATACAATAGTATATACCGCAGATCATCACGAAGATCGATACAAGCAAGCTGAATACTCCAAAATAAGCTTTAAAAACAAGAGATACAATAGAAACAATTATGCCTATAACGGAAAACAGGATTAACCATCTGCCGGCGCTGTTGGCTTTTTTGTCATAATAATTTCTTGACTTGACTTCTTCCTCTACAAGTTTTGACCATTTTTGAAAATCGTAATAAAAAGAAGAGCTTTCATTTGATTTCTTTATAGCTGATGTAGTGACAGTTTCACCATCTCCAAGTGTGTCAAATAGCCAGCTTATAAAATATCTCTCATGTTTTAGAAGTTCCTGCGCTGCTTTTTTAACTTTTTTGATTGAGAAATCAACTTTGTCTTTACTATTTTCAAATTCTGTTTTTTCAATGGTTAAATAACCCTTTCTCCATAAATCAAGTATTGTGGCATATGTAGTTCTTCCGTCTACAGTTCTTTTTACCATGTAAGATGCCACTGCAGGAGTACATTCTTCAGGAAGTTCTGGGGGAGAGTAGGTGCTGTATATATCCTGGGGATTGTTTCTGAATTTCCTCCATACCGGAAACATGAATATGATAAAAAGCAGTCCTAAAATCATGCTTACATAATTAAATATCTTTTTTATCATGATAGCATGGGCTATTTTCTGCTGCTGTTTTTCTCTGTAATCTGCTTCTTCCTTTAGAATTCTGCTCAGGGCACTTTCATTCCTTATCTTGGAAGACAGTGGAATTGAACTTGCCGGAAAAAGCACTCTGGTTTCCACCAGTTCTTTTGAATTAACATGGGGAAAGCTGTAATCCACACTTCCATTTTTGACAGATGCATTTCCAGATGAAACGGCGTGATAGTAGGCTTTAATATTATTATCCTCTGCAATATCGGGAATATTGATGTGAATTTTTAGATTATCTATTTCAGTTTCATTGTAATCAGACCAGTATTCATAGAAAAATTCACCTGTATCCTTGTACTTCGTGGCAACATTTTTCATGGTATAGGTTATTTTAAAAGTTTTCTCTTCATCCTTTGAAGGGGAGTAGATTTTGATCCTGTATAGATCTGTATCCTGCTTCAATATTTGAAATACATTGTCGTCTCCATTTTCCGCAGTATTTACTTTTCTAAAGGGTGTTTCCTGTCCGGATTTGGATACATAGGATACTTTTACATTATACATGCCGTCCGTATTTTTAATGGATACGTCTCTATAAGCTCCATTATATTTTCCACTGAAATTGTAGGTTATAAATTCCACCATATCAATGGAACCATCTTCTTTTATTGTAGTTTCTATGTTGAATTTGGACAGATCTACTTCATCTGAGGCTGAAACATTGAGTGGATTGATAGAAATTATGGTAAATATTACAAAAAAGCATAGAAGAAATTTTTTCATTGATGACCTCCTGTATTTTTAAGAGTTTACGTTAGGTTTGGGCCTACACCTCCTTTTTATATAATTTTAGTATATACTGGCCTTTATTGGGGTGTCAATGTACTTTTTTCTACGTATATGACTATGTTAAATTAAAAATATTTAACATAGCCATTCTTGACTTTGATAAAAATATAAGTATATAATATTAATGTAAATAGAATTAAAAATTACATTATAAATAGCAAACTCTATGAAAATGGAGGACGCAAAGCTGCGAGTCTAAAGCTGTTTAAGCCATGATAGTCGGGTTGCTGATGTTTATGATTTTATAACTTTATATTTATATATAAGCTATAGTGCTAAAACATTGACACTGTAGCTTTTTGAATTTACATGATAATTGTTTCCCATAAATCAAGTAATTCTTAATTCTTAATACCATGCAAAGGATGATGGGAGGAAATATATATGAGGACTTCAAAAAAAATATACGCTTTTGCTGCAATAATGATGTTTATACTACTAGTGCCAATTGTAAAAGTCAGTGCTTCTGAAGTGACACGTTTAAGTGGACAAGATAGATATGAAACCTCAGCTAATATCTCAAAAAATAACTGGAGTACTTCTGAAAATGTAGTCCTTTCTAGTGGTCAGGGGGATGATAAATTTGCAGATTCCCTTGCAGGAACAACACTTGCCTATCAGTTAAATTCACCTATACTTTTGACAAATACAAATTACATACCCACAGTGATATCAGATGAAATAAAAAGGCTTAATGCAAAAAATATCTATTTGCTTGGCGGAACTGGAGTAATAAGCAGTGCTGTGGAAAATAGTTTAAAGAATCTAGGTTATAGTGTAACTAGATTAAGTGGGTTAAATAGGTATGAAACAGCAGCCAGGATTGGAGAAGAAGTCAAAAAATACAAACCAATTGGAGGAGTATTTCTGACTACAGGGTATAAATTTCAATATGCTATGGCTGCTTTACCTTATGTGGGTAAGGAAAATGATATTGTATTATTTACAGATGGGAATTCATTGAATTTTACAACAAAAGATGTTTTGAAGAGGCTCAATGTAGACAATGTAACAATATTGGGAGGAAATGCCGTTGTCCCATCTAATGTGGATAATGAACTCATGAAAATGGGCATTACTGTAAAAAGGATAGATGGAAATACTCCAATAGATTTTAATACCAATATATTGAGAACATTGGGAAATAATATAGATGGACTTGCAGTAGCTAGCGGCAGAGTTTTTGCAGATAGTCTCTCAGGTTCCATAGTAGCTGCTAAAAACAATCTTGGAATGGCTTTAATTGACGATAAATTTGATTACAATATGAGTATGAATAAACTGAATAAAATATTGATATATGGTGGTTATTCCGTTGTTACACCGGAGACTGAAAGCTACTTGAAGGGAATCATGGCCAACTCCAATCTGTCAGATAAAACAGGCAGGCTTATTTTAAATGGCAAAAAAGACTGGTACGAGGCTATTAAGACTGCAATTTCAAATTGTCAGGATGAATTTTTATATGACAATGCTAATTCATCTGCCATGCCCAAGGGTATTGTGGAGATGGTGCTTGAACAGAATCCCGATATAGATTATGTTGAAAGTTACAGCATTTCAAATAGTGGGAGCATTAGTTTTAATTATAGATTTTCAAAAACTGAATTGTCAGATATGAAAAATAGAGCCGCTGAAAAAGCAAAATCAGTTCTCTCTAACATAATTAAGCCTGATATGACAGAAACTGAAAAGGCAAAGGCAATACACGACTATATTGTAAGTAACGCAAAATATGATTATGACAGTTATGCAAAAAATTCAATACCTGCACAGGATTATACAGCATATGGAATTCTGGTTAATGGTACAGGTGTATGTCAGGGATATGCATCAGCATTTAATTTGATGGCAGAAATGTCTGGTATAAAATCTATAGCTGTACGGGGAACTGCCGGGGGAGGAGTTCATGTGTGGAATATGGCTATGCTTGATGGTAAAATTGGATATATAGATACAACCTGGGATGATCCAGTTCCAGATAGAGCAGGGCAAATTATATATAGATATTTTAATATAAGTGGATCTCAGATATCAGAAGACCATTCCTGGGATAAAAATAATTTTACTGAAGATTATTTGAACTATTGATAATATCTAATTCTATGTTATAGATTTTAAGTTTCGAAAAACAAGATCTGCTTCTTGCAAGTATATCTTGTTTTTTTTATAAAAAATTATATTCTCATTTTTATTTTACAAATATTTTATAATTACTTATAATATTTTTAGATGCAGGAGTATATTCCTGCCAATATGATACCTTAAATTATGGAAAAAGAGGTAAATACTTATGGATTTAAAGGGAATAAACCCACAGGATGTGGTATTTGCATTGGATGTAGGGACAAGATCAGTAATAGGTACTGCAGGAATAGTGAAGGACAAAAAATTTGTTGTAATATCTGAGCACTGTATAGAACACGAAAAAAGAGCTATGATCGACGGTCAGATACATGATGTGGGACTTGTAGCTAATGCAGTGAGTATAATAAAAAATAAAATAGAAAAGGATTTAAATATAAAAATAGAAAATGTAGCTATAGCTGCTGCGGGAAGATTTCTGAGAACCGTGTCTGTAAAAGAGGAAATGAAAATTGATTATGACAGGGAAATAGACAGGGATACCATAAGGAGTTTGGAACTGACGGCGGTAAAATCTGCTGAAGAAAAGGTAAGCCGGGATACAAAAGGAAGATTATACTGTGTTGGATATAGTGTAAAAAGTTATTATCTAAATAATTATCTTATAGGCAATCTTATGTATCAAAAAGGAGAAAAGATATCTGCAGAGATCATAGCTACTTTTCTTCCAAGATCTGTAGTGGATAGTTTATATTCTGTTATGGAAAAAGTGGGGCTTCAGGTAGTAAATCTGACTTTAGAGCCTATAGCAGCTATGGAAGCGGCTATTCCTCAGAATTTAAGGCTCTTAAATCTAGCACTAGTGGATGTTGGAGCAGGTACTTCGGATATAGCTATAAGTGACAGGGATACTGTAATTGCATATGGCATGGTACCTCAGGCTGGTGATGAAATTACCGAAATAATATCACAAAAATATATGGTAGATTTTAATAAAGGTGAAGAAATAAAAAAACAATGCAGTAAAGTCAAGGATATAACTTATGTGGATGTCCTAGGTATGGAAAATAAGATTACTTCTGAAGAAATATTGAAGCTCATAAGTCCTGCCGTAAAAAAGATAGCAGATGAAATAGGCAGCAGGATAATAGAGCTAAATGGAGGTAAATCTACCAGTGCAGTTTTTCTAGTAGGTGGAGGTGCACATACTCCCAAACTAAAAGAGTTTTTGGCTGAAAAGCTGAATATATCTCTTAGTAGAATTGCAGTAAAAGACAGACAGTCAGTTCAGGAGTGTATTTGTAATGACAATTCTCTTGGTAGTGCTGGGGTAACAGTCTTGGGAATAGCTTTAGTTTCTATAAGAAAATTAGGACACGGGTTTATAGATGTGATGTTGAATGGAAATGTAATAAGTCTATTTAATTCTCACAGCCACACGGTCATGGATGTAATGCTTCAGGCCGGTATAAATCCCAATAGCCTTATAGGCAAAAATGGTAAAAATATAAGGTTTATGCTAAATGGGATTAAAAGAGTGGCTTTTGGAACCCTTGCTTCAAATGCTGAAGTAAGCATAAATGGTTTAAGGAAGAGCATGGATGATAAGGTCAAAGAGGGAGACAATATAGAGATAAAGTATGCAGTTGACGGCAAGACAGCTCTTCCTAAGGTGATAGATTATATACAAAAAGTGTATTCCATAAGCTTTTTTGTAAATGATATAATAGAAAATTTAGAACCACTGGCATATATAAATGGAACTAAAGTGGAAATTAACAGTGACATAAGTGAAGGGGATAATGTAAACATAATATTTCCTAAAACTCTTGGAGATTATAAAAAGTATTTTTTAGACAAAGAAGAGAATAAATTTGTATATTATCTAAATGGAGAAAAGTTGAATGAAAATTATATAATAAATGAAGGTGATAGAATTTACGGGATAACTGAAAATTCTATGGATGAAAAAAAGAGCGTGAAAGCAGATGAAGAAAACTCAGGATTGAAAGAAGTGAGCCTAGGAAAAGAAGATAGAAGCGTTGAAATGGGAAAAGATAAAAACGATGCTAAAGATGTGAATAATCACGAGATAACTGTAGTTGCAAATGGTAAAAATGTTGTGCTCAAAGGGAAAAAAGATTATATATTTGTAGATATATTCAACCATATAGAATTTGATTTGACAAAGGTAAAGGGAAGATTATATTTACATCTAAATGGAAATAATGCAAGTTATTATGATGCTCTTTCGGAGGGGGATATAATAGAGATAGGATGGGAATAATTCTATGCACTTTAATTATGATTGGAGGTAAATATGAATAGGAATTTTCTAAAAATTGCAGAATCTATAAAGGGAGATCTTATTGATATTAGGAGAGATTTTCACAGACATCCGGAACTTGGATATGAAGAAAAGAGAACTTCTGGCAAGATAAAGGAATTTCTGAAGTCACTTGGTATAGAATACAGGGAAACTGCAGATACGGGAGTATGTGCGGTAATAAGAGGGGTTGGGAATAAAACTATTGGGATAAGGGCAGATATGGATGCACTTCCCCTGCAGGATAAAAAAAATTGCAGTTATTGTTCACAGGTGAAAGGAAAAATGCATGCCTGCGGTCATGATGCACATACCACTATTCTACTTGGAGTGGCAAAAATTTTAAATAGTATAAAAGATGAACTTAAGGGAAATGTAAAATTATTTTTTGAGCCCGCAGAAGAAACCACAGGCGGGGCAAAAATAATGATAGAAGAAGGTGTACTTAAAGATCCTGAAGTGAATAGAATTATAGGGCTTCATGTAGAGGAAAACATAGAAGTTGGAAATATAGGTTTAAAATTTGGGGTTGTAAATGCGGCTTCCAATCCATTTACTATAAAGATAAAAGGTTTAGGAGCCCACGGCGCAAGGCCTAATATGGGAATTGATCCCGTAGTTATGGCAAGCCACGTAATATTGGCACTTCAAGAGATTATAAGTAGAGAACTTCCACCCACAGATCCAGCTGTGCTCACAGTGGGCTCCATTCACGGCGGAACAGCACAAAACATAATTCCGGATGAAGTTACTATATCTGGAATTATAAGAACTATGAAAACCGAACACAGAGCCTATGTAAAAAAAAGACTTATAGAGGTTACAAGAGGAATTGTAAGTTCTATGAGAGGCAAATGTGAAATAGATATACAAGAAAGCTATCCATGCCTTTACAATGACGATAGTGCTGCACAGGACATATTAAAGGCGGCGAAGCAGGTAATAGGAAATGAACGTGTAAAAATACTTCAAAATCCGAGCATGGGAGTGGAGAGTTTTGCTTATTTTTCAATGGAAAAACCTTCTGCATTTTATTATCTGGGATGTAGGAACAAGGCGAAAGGTATAATACATCCAGCACATGGGAACCTATTTGATATAGATGAGGATTGTTTGCCTATCGGTGTAGCAATACAGTGCCAAACAGCTTATAATTTCTTAAAATGACTTGTTCCCAATATTATATAATTAAGATATTTCTAAAGCCATCAATCTGAGATATTTAAAAACTTGGTGGCTTTTTTATATAATTTATAGTATCAGCTATATTTGTTAGATTCTAAAATTATGGTAATATATTTGTTAGAGTTGAGAAAAATAATTTTACAGTTTATGTCTTGTGGTTATAGAAGGGGGAAAATTGATAGATGAAAATAAAAGACTTAACAGCAAATATTTCTTTAGATATCTTTTTACTTGTAAAAGAACTAGAAGAGGATGTAACTAGAAATAAAGATTCATATATTAAATTTTTATTAAGTGATGGTGAAAATGATATACATGGAATTATGTGGTCTGCATCCCTGGAGGAGTTGGGAGAAGGTGTAAAACCTGGAAAAATAATTAAAGTGAGAGCATTAGTCAGAAATTATAAAGATAATTTGCAGTTGAATATAACAAACTGTCGGCCGGCGTTGGATAAAGACAAGGTAAATATAAAGGATTTTATCAAGAGTGTGCCTGTAGATCCGGAAACCATGTTTAATGATTTCATTCGTGAGACTGAAAATTTTAATAATAATGATCTTAAAAATATAGTGGAGAAGCTTTTAATGGACAATAAGGACAAATTGATATATTATCCTGCAGCTAAAAAGGTACATCATGCAGTTAGAGGAGGACTACTATATCACATGTACAGGATGTTTAAAAACGCACAGAGCATTGTTTCTGTATATGGATCCTACATAAACAGAGAATTGTTGTTTTCCGGTGTCATGCTGCACGATATTGGGAAAATTAAGGAACTTGACTCCAGCGAATTAGGTGTAGTGGAAGATTATTCTAAAGAGGGCAAATTACTGGGTCATATTGTAGAAGGTATAGTAATGGTTCATGATGCAGCAAGTGAATTGGGAACTCCTGAAGAAATAGAGCTGCTTTTAAAACATATGATAGTTTCGCATCACGGTGTGGAGGAAAATGGCTCACCTAAAAAGCCAATGACTTTGGAGGCTGAGATATTACACTATTTAGACGAGATAGATGCAAGTGTATATCAGTTTGAGGAAGCTTTAAAGGGTATCACCAAGGGTAAATTCAGTGATAAACAATTTTTCCTTGGAAACATACAACTGTATAAGAGTGAATTATGATGATTTTTATATTGATTTAGTCAAGGACAGTAGTATATAATTAGATGTTGTCCGTATAAAGTGATTCTCAGTTCATATGAAGTTTGTTTATTAATGCAAAATTTTTTGGAGTCATATAAGGATAATTTAGAACTTAAATATATTAAAAGTACTGGAGAGATCATGATGAGAGTTGAAATCGGAAATAATGAATCTGGTCAAAGGCTGGATAAATTTTTGAGAAAGTGGTTGAAGGATGTACCACTAAGCGGTATATACAAGGCTATAAGAAAGGGCGACATCAAGGTAAACGATAAAAAATCCAGAGAAAATTATTTTCTGTCAGCGGGAGATATAATAGAAACTAAGTATATAACTTCTATGCAGGAAAAAACAAAGTTGAAAAAAGTAGAAAGCAATTTTTTGAAAATAACCTACGAAGATAAAAACATGCTTTTAGTTGAAAAATGGCCCGGAATTTTGGTACATTCGGGAAAAAGCTCCAATGGTTCAACTTTAACTGATTATGTACTTTCATATCTATATGACAAAGGGGAATACGATCCAGGAAAGGAAATTACATTTACTCCTTCACCCTGCAACAGGCTCGACAGAAATACATCAGGTATAGTTATATATGGTAAAAACTATGATTCACTGAAATTGCTGAATGAAATGGTAAAGAACAGGAATATAAAAAAATACTATGAGGCAATGATAAAGGGGAAAATAGAAGAAGGCCTATATGAGGGATATATCCTAAAGGATATAAAAAATAATATGTCCATTGTATATGATGTTCCCAAAAAGAATACTAAAAAAATATCCATGAAAGTAAAAGTTCTCCAAACTTGCGGCACTTTTTCACTAGTAGATCTGGAACTTATTACAGGCAGAAGTCATCAGTTGAGGGCTCATTTGGCACATCTGGGTAATCCTATAATTGGAGATGCAAAATATGGAACACCAAAATTGAACAGCCTTTTTTACAATAAGTATGGATTAAAATATCAATACCTTTATGCCTATAAATTAAATTTCAGAGACTGTCCCGAACATTTAAAATATATGGAAAACAAGACCATATCGGAAAGTCTGCCACCTATATTTAGAAAGATTAAAAATGACTTGTTTGATAAATTTTAGATTTGGTATAGGGAGTTTTGAATTATGAAGGAACAGTCGACTACTAAAGGCTTTGCCATACTTTCAGCAGCAGGAATGCTGGTAAAGATCCTGTCCATAATATACATACCACTTTTCATGAGAATAGTCGGGGATGAAGGCTATGGCCTTTACGGAGCATCCTATCAGATATACACTTTTGTCTATGTGCTTACCAATTCAGGAATACCGGTGGCCATATCCAAACTTATATCCGAGCTGAATGCAGTGGGGAATTACAGGGATGCAGTGAAGGGATTTAAGATAGCCAGATTCATGCTTATGGCAATGGGAATAGTGATGGCGGCACTGCTGATGATTTTCGCATCCCCGCTGTCCAGAGTAATGAAATACAGCAAGATCTATCTATCCCTTTTAAGTTTGGCTCCTGCCATACTGTTTACCTCTGTGGCTTCAGCTTACAGGGGATATTTTCAGGGCAGTGGCAATATGACACCTACAGCTGTATCCCAGGTAATAGAGCAGATAGTAAATACCATATTTGGTATAGCATTTGCAGCGTACCTGATAAAGTACGGAGTGGAAGTGGGATGTGTAGGAGCACCTATCGGCACTTCCCTTGGAGCACTGGCTTCTGCATGCTTTCTAATGTTCTGTTATGAAAACTCCAGAAGATCTGGCATGTATAAGAAGATGACAGTTCAGAAGTCAGAGAGAATTGACACCGGCAAACTGGTGAAAAGAATTATAAAATATGGAGTGCCTATAACCATATGTGTGGGGATGACCTATGCAGGAAATCTGGTTGATATGTGGAACACAAAGTCCAGACTCATGGCCGGCGGATTTAGTGATGTAAACTCAACCATACTTTATGGATATCTTACAAAATACCAGCAGCTTTTGAATGTACCTATAACCATAATATCCTCTCTTTCAGCGGCTATACTTCCTGCAATATCCGCAGCTGTTGCCATCAAAAACGGCAAGAAGGTAAAGGACAATATAAATTATTCCTTCAGGCTCTGCTTTCTGATTGCAATTCCCTGTGCATTTGGATTTTCCGTTTTAAGCGATCCAATATTTCAGATGCTTAAATTCAGAGGTGGATCCTATATTATGGCATGGGGTTCAGTGGTGCTTGTATTGATGTCCCTCATGCAGATCCAAACCACCATCCTGCAGAGTATAGGAAAACTTTTTACTGCCACCTTGTACTCCATAATAGGTATATGCGTAAAAATAATTACGAATTATTTCCTGATTTCCATACCTGAAATAAATATACTTGGCGCTGTAATAGGCAGTACTATGGGATTTATAATTCCCATAGCATTGAATCACCGAATTATTAAAAAATCTTTAAATGTAAGAGTCAGCATGCTGAATCATGCGGTTAAACCGCTGGCTGCTTCAGCTGCCATGGGAATCATAGTATATGTGAGTTATTTTTTAATGCATTTTGTACTGAAATTTATCAAAATTCCGTATCTTCCAAATGCAATTTCAACTGTATTATCCATAGCAATTGGAATTGTGACCTATATGTATGTTCTGGTTTTAATCGGAGGAATAAGCAAAAGGGATTTACAGTCACTGCCTTCCAGGGCTATAAAATTAGTTCCAAGATTTATATTGACCAAAATGAGATAGGATAACTTCTAAGGGCTTCCATAGAAGTTATCCTTTATAAGTTCGTGCATATTTAATGCCAAGGTAGTCAGAGAAGTGATCATCAGGCTTATACCACATCCGTATACATTTATACTTGGTATACCTGTTAAAAAATATACCAGTATCACATCCATAACTGAAGAAATAAGAGAATTTCTGAGTATTACTTTCTGTTTACCTATGCCATTTAAAATTCCAAAAGTTGACATGGATACGAATATAATTGGAGCGGACAATGCTGTAAATTTTATATAGTCTTCCAGATCATATCGTCTATAAAATAATTCTCCTAAATAGTCAGACAGGGAAATGCAGATTATCATAGTCAAAACTCCCAAAAATAAAGCTATTTTTACAATTTGAGATATTCTTCTCTCAATTGCCCAATAATCTTTTTTGCTCATTTTTTCTGATAAATCCGGTATGAGAACTATGGACATGGAGGTTATAATTGTAGTTGGAAAAAATATTATGTTCATGGCCATACCATTAAATCTGCCTATCATACCAAGAGCTGCATTGTATTCTATTCCCGATGCCACCAGCCTTCTTGGAACTATCAGAGCTGAAATGGCTGAAAGGGACGTAGATAAAAATCCATTTATGCATAGTGGAAATGATATGACAAGTATGTTGAATAAAAGCTGTAATTTGTCTTCTGTATTTGAGAAATTGAATCCAAATCTTCTTTTTTTTATCTTGTACATAACGTAGAGTACAGTGAAACTTATGAATTCCCCCAAAGTTAAAGTTATATAAGCTGCAGTTACAGTCCCATTTACATCTTTCAGTGAAAATGAATTTATGAGTAAAGTTATTATGACAATTCGCAGAAATTTTTCAGATATATCTATAAAAGCGGGTATTTTCATCTCTGATATCCCGTAAAAATAACCCTTCAGTATGGACGAAAGTGCTATAAAAAAAATGGCAGGACACATAACCTGAAGAGCATGGATGGATCTGGTATCTTTTATTATATTGGCACTTATGTAGGGGGCATTTATAAATATCATACAAACTACAAAAGTAGCCAGCAGAGAATTAAAAGTCAAGGATATGTCTATGGAGCGGTTTAAATTATTGAAATCATCTCTTCCGAAATATACTGCAGCAACTCTGGAAATTGCGGTTACCATACCTCCTGTAATGAGACATATAAACAGATCGTATACAGGCATTATAAGTCCGTAAAGTCCCATACCTTCAGCTCCTAGATTTCTGGACAATATTATTGAAAATACAAATGCGAATATTGAGGTTATTAAGTTTGAACAGATTAGGATAAGTGTACTTTTTAAAAATCTTTCTCTTTTCATAAAAACTCCTGACCTACAGATTATATTGATAATATTTAAAACATCAATATTAATAATTATGACAAGCATTTAAAGTATATTCTTTTTATTTTCAGGGTTTTTATTACTTTACAATCCTATGATATACTATAGATAACCGTTTGGTAGGAAATTTTAATTTACGATTTAGGGGGTACGTTCAATGAGAAAATTGATTTGCAGAATCTGTGGTGCAATTATAGATGATAAAAATTATTTTTATAATGCAGAAGCATTTGAAGGGAAAAACACCCTGGATAATATAAGCTTTTGCCCTTTTTGCGGGGCACCCAGGAAATATATGATATCAAAAAATGAAAACGCAGAAGAGCAAAAATATAATTTTGATGCAGGAAGCCTTAAAATAATAGATCATGCATATAAATTAGAAATATTTAATGGTGACTTTTATGATAAAGTGTCTAAACTTGCCGCAAATATTCAAATAAAAAATATGTTTAGATCTCTTTCGAGAGTGGAGTATGTACATGCCAATATACACCGCAAAATAGGTGGATTTACTGTAAAACCCAAACTTAAAAGCCTGGATTATTCTAAATACAAAAGCGACGGGGAACTTCTTAACATGGCCTGTAAAAGGGAAAAACATGCAGTAGAATACTATGAAAGATATGCAGATAAAATGAATGACTACCAGGTTAAAAAGATATTCGATGTGTTGGCAAAGGTGGAAAAAATGCACATAGATCTTACTAAAAAAGCAAATTAGTCATGCGTGTATTCAAAAGATAAATTAATTAATATAATTCCCATTTTGAAATAACTTTTTCCCATAATTGGATTTTAGAGTAATTTTAATGGAGATATTTCAATGTTTCTGGTATTGGCTTGATTTATGCTTTTAAGAATCAATAAAAAATACAGGAGGTAATTTTCAATGAAAGCTGCATTTATTTTTTTAGCACCAGGAGCCAATCCTAAAATCCATAAATCAATTATAAAGACGGTGAAAATGGAACTTATAAGCGTAGGAGTCTCAAGTTATGATGAAGCCTGTAAAGTTGCTGTGGATCTAGTAAAAGATGATATTTGCGCAATAGAATTATGCGGCGGCTTTGGAGTTAATGGTACCGCCAGGGTTAAAGAAGCTGTAAAAAGTAAAATACCTGTAGGAGCAGTGAGATTTGACATTCATCCAGGACTTGGAAATAAAAGTGGAGATGAAATCTTCTAATTGATGAAAAAAGACATAAGAGGAAGTGATTTTATTGAATTCGAAACCAGAGTGGCTGAAAATGAAAGCACCTGATGAAGTTGTATTAGATAAAATGGAAAATATGTTAAAGAAACTCTCGCTCCATACAGTCTGTGAAAGTGCAAATTGTCCCAATATAGGGAAATGCTTCAAGCACAAGACAGCTACCTTTATGGTGATGGGGGATACCTGCACGAGAAATTGCAGATTCTGTGCTGTAAATAAAGGGATGCCGCAGGAACTTGATCCTAAAGAACCTGAAAACGTAGCCATTGCCAGCAAAAAACTTGGACTTAAACATACAGTTGTAACTTCCGTTACAAGAGATGATTTAGAAGATGGAGGAGCAGAACATTTTGTAAAGATCATAGAAGCCATGAGAAGAGAAAATCCGCATTCCACTGTAGAACTTCTGATACCCGATTTAAATGGTAATTGGAATGCTTTAAAAGATATAATTGATGCAAGACCGGATATACTAAATCATAATATTGAAACGGTGGAATCTTTATATAAAAAAGTTAGACCCTTGGCAATTTATGATAGATCCATTGAGCTGCTGAGACAAGTTAAAATATTCAACAGCAGTGTGTATACAAAGTGCGGTATAATGCTGGGACTTGGAGAAACAAAGCAGCAGGTATTGAAAGTAATGGATGATCTATTGAAAGTCGGCTGTGATATATTGACAATAGGTCAATATCTTAGACCATCTAAAAAGCATCTGCCTGTTTTTGAATACGTCACTCCTGAAAAGTTTGCAGAGTACAAAAAAATGGCATTGGATAAGGGATTTAAGGTTGTATTTTCAGGACCTTATGTGAGAAGTTCCTATAAGGCCTTTGAGAGTATTAAAATCTTGGAGAATTTAAAATAGTTAATATATCTTTACGCAGATAGACGCTTGAATTAAAAGGTCAGTGTCTATCTCTTAATTTTTTGTGCTGTTAGATATATATATTGTATAATATATTATAAGAGTACTGTTATATTTCATATAGAATTTACGAGGAGGAATGACTATGGGCTATATAGATAAGATTAAAGAAAGACGCCGTAGATTTATAGAATATAATGAAATACCAAAAGATGTTAGGCCTGATATTTTAAATTCCTGGATACGATGTAAAAACTACGGTGTTGGAGAAAACAGCAATAAGGCTAATATTCTTTTCAAAAGTGAATTTGATGCTGTACTTGAGGAAAAAAAAGAATTTATAAGAATTTGTCTACCTGTAATGTTAAATTTATATGAAATCTTGAAAGATACAAATTATTCAATTATACTGACAGATGAAAATGCAGTTATTTTAAAAATTCTGGGAAATGAAAGAATAATGGCTGCAAACAAGAATCTGGATTTTTTAGAAGGACGCAGATGGAGAGAGGAAGATGTTGGAACCAATGCTATTGGAACTTGTATTTATTTAGATAAACCTGTTTGGACATTAGGTGCAGAACACTACTGCAGAGAACAGCATAAGTGGACATGTTCTGCAGCACCAATACACAACAGCAGGGGGAAAATAATAGGCTGTATTGATCTATCAGGAAGCATAGGAACTTTTCATTCCCATACTCTGGGTATAGTTGCTGAAGCATCCAATACCATACAGGAACAGTTTGCCATAAGTGAACATAGAAAATGGACAGAAGTTGCGTTTAATTCAATAAAAGAAGGCATGCTGGTTTTAGATAATGAGTTTAAAGTCAAATATTTCAATGAAAAAATATGCAGTATACTTGGAATTCATAAAAGCGAAATGTATAAATTGGATATGAAAGTTCTATTAAGAGACGTAGCCAATGATATGTACGGATTAAGCGACAATGGGAAAATTGCCTATAGAGAAATAAGTTTATATGTAAAAAATAAAAGAGTGGAATGTAATATAAGTGTAACGCATGTCCTAATAGGTGAAAATTATGTTGGATTTGTAATCGTTATACAAAAAGCAGGTACGATGCGTGGAGTAGTAAACAAAATAGCAGGATTCTCTTCCAGGTATGATTTTGACAACATACTGACTAATAATCCTAAAATGTTGGGTATAATTGAAGATGCAAAGAGAATAGCTCAAAATGAATGTACTGTACTGATAACAGGAGAAAGCGGTACAGGAAAGGAATTATTCGCTCACTCTATTCATAACAGAAGTAAAAGGTGTAATGGGCCCTTCGTGGCAATAAACTGTGCGGCACTTCCCAAGGATCTTGTGGAAAGCGAGTTATTCGGCTATGAAAAAGGTGCTTTTACGGGGGCATCTAAAGAGGGTAATCCTGGAAAATTTGAACTTGCAAATGAGGGTACAATATTTTTGGATGAAATTGGAGAATTACCTCTTGAAATTCAATCTAAGCTCCTAAGAGTTTTAGATAATCATACTATTAGCAGAATTGGTGGAAAATATGAGAGAAATCTAAATGTAAGAATTGTGGCAGCTACAAATAGAGATCTTATAAAAGAGGTTAATGCCAAAAATTTTAGGAGCGATTTATATTTCAGATTAAATGTATTTAATTTAAAACTGATCCCTTTAAGAGAGCGAAAAGAAGATATAGAAATGTTTGTGAGATTTTTTTTGAATAGATTGAATAAAAAAAATCAAATGCAGATAGAGCATATAGATAAAAGTTTTATGGATATTATCAAAGAATATAACTGGCCTGGAAATGTTAGAGAACTGGAAAACGTAGTTCAAAGAGCATATTACCTATCTAAAAATGGAATTATAACGGATTCCCTGATACCTGATTATATTATGGAAAGTGTTGGGAATATCCAGGATTATACAATATCTTTAGAAAACAAGTCAAAAAATAAGATTAAAACTGTAGATCAAGTTGAAAGAGAACTTATTGTTAAAGCATTAGAGCAGTGTAATGGAAATGTGATAAATGCAAGTAAGCTAATTGAAATGGGAAAATCTACACTTTACAGAAAAATTAAAAAATACAATTTGAAATAGTAGTCTTTTCTTTTATCTCTATTTAAGGTGATTTACACAGTCAACTTAAATAGAGAATCTTATTTTTACAAATCATATAAAATATCAAAAATTCAGACTTGTCCAAAATGGGAAAGAAATAATTCCCGTTATGAAAAAATTTCTTTGAAGTAGTTTTTTAAATTGACGATTTTACAGGATAAATCATAAATATAGAATCCCTTGATATTTGGCATGAGTTTTGCTAAATAAATTTATAAATGAATACAAACCATTTTTATATTCAAAGCAAAAGAGGTGGACACCAATGTAATCGTTTATGAATGTAATTATACTGCTGATATCTGTATTTAATACTATTGGGAGGGATTATTTTGGAAAAGGTAAAAGAAAGAGAAAGCATAAAAAACAATACACTTATAGATATCTATGACAAAATGTTAAAAATAAGGGCATTTGAGAACATGGCAAAGGACAATTTTGCAGAGGGAAAAATTCCAGGATTTGTACATCTTTATATAGGTGAAGAAGCCATATCTTCCGCTGTTTGTGAAAACTTAACTGATGCCGATTATATAACCAGTACTCACAGAGGTCATGGTCACATAATAGCAAAAGGCGGAGAACTCAAATATATGACTGCTGAGCTTTTTGGAAAAGCTACAGGATACTGTAAAGGAAAAGGTGGATCCATGCATATTGCAGATGCAACCAAAGGAATACTTGGCGCAAACGGTATAGTAGGTGCAGGACACGATATAGCATTAGGTGCAGGAATGAGTGCACAGTACAGGGGAACAGATCAGGTTTGTGTATGTTTCTTCGGCGATGACTCTACAAATCAGGGTACATTTCACGAATCACTGAACATGGCAAGTGTTTGGAAACTTCCCATTGTATATGTCTGCGAAAACAATGGATACGGAATATCAACTTCTCAGAAAAGACACCAGAATATCAAAGATATATCCGTAAGGGCTAAAGCCTATGATATGCCTGGAGTTACAGTAGATGGGAACGATGCCGTGGCAATTTACAAGGCTGCCAGTGAGGCCATACAAAGAGCCAGAAAGGGAGAGGGTCCAACTCTCATAGAGTGTAAAACCTACAGGCAGAGAGGACATTTTGAAGGGGATCCAGCGCCTTATAAACCAAAAGAAGAACAGGAAGCATGGATTAAAAAGGATCCTATTCCCCGTTTCGAAAAATATCTGCTGGAAAATAGAGTTTTAAGTGAAGATAAAATAGATAAAATGAAAAAATCTGTTGACGAACAAATTAAAGAGGCAGTTGATTTTGCAATGAACAGTCCTGAACCAGAATTGAATTCAGTATTTGAAGATGTGTACAGCGATATAAAAGAGGGGGTTGAATAGGTATGTCAAAAATAACTTTTTCACAGGCAATAAAAGATGCTATGTGCACTAAAATGCGCCAGGATAAAAATGTACTGTTGTTTGGTGAAGATGTAGGTCCCTTTGGAGGGTGTTTTGGAGTAAGCCAGGGAATGCATGATGAATTTGGTGAAATGAGAGTGAGAGATACTCCTATTTCAGAAGGTGCCATTTTAGGGTGTGCTATCGGATCTGCCGCTACAGGATTGAGACCTATTGCAGAGCTTATGTTTATGGATTTCATGACGGTTGGAATGGATATGCTGGTTAATCAGGCGGCAAAATTGAGATATATGTTTGGAGGTAAAATAAATTTACCCATGGTGGTAAGAGTTCCATGCGGAGCTGGATTCCAGGGGGCAGCACAGCACTCACAGTGTCTTGAAGCGTGGATTACACATGTACCGGGGCTGAAGGTGGTTTATCCTACTACGGCGGCAGATGCCTATGGATTAATGCTTACTTCAATAGATGATAATAACCCTGTGATTTTCATAGAGCATAAAGGCCTTTATCCTAAAAAAGGCGAAGTAGACGAAAGTTCGGCACCAATACCTCTTGGTGTTGCAGATGTAAAAAAAGAGGGAAAAGATGTTACCATAGTGGCAACAGGCAAAATGGTTGACGAAGCACTTTCAGCTGCCCAAAAACTTTCAGGAGAAGGTATTGACGCAGAAGTAATAGATCCACGAACTCTCTTTCCTTTTGATAAAGACACAATATTCAATTCAGTGAAAAAGACAAATAGAGCGGTGGTTGTAACTGAAGAAACCAAAAGAGGAGGCTTCGGGGGAGAAATTTCCGCCCTGATAAGTGAGGAGATATTTGATTATCTGGACGCTCCGGTAGTCAGAATTGGAAATTACAACGTGCCAATACCGTTTTCACCGAAACTTGAAAGCTATATACTGCCTAATGCAGATAAAATAGTAGCTGCTGTAAAGAAAACATTATAAATAGATGTGTAATTCAGGGAACATTTCTCTGAATTACATTATCCTATTTGTATTCAATCTAGATGTTAGGAGGGTTTTTAATGAGTTGTATTGAAGTGATGCCGAAACTTGGATTGACCATGACAGAGGGGACCCTGGTAAACTGGCACAAAAGTGAAGGAGAGAAAGTTGAAAAGGGAGAAATTCTATTTGAGGTTGAGACGGATAAGCTTACAAATGAAATAGAAGCAAAAGAAAGCGGAGTACTTAGGAAAATACTGGTGGAGGAAGGTGAGACAGTTAAATGTCTGGTGCCTGTGGGTATTATTGCAGGTGAAAATGAGGACATATCGGAGCTTTTAAAGCAGGCAGGTTCCAGGGGCAGTGAAAGTGAAGATAAGGAGGAGGTGGTGAAGTCAGAAGTGTCCGCTGAACCTCAGGCTTCAGAACTGGCCAAAACTGGAGACAGAATAAAGATATCACCCCTTGCCAGAAAGATTGCCCTGCAGGGCGGCGTGAGTTATGAAAACATAAAGGGTACAGGTCCTAAGGGCAGAATAGTAAAGAAAGATGTAGAAGCATATATTGAAAGCACCAGGATCAAAGTATCTCCTGCAGCTGCAAAGCTGGCAGAAGAACTCAACGTGGATCTCTCGGGTATAAAGAAGCATGGGAGGATAATGAAAAAAGATGTGCTGGAGGCTGCAGAGGCAGCCAAAGTGTCTGAGGCAGCACCTGAAGTAAAGACTGAAGAAGAAAAAGCATCACCGCAGCAGGTAGCTGTCAGAGGTGAAAAAGCTGTTAAGATGTCTGCAATGAGGAAAGTCATTGCAAAGAGGATGAGTGAAAGCGTCAGCGTATCACCTACCGTAACCTACAATATGACCATGGATACTTCAGAGCTGAAGAGATTGAAAGACAGCCTTAAAGACGTCTTCAAGGTGACCTATACGGATCTGCTCATAAAGATAGTCTCACAGGTGCTTAAAGAGTTTCCGCTGGCAAACTGTTCTATAGAGGGAGATACATTTATTTTGAAGGATTATGTGAATATGGGGGTTGCCGTTGCCCTGGAGGGCGGACTTTTGGTTCCTGTGATAAAGGACTGTGACATAAAGGGGCTCAAGCAGATTACGGCCGAATTCAAGGATCTTGTAAAGAGAGCAAAGGAAAACAAACTGGGACCTGATGATCTGACAGGAGGTACATTTACCATAACGAATCTTGGAATGTTCGGCATAGATACATTCTCGCCTATTATAAACCAGCCTGAGGTAGCCATACTTGGAGTAAACAAGATTGCTGAAACACCGGTGGTGGAAAAGGGCCAGATAGTTAT
>NZ_JAJJPB010000035.1:0-26015 GCF_020908015.1 Clostridium aromativorans
AGAATAAAGGCTTTCAACATATACATATAGTAACTTTGATAGCAGCCTTTCATCTCCCCTTTGAAAATGGGAGGATTCTCGGCTATTTTCCTAAAGCTAGTGTCCTTCATTTTGACCCTCCTTTTTGCAATAATAAGCTATCGTCATAGATTCTCCAAAACTATAAAAAATACAGTAAGAGCAATACCTGCAAGTATAATTCCAATAATAGAAAGTATTACTCTCATAACTGCTGAAGCCCATAAAACATCTATAACTATTATTATCAACGGTAGTAGTATAGGTACGTAAATCACAAGCAAAGCTAATATAAAAAGTATTATAAAGATAGTTTTCTTACGTCTTAATTTAGATATCAGTACTTTATCATCATTTGCCTTTCTAATTTGAATATCTACTTTCTTGATAATTTTTTTATAAAAGACAATCGGCAGTGCAATTATTGCAATAACAGCTGCAACTATCAACAAGAACGAAATTATTACCAACATGGAGCATAAAACGACTTGAATGTATTCTGTAAAAGAAGTTAGCTCCGGATGAAATAAATTTTGTGTTGTGTTCATAACAAATTTTTTATAAGCTTCAAACATTTCTTACTCTCCAATCTTTATCTTATTTATTTTTGTCTCTTATCAATCTAACTGGCATCATCGGGATTATATTCCTTCAAGGTGAATAATTTTTCGATACCGTATATTTTTCTTATGTCAACAATGCTATTATGCTTGTTCTCCATCAACTGTTTTACCTTCTCCGCCGCAACACTTGAACTGCAGGCTTCAACCTTGGAAATTTCGTCAATAATCTCCGAAAGTTCTGCTCTCTGTTTCGGATCAAGGTTGAATCTGATTGTTAACCTGTGAATTGCCTCTTTCTTTAGAGTCATACTGCCTCCTCCTCATTAAAAATAATTTATATTTTTATAAGAATTACTTTTTAAGTACCATCTTCCATCTGTATGGATATTTGTTTTCCTTGTCATCGCTTTTTATATACATGAAGTAGGCATCAAATAAAGTACCTTTCCTACTTTTAAGATCCATTATCCTTACCTTCCCATTTTGTAAAAGTTCCCTCACTATTGACTTGGTGGCTTTCTTGCCCATAGAGGCTAAATATTTGTCATCCTTCCATATGGCAAACCTGCACCCTGCTTTCCAGTTGCTGCATCCGAAGGCTTTTCTGCCCTCTATGACATCGTGACCACATTCGGGACACTTGCCAAGAGTTTTTGAAAACTCTCCTTTTTTGAGCACCATATCAGGGGCATTTTTAATCAAATCAACAGCCTCTCTTGTAAAATCATAAATAAGACTTAAATATTGATCTTTCCTTATCTTGTTGTACTCTATATCAGACAATATCTTTTCAAGATGTCCTGTATAATTTAAATCGAATAAACTTTTGACAGGGAAATTCTCAACCATCTTTCTCCCAAGATCAGATATATAAAGGTATCTGCCCTTCTTGGTTATATAGCCTGCACTTTTCAATTTTTCAATAGCATCGGCTCTGGTAGCAGCAGTACCGATTTTAAACCCACTCAAAACATTTCCTAAAACAGATTCATTATTCTTCCGTGTGACTTTTTTACCGCAGGACATCATGAGAACAATTAGTGATTTTTCAGTGTGGTGAAGTGGAGGACTTGTAAAGTTTTCTTTTATCTCCGCATTTTCCATGGTAACTTTATCCAATGCAGCTAAAGGCGGAAGTATACTATCTTTTGAATTAACATACTCAAGAATTTTCCAACCCTTATCCACTTCAATCCTTCCTTTTGCATAAAAATCACCCTGTAATCCCTCAACACATATAATGATTCTGGTTTCCTCATATTTGGCGGATTTTAGAAACTGCATTAAAAATCTGTTTTTTATGGCATTATATACGATTTTTTCATCCCTGGTAAGATTTTCAGGCACTATATAAGTAGGTGTCAAAGCACTATGTCCTGATACCTTGCTGCTATCAAATATTCTCCTGGAATCATCAAATTTTGCATCAAGACTGCCTTTTAAAAGTTCAAATACTTTTCTCATTTTATCTACAAGACTCTCCTCCAGATACATACTTTCCGTACGTGGATACGTAATGAATGATTTTTCATAAAGTGACTGTGCTGTTTTTAAAACCTTGTCGGATGTCCAGGCTGGATTCTTAGATGTAATATATCCCTGTAAAGTCGATAAATTAAACAAATGTGGTGAATTCTCCGTCTTGCTGGTAGTCTTTTTATTTTTTATTACACCCTTTCTGTTTACAATTGACAAAATTTCAGGAAGTTCCTTTTCATTTTTAAACTTATCCTGCTTGTCCTTAAAATAAACAGCTGAAAATCTTTCACCATTTTCATTTATAAAAATTGCCATCAGCTTGAAATATTTTTCAGGCACAAACTTCTTTATGACCATATCCCTGTCATAAACAAGTTTGAGAGTTGGCATCAGCACTCTTCCAACATTAAGTACGCCTTTTCCAGCTACATATTTAAGGGTAGCTACACTTGTGAGATTTATCCCTATTAGCCAGTCTGACCACTGCCTGCATACAGCCGCATCCTTAAGTGATTTCATTTCACTGTTGGGTATGGGATTTTCAAATCCTTTTTTTACATCTTCAGGTGTCCATTCATTTCTGAGCACCCTGTACACAGGCTTATTGACTTTTAAAAAGTCAATTATTGTCTCCCCTATAAGTTGCCCTTCCCTGTCTGCATCAGTAGCAACAATGAAATTCTCTATATCATTTCTCTGTACAAGCCTTTTTATTATGCTCAATTGTTTTTCATAGCTTTTGATTTTTTTGTATCTGAACTTTTGCGGTATGAAAGGGAAATTGTCCATGTCCCATCTTGCCATTTCCGGTTCATAGTCCCTGGCATCATATAACTTCAGAAGATGTCCGGATGCCCAGGTTATCACATATTTTTCACCTTCCATGTATCCATTTTGTTTGATTTTACATTCAAGTGCCTTTGCTATCTTTTGGGCCACATTCGGCTTTTCGGCTAATACCAGCTGTTTCAAAGTATTTCCTGCTCCTTTCAACGTCAATTTTGTTTACAATATATATATTTACATAATATTACAAATGTAATCTGACAGATATTTTCTGACTTTTCTACATGCATTTCTATAGTATCTACTGACAGAATTCTGAGAAATTCCAATGATTTGTGCTATTTCTCTCTGTTTAAACCCCTCTGATTTTAATACAAGTATCTTTTGATACATTTGGGGAAGCTTATCTATACAATTTTTTATATCAAGTCTCAGTGATATATATTCTTCCAAATTGAAATTATCTGAAATAATTTCAGAAAAAACCACCTGTTTTTTTACACTGGAGTCATTAATGACATAGTCCAGTGACAAAGGATACGTGATTTTGTGTACATCTGAAATTTGCTTGAAAGCATTATTATCAGAATCAAAAAATTTAATTCTACTTCTTAGAAATAATAATATTTCTCCCTTGATTTTTATATAGGCATATGTTGAAAACTTGTATCCCTTATGTATATCAAAATTTCGGGCCGCTTTTATAAGCCCTATACATCCGACTTGAAAAATATCATCATATCCATAATTTGAACACTTTGAATACCTTTTACTTATATCTCCAACTAACCCCATATTATCCTCTACAACTTTTTTCAAATCATTCACTGTACAATTTCTCCTTTGCAAAATTTATCTATCATCCATCTCCTGCTTTATTCCTTATCTTTTCCATAATGCTTCTGTTATCTAAATTTTCATCAGATTCAATATCACCGTTTTCTTTTAATAACCTTTGCTGCATCTCATTTTCAAGTTTTCTATAAGACTTGACTGCGTTACCCCTATCTTTAAAATTATTTAATTCCTGTGCATTTCTATAATGTCCTTCCAATACTTTGATAAACTTATTTTTCCGCATAAGCCAATCAAAGTTGCACCCTGCCCATTTATTGTTCCTACCGGATAGGAAATCACTTTCTTCAACCATTTTAAACACTGTAATAAATGGCTTCATGGATTTATACTCTTTCCATCTGGCCTTTAAATTCGTACATCTATCGGAAGTACGCTTGATTACTTTAGGAAGAGATACACATATACTGTTAAAAGCATTGAATATCTCATCATAAGGGATTTTATCCCGTGATGCGTTTTTTTCATCAAGCAGACTTTGCTGCTCCTGCTCAACGGGTATATCTATATCTTTTGAAATCTCTGTGTTAATCTCTGTAGAAGTCTCTGGTAATGGTTGGGGCAAATTGCCCTTATGCATTGGTGCATTCTGCACTTTTCCATTGGTGCATTTTGCACTAATGCATTGGCTGATACCCTCCAATTTTTCGAAATTTATAGTGTACCATTTTGTCCTGTCTCTGGCTTCCTTGTTGTAATTTCCAGTTATTATCAGTTCCTTGTTTTCAAGGGACTTAAAAGCTCTTTTAAGAGTATCAAGACTCCAGAAATCAAAAGCATCCTCATGCCATTTTTTCATGCTGTTATATGTCCAGTAATGGCCGTCATGAAAATTTATGTTTTTCTTTTTGTTATTCTCAATCCAATAGTTAAGCTGCTGCAGTACTATGCTTTCATTTAATCCGATTATCTTTGCTAAAACCCTGTTTATTACTATTGGGTATTCATTAAATACAAGTGCGTTCATGATTATTCCTCCACTAGACGCGGCTTACTGTTCTATAAGCCTGACAGTAAAAGGTATCTCTCTCTTACTGCTTGTCCTCCCCTTATGCCTCTTTCATTTTTATTGAAATCCAGTACTTTCCGAACCTCTCTTGCAAGCACTGCATCTAGAATCGGTAATCTCTCGGTACAGTCGTTGAATATAGTACTCTTGGAAACATGAAATACTTTTGCAGCATCTCTCACAGTTACCTTGCTTGATATTAAATATTTGCCTACATTCACTGCCCTGTCTTTTACACAATCTCTCATGTTATGCACCTCCTGCTAAATCAGTTGTCTGAATTTTTATAATCCAAATAAGCTAAATAAGCTTTTTCAAACATAGATCTAAATGACGGATCCTCCGGACATCTATGTAAAAGATCCAATTGATATAAAACCTTTGAAGCCAGCTTATTTCCACTTCTATCATCCTTGATTATTTCCTCATACTCACCATCATTCAACCTCTTTACAATGTTGTAACTATTCATATACATGTTTGTTTCCACCTCCTGGATATCTATATCCACCGTAATATTCCTACCGTTATCAACAAATATAGTCAACCCTAATGACTGAATATAAATACATCTTTCCAATGTAATATATTGAGTAATATTCAAACATCTCAACACAATATAACCCTCTATTCTCTTTGTTTGTTCTGTAATTTCAAAATTTGGGTTTCCGAATAAATCATTTTAAGATTATTTGAAATTGGTTTTCTGAATCTTAAATATATTTTATATTCCTCATAATTTTTGAATATATCAAATGCTGCTTTTAATTGATTTTTAAATGTAATTTCAAATACATTTTCCAGCTGCTGCTGTATATCTCCCGCATCATGGTTCTTGGTGGATCTTCCAATTATTAGACCTACTTTACTTAGCAGCTCTCTTGAAAGTATGACCTGCCTTATATAAGCTTTAGCAATATTGGTTTGAAGTGCATTATGCTTGTACAGATCTTCTAAAAGTTTTAGACCACTTATGGACAGAGCTTCCCAGTACCATTCTTCACTTAAGAAAGACCTTTTGAATTCATCGGATATTTTTTTGTTTCTGGTAAATTTGAAATCTGTCAGTACATCTTTCATAAATTGTGCAAAGGAACCAAAGCTGTTTGCCTGCCATATGCCATCCACAAAATCTTCAGGCCTTTCATATTTGTATCTTGAGATGACACCCATCCTCTTGTATTTGCCCCTGACATAGTCATTAATCCATGCAATTAATCTGTTCTTGCTTGCACATCCTTCCGGAATTGAGGAAGAGGACATCAAGTCTTCATAATGTACCCTGCTGAATTGCCTGGCGATAAAAATTTCAGTTGCTATATTTGCTTCATTTTTTATCTGGTCCTCGGTCATTTTATATAAATATGACTTAGGATCTATTTCAACCAACCTCGAATTCTGCATTTACCACATCCCCTTTTCTATTCTTATTTAGTGAATTTATTTTTTCTATCGAATCACACAGGCTCTCAACTACATCCTCCATGAAATTCGTTATTTCCATATCCTCTAAATTGTCTATGTCTTTCATCAAAAGTTCTATTTTCGCAGTGCTCCCGTTGACCTCCTGAACCAGGTTGGCCAGTTCATGTCTAACTTTGTACTTGTTTTTTAACTGAATTTCAGCCCTGCTCAAAGCTGCAAGCTCTTCGTTCTTTTTTTCAAGTTCGTCGTCCTTTTCAATGTTCTGCTCCTCCAGTTTTTTCTTTTCAGCTTCAAGCACCGAAACACGCTTCCTGAATTCTTCATAGTCGTTCGGGATGATTTCCTTTTTCACGACATGAGGTTTTTCCGAAAGTTTCAATTTGTATTTTTTCTCTATTTCATCAGAACGTTTTTTTGATTCCATATATTTTTTTGCAAGTTCCTCCTTTTCCTGCTTTTCCTGACCGGCTGTCTTCTCAGCCTCCTTAGCTTTTTTGAGTGCTTCATCCCTGGATTTTCTGAGTTCCATATATGCCTTGTTTATACTAAGTTTCCCTTCATCCAGTGATTTGATCATCTCTTCACTGGCATTCTCCGATATATATTTTGCCTTCTCAAAAGTCTTACCACTCCCGAAACCTGATTTTTCAGCTACTATTTCTCTTGTTTTCCCCTGTTCGGCCCGAGGTGGAAAACTTTCCACCTCGGTATTTTGTTTCAAATTTGCTAATCTTCTTTTTTCAGCTTTGACTCTTTCTATCTCCTCAAGTTTCCTTGCATATTCGATCCGCTCGCTGAATGTGAAATCCTTTCGGTTCTCGTTTTCGGATATTTCAAGTTTGAACTGGTGCTCGTAGTCCTTTGCGGCCATCACCCGTACTTCAACCTGTTCATATCCGAGGTATTCCAGGGCCCTGAGTCTCCTCTCCCCTGCTATGAGATGAAACTCCGGGGTGACAACCGGCGGATTTATAAGGCCGTTTTCCTTTATATCCTCCGCCAGTTCATCAATATTGCCGAAGTCCTTCCTTATCCTTTTATTAACAGTTATTTTATCAATATCAATTAACAACGTTATAGTTCCTCCTCATGGTTATTTATCTTCTCCATCCTTTAAGACTATGATTTTGTATTATACCTTCTTTTGAATTTCGGCTAAAAAACTTAAGTCTGTCAATCCAGACACAACTCCTTTTGTTTGAAAAAATATTTTAGATAAAGCATACTTTCATCATCTTTGAGTCCTATAAGTGCAATAATTGATTTGTAAATATCCTCTGGAATTTTCGACTTAAGTTCATCCAGTGTTTTTTCTATATTTTTTGCCAGTTCAATATATTTCCTCGATCTTGTTATATCTCTTTTTATTTTGGTATCTATGATAGAATTAAATTGCAGCTCAACTGTTCTATCAATTGTTTCTTTTAATATTTCATCGAATTCAGTTTCCAATTTATTTGATTCCATAGCCAATTTTTTCCCCCTTTTTATTCAGAATTAGCAAAATTGAATTTCCTGCATAAATTACCTACACGGCCAACAAAAATACAAGCATCAATAATCCGTACATAATAAGTCCTGAAAATACAACATATACAATACTCCAATTGATAAAGTACTTGTTTTTTGATTCCTCGGATTCCTCATTTTCCATATCTTCCATATGTAATCTCATACCCGTACCCGGCTCCTTTTCAAAATTGTTATTTTACCTGCGCCTCTATTTAAAATATTCCTATTTGCATCTGCAATGCTCAAGTTATACATGTGTTCCCAGTACCTAGCCTCTTCCCTATAGCCTTCTATAAACTCCAAACCTTCTCTTAAAAGTTCTTTAAGAATTTTATTTTCTTTCTCCAGCTTTTCATACGCTTTATCTTCCATATATCCTCCTTCATTTATCTATCTCCCTCATATCCGTCAATTTTTTGAGGTACTCTGCAAATCCAGATGTATTCCCTTTAAATCCAACTGCAATATACTTCATAGGGATATCGGAAATATCATCAACAGCCATTTTTGTTTTTTCCTGTGGTTCCTTTGGTTTTTCAGTCCTCTCAATATACTCTTTAAACTTATTGAGACTTATCAGAACTTCCATATATATGTTTTTCTCCGTACCCGTGGACTTATTGAATTTCCTTTGATACTGATCAATCAAGCATTTTAAATACCCGTTCATTTATCCTCATGCTCCTTCATTTTTTGAACAATCAGCTCGTCCAACTCCTGGCTGATTTCAATTGTCCTCTCATCAGACAGGCCATATAAATCAATGTATTCCCTTAATTTTTCCTTCAATTTTTCCATATCTCATATCTCCTCTGGGAATATATTTCTGGCGGTATGAATTCTTGTATCAACAGTATGTTTATTTATTTTATACATTTTAGCTATGTCCGAATTTGAATATCCCTGCCTTTGCATAAGCAGCATTTCTATCCCTGTCTTTCTAGTCTTTATATATTTTTTATCTCCGGTATAGAACAAATTAAAAGCTTCATCTGCACTTTTTACCGGAAGTAATGAAGCTATGAAAAGCGCATACCAATTCTCTTTCAATTTTTCCCTCTCCCTAATACCAATCGCCATTTTCCAGTACATGCAACCAGTCACCATCACTCAAAGTTACTTTCAGATAATTTTCTTTCCTTTCCACCCTTATTGGTGTGTGTGTTTCAGGGTACTCCCATACCTCGTAAAATCTCTTGCAAAACTTTGCAAAAAGTTCCTTATCTAAAATATTAAGTTTGTTATATCCTTTAACTCTCTCTGCTCTAAACATCCTTACCCTCCCCTATGAACCACTTGCCATACAAAATTTCCTCAATCGAAACTGGTTTATAAAATTGATTTTCAAAAATAGTCAACTTTCCAGATGATTCAGGTTTGTAATAGTACCTAATTCCCCTACAGTCACAGTAAATTGTTTTGCCTTCATGAAATGCTCTAAAGGCTGCCATCCTATCCACAGGAGCATTGACCAATCTGAACCTACTCCTTAATGTAAAATCTGACAGCACAGGTTGTCCTTCTTGGTTTACAACCCTTCCATCTCCATCCAGGGCAATCACTATTCCTCTAACTGATTTGTAAGTTTCCTCCGCAACAAATTGAAATTTTAACTTCGGATTTCTCCCAAGTTTGTCTATTACCTGTCCCAACGTATATTCAACCATTGGCTTTTCCTCCCTTTTTCACAAATCCATATAATCCAGCCCATTCTAAAAACTCTCTTTTAGGAATTCTTATAGGTTTACTTACAGGCAATTTAGGAAAATCCTTATGCCTAGCAATTTCATAAGACTTGCTTTTTCCTATCCTTAAAATCTTCTGCACTTCCTTAATTGTTATTACTTCAGGAAGAGAATTTATATATTCATCCAATATCAAAACCCCCCTTGTATATTTTTGTGAACTACATCATTTCGTAGAATTATCAATTAGAAGGTAGTAATGTCAATGATATCCGAATTTAATCTTTATTAAACTATTAGTTTTTCATCCTCATTCATTTTTCATCTAGTTTCCAGCTAATATTGCCGTCACCTCCTAAACTCATATTATTATGCCGTCATTATGCCGTCAAATATTTATTTTTTTTCCTTCTTATGTTATAGTTATGATGTCATTTTGATGGCAAGGAGGTATTTTTGTGGCTTCTGAATTATCAAAATTTACTCTGAGGATTCCAACTGAATTATTGCAGAAACTACGTATTATAGCCGAAAATCACGGTCGTTCTGTCAATAAAGAAATTGAAATGATTATAAAAGAGTATATTAAGCAAAACATAGAAATTTAATTGTTATTCACATCTTGGCTAATCACTAAAAGAATGTATTCACTAACAGACATTCCTTTTCTATTAGCCATTTCTTTTATTTGTTCCAATAGCTCTGAAGATATAGTTAACGTGAACTTTTTCTTCTCCATTTCCACCCTCCTTTCTAAATTCTTAAATTTTCTTTGAAGATATGTTTATTAATTAAGCTTAAACACTTCCTCAACTTTTTTGCCCAGCGCTGAGGATATCTTTTGCATTACTTCTAAACTTGGATTAGTTCTTTTACCCTCCGCAAGATAACATATATACATAGCACTCAACCCAGTCTGTTTTTCCAAATCCCTATAGGTTAAATTGAGTTTTTTCTTAATTGCTTTAATGCTGTTCATTAAATAACCTCCTTATTAAACTGTAGGTTTATATTATCATAAACTTTTAGTTTAATAAAGTCTAATATAAACCAGTAGTTTAAATTATCTTACTATATTGTTAAACTACTAGTTCATTACTCCGTTTTTCTTAAAATTTCTTAATTTACCTTTGACTTTTGTAAACTATGAGTTTATAATAAATAATAATTAAACAAATAGTTTATATGGAGGAAATTTATGTTAGGTGAAAATATTAAAAAAATAATGAACGAAAAAGGAATTAGTGCAAAGAAGATAGCTGAAAAAGCTGAGATTAGCACGACATATTTGAGCTATATTTTAAATGACAAAAGAAAAAACCCTTCTTTAGAGGTGCTTCAAAAAATTGCCTCTATTTTAGATGTTTCAGTAAACGATTTTTTTGACGATAAATATAATACCAATGAAGACAACGAATTCAATCCGACTCTTTCCGTGAAGGAACAGAAAAGATTAGATAAACAGGCCCAGGATATAGTAAATAATTTGTCTGTCTCATTATCAAAAAATAAAAATTCACTTGAAGATGAGGATTATGAAATACTTCAGGCAAGTATAAGTGCGGCATTACAATCTCTTACTTTAAAAAACAAAAAGAAATTCACTCCTAAAAAATACAGGGTGAACAAAAAGAAAAAAGATAAGTAAATTTCATTTTGGGGGATGGGATAATTGTTTATTGAAAATTATATTCAAAGAAAAGTAAATAAGTTAATAAAAAAATCAGCTACTTCAAATCCTGAAATAATTATGAGAACTACATTGAAACATATAGATTTTGATTACGCACCTCTTTCTAAAAACTTAAATGGATATTATTTGTATTTATCAAAAAACAAAAGGGTAATAAGAGTAAATTCTTCACTTGATGAAATTAAAAAACAATTTGTATTATTCCATGAAACCGGTCACTGTGTACTGGAGCATGAAGATCAAGTTCTATTGGACAGAGCAGATTCAATGGATTCAGTGGATAAATTAAGAAATGAATATGATGCCAACTTGTTTGCTTCATATTTTTTTAAGATACATAACAATATAGATAAAAATAATTTAAATGGTATTTGTCTCCCAGAATATATTAAATATTTAATATCTAAATTCTTATAAATTATCTTTAAAGGAGGTGGTATACGTGTAAGGATATTATTATTTTTTAATTTTATACCAAACATTAGTTTGCTAAGGAGGTAATTTAATTGAAAGGAAGTATTATTAAGCGAAATAATTCTTATTCCATAGTTATTGACGTAGGTAGGGACGCCTTTGGCAGACGTAAGCAACGATGGTTTAGTGGATTTAAGAATAAAGATGAAGCTGAAAAACAATTACCAAGAATACTTGTCAAACTTGAAGATGGGGAATTAATTGACAACAACAATATTACCCTTGGTAATTTTTTAGATGACTGGTTAAAAGGTAAAATCAAAAAAGATAACTTGTCGCCTACTACAATAGACGGATATAACAATATTATATACAATCATGTAATACCTGTCATCGGCAAATTAAAATTACAAAACATTAAGCCTTATAATCTGCAAAAATATTTTGATTTAAAAAGTGAATCTTTATCACCTAGGACATTGTCAAATCATAAAAGAGTTTTGAGTTCTGCTCTTTTATATGCATTAGACATGGATCTCATAGAAAAAAATCCATTGGCTAAAGTAAAATTACCACGACAGAAAAAAGAAGAAACCAAAATTTTAAGTGCGGATCAATGTAACCTGCTTTTAGAAGAAGTCCAAGGCAATCTAACATTAAAAATGCCTGTTACATTAGCATTGCTTTTAGGTATGCGTCGTGGTGAAGTTTTGGGACTCAGCTGGGATGCCGTAAACTTAGATAATAAAACAATAAGTGTAATACAAAATTTAGAGTATATAAGTGGCAAATATTATTTTAAGGAACCAAAAACTTTAAAAAGCAAAAGAACTATAGCTATTCCAAAATCACTAGTTCCTATATTAAGAGAACACTACAGATGGCAATGTGAGATGAAAATAAGAAGCAGAAATACCTGGGGTACAGATAAAAATTTAGTATGTACCAGAAAAGTAAATGGTCTTCCTATAACCCCACATGTGCTATCTTTCATGTTCAGTAATTTTTTAAAGACTCATAACTTCCCTCATATAAGATTTCACGATTTAAGGCATACAAATGCAAGTTTAATGCTAACAGCTGGAGTTAGTACTAAAGTTGCCAGTAGTAGGTTGGGACATAGTAAAGCATCTATAACTTTAGATTTGTATTCACATGTAATGGAATCTATCGACCGTGAAGCTGCTGAAAAAATAGCTATGTTAATTAAAAGCAGTAAAAATACACATAAAAAAACACAGGCTTAAATGTATAATAATACATAACTCATAGATTGTCTGTTTAAATTCCATGTTTGCAAATATGTTTGCAAATGGATTTTCTATTTCTGTGACTATTGATATAACTGGCCTTACGCCACTTATAGACAGGATGGTTTCGAACTGTCTTATACAGTTTTTACTCTATCATTATATGCCATAAAGTTAGGAAAATCAAGGTTTTTGATAAATATCATTATAACAATCAATTGTAATCATTGACACTACAAACAGCTCATGTTATCGTTGTAGTGCAAGTTGCTATAAACAAAATTTGGTGGCATGAAAGGATGGTATTTATGGATTACTTTGAATTACTGCGCTATAGAAAATCTACCAGAAAGTTTACGCAGGAACAAATATCTCAGGACAATTTAGCCGACATACTAGCCGCTGCAAGTAGCGCCCCAGTAGGTAGTAATCAGTATAAGGACATACATTTGACCGTCGTACAGAGCGGATATATACTTGATAAGCTATCAGAAGCTTCCGCTAAACGCTGGGAGGATAAAGCTAAGATGAAAAAGATCATAGGCGATACCTCTAATGTTGAACTAAACCAGAAAGCTTTCGATCCATTTTACGGCGCTCCGACAGTAATTTTTGTATCTCACAGGAAACAGGATTTACAACCAGGCATTGAGTTTTCAAATGTCGCATGCATTACCTACTCTATGCACTTGGCTGCCACAAATCTTGGCTTGGGCAGCGTATTTATGTGGGGTTCCCTTGAAGCAATGCGCGAAATTCCTGAACTTGACAATACAGCGATATTGAACCTCCCCGATGACTTTGAACCACTGTTAGGCATTGCCATCGGCCATCCGGAACAGAAACTTAGCGCACGGGATATAAAGACAGATAAAATAACAATTAATTACCTATGACAATATAAATAAAAAACATTAAAAAGTTTCCTCATTTAAACATTATATGTGTATCATCTTCTATACTACTTTTACCTTTACAGAACAATGCAATGAACTCTGTATTAGTTATTCTATTTTCATGCATAACTACATCAATTGCACTCGAGATGCTACAATTTTCCATTAAACAAATTTCTTCCACCTTTTTTATGAACTCTAACTTTGTCATTATACTTACCCCCTTAAGATTTATTAATTATTTATAACAATCTCTACATTCATATTCAATTTTAGTTTTATTTGAATATTTAAATATGTAAAATAATAATAGGTAAGATATAAATAAACATGCAATTATTTTTTAATAAGTCTAATTTTAATTTTACGCCTTTAATTCTTTCATCCATGATTTTATTAAAATAAACAGATTAAATTTTGAATAACTTATGTCTTTTAAATAAATCATGATTAAATTTTCTAAATATATGATCACGATCTATTTAATATTATAATATCTCATTTTAGTGTTTATTTCAATAATTTTTTATTGGCATATCATTTGTATTAGATATCGATCAAATATGCATCTTTTAAATCTGATCTATGAACAGTAAAAAAGTAACTTAACTAAAATAATCATTAAAATTCATGCCTTATAGCTAATTGTTAGGTAATTGATAAGCCTTAACAACTCTTCTAATATATTTCATTACTTTTTTCAAAGCTTCTTCTGAACTATATGGTGGATTCTTCTTTAGTAGATTTGACAATACGCTTTGATATATTAAAATAGTGATTTCATTTAATTCCACTATATCCTCTTCATTGAAATACCCTTCCTCAACACAACCTTCAAATGAATATAATGTTCTTGAATAAATATCATTCCCTATTAACATAGAATTAAGACGAAGTGACGAATCAGCCAATTCTTCGGGAAATATTCTATAATACTCACTAATAGTGTTATTCAATGAATTACTATGGCCTGAAAAAAAAATAAGATTGTAAATTTCAGGTCTTTCAAATGAATAAGCACAAAAGCACTTCCATATTAAAATATATCTTTCAAAACTATTCTTAGCATTTTTTATATAATTCTTTAAGCCCTGAGTATAATCTCTTAAATATCTTATACATGCAAATAAAACAAGATGATCTAAATCCTCAAAATAATTATACAAGGTAGAGCTGCTATATCCTGCAATACTTGATACCTTTCTTATCGTAACGTTCCCCACACCTTCAGTATCAATTATCATAAATGTAGCATCTATAAATTTATTCATTATCTTTCTTTTAATTAAAGTTTTTCTATCCATTTTATCACCCATTCTCAAATAATTTCTTTAAAATAAATTATTCAAACCTTAATTTACTCAGTACCATTTTATAGAAAACCAATTGTCAACATTATTAATTATACCATCAAAAAATCAGATTGACCTTTATAAATTGTAAACGGTTGAGAAAATAGCATATTTTAAAACAAGGGTTATTGTTGTAAAGATGAAAAATAAATACATGAAATTGATATTAACATTTGTACTGATAAGCTAATGTATCAAAATTAAAAAGAAAACCTAAAGATATGAATGTAAAGAAAGCAGATCGTGAATTTAGTGATTATGTTATTTTTAATGATAATGGGATACCATCGTAAGTTCATTACCTAATTAGACTTTAAAATAATTAATACTGTGAAAAAATATAAAATATATTTTTTCAGAGCGCCAACAAAGTCGACACTCTGAAACTAGAGAAATTCTAATCTTTTTTTATCCGACCGCTACCATTACCCCAATATACTGAGGTATCACCCATTATCCCATAAGAAAATATTTTTCTTAAACATTCTTTAATTACATCACTACTCTAATAACACCGCAAGCTAACCTTCTACCAGACGCTCCAGAAGGCTGAGTTCTATAATCATCTGGGCTCTCATGTATGATCACTGATTTTCCAATAATCTGAGCAACATTAAATTTATTTGTAAAAAAAGTTATTCTAGAGTAACCATTATTAGAAAAGAGAACAGGAAAATCTCCTGCATGATTGCCATGGGGCTGGTTAGTTGGATTCCAATGTTCTCCGGCAGAACTGAATGGTTCAGCAGAATCACCTACAGCACATGTACCATTTTGGTGTATATGAAATCCATGAGGCCCAATTTGAGGATTTCCATCCATGGCAGGTCTATAAGTAGGTAATCCATTAACTTCTACAGAAACCTCAGTCCCCCCAGGTACTTGAGTAAAGACAGCAGTACCTCTTATGTTAGGATCCAAAGGGCCTCCCGCTATATGGGCCACAGCTTTTCTGGCAGGTACATTCATATTATCATTTCTATACCCATAGTCATTATGACTTAAAAAAGGGCATTCATATTTGTCAAAATACATAACATCCTCCAAATTAAACACTTCAATTTATGCTATGTAAAACTTTTAAAATAGTTACAATTGTTTCGCTTGTTACATACATTTTATACGTCTCCTGAATATTCATAATTTTTCTCTTAAATCTTTAACTATTTTAACGAATTGCCTGTACCTGTAAAACAACTCTTTTATCATATACTCAGTTCATTTGATCACGATCATTTCATAGTCTCGAGTACCTAAACCAATTTTCTCTGCATGTTCCAAGCAGCTACGCCATTCGGATCCAGGTGTAGAATTGGTAAAATGGTCATGATGGTCAATGAAACTCGGCTTTGACATATTATCAAATAGTTGGCTTCCTGGAAGTGGTGTGGCTTTCAAACAGGCGTCTGCACAGGCTTGATCTAATGCCAGCGGGTCAAAGGATGCAAACATACCCAAATTAGGCAGAATAGGCACGTCGTTTTCTCCGTGGCAGTCACAATTTGGAGACACATCCACCACAAGTGAAATATGGAAACTAGGGCGGCCATCTACTACAGCCTTAGCATACTCCGCCATACGGCAGTTTAGCAGCTCGTTGGCAGCATTGTTGTCGAATACAATAGCATCAAAATTGCACGCACCCAGACATCTGCCGCAGCCAACACAATTTTCGTGATTAACCATCATCTTCTTGCTGACTGCATCAAACTCCAGTCCATCGTTGGCACATTCCCGCTGACATCTCCTACAGCCCCGGCACAGTGCTTGGTCGATGTGTGGCTTGCCACTGCTGTGCTGATCTGTTTTTCCAGCACGAGAACCGCAGCCCATACCGATATTTTTGATGGTGCCGCCAAAACCAGTCATCTCGTGCCCCTTGAAATGTGTCAGACTGATGAACACATCCGCGTCCATAATGGCACGTCCAATTCTGGCTTCTTTTACATATTCACCTCCTGATACAGGTACTGCAATATCGTCTGTACCCTTCAATCCATCCCCGATCAGAACAGGACATCCCACAGTCATTGGTGTAAAGCCATTCTCCCATGCACATTCTAAATGTTCAAGAGCATTTTTTCTGCTGCCAGGGTACATAGTATTACAATCAGTTAAAAAAGGCCTTCCACCTAGCTCCTTTACTACGTCAGCCACAGCCTTGGCATAATTGGGGCGAAGGTAGCTTATGTTCCCCAATTCACCAAAATGCATCTTAATAGCAACAAACTTGCCATCCATATCGATCTGTCCAATACCAGCCCTTTTGATTAATTTTTTAAGTTTAGTTGGCAGTCCATCTCCAAAAGCCACCGTGTGAAAATCCGTAAAATAAACTTTTGCTTTTTCCATTTTTCATTCACTCCCATTTCGAAATTGTTATATGCATAAAAGGAGCGTTGTAATCATCGTTCCTTAAATAACATTATACTCGCTAGAGTTAACTCTAGGTCAATAGTTTAATAAATTTAATTTCGTAATAGGAAATGTAAACCTTTATAAAGGTTTTCAAAACTATATCGCTGAATATTCTGATATGAACGTGGTTGAATTGTACACGGTTCATGGCTTCAACCACAAAAGAAAGCAATTAATCTATAGATATACTTTAATCGTATACAATATTCATAACTCTCTCAAATAAAATTATAGGATTCTGGATATACTACTAATATATTTTTTAACATTTTAATTATAAAAAATTAAAAATAACATTATAATATACATACAGCTACATACACTTATTTAGCTTATAGATTTAAATTTTTCCATTTAATTATTGAATTCTATATACTAATGAAACAATTTGTTAATTTTGTTTCATAACATATATATAGCATATAATACCACATATGTCTATATGTTTTGTCATTTTAATACAAATTTCTAGTACAATTTTCAGCATATATTAAAATTGAACAAGAGAATACAATTCATCTTTTTGATCCTGATTTATTCCTATATATCGAAGTGTTATATATTGAGAACTATGGTTAAAAGTATCCATTATCAATCCTATATTATATTTAGACATTTTATATGTCCAATACCCCCAGGTTTTTCTTAAACTATGTGTTCCAAAATTCTCAATTCCACATATATTAGCACCTTCTTTTAATACTCTATAGGCCTGAATCCTTTTTATATGCCCACCTTTACGACTTGGGAACAAATATGATTCCAACACAACGTTTCTTTGTTTTACATAATTATTTATTTCTTTTCTAATTGCATTATTTAACTTAATTTTTTTCTCTTTTCCAGTTTTCTTTTCATTTAATATCAAATAATCTTTATATTCCCAAGAAACAGTAAAAATATCTTTGATTTTTAGCGGCAATATGTCACTTATTCTGAGACCCGTATTTAACCCGAACTTCAGCATTAATCCATACTTTAAATCTTTCCCTTTTAAATAATAATAAATCTGTTTTATTTTATGTTTATCTCTTATTGGCTCAACTGTCATATATAAATAAACCCCCAAATATAATTTTTATTAATTTAACATAAAAAACGTTTCATAATATTTTTTGTCATTTAAATAATTCTTTAAATAAAATCTTTAAAGATCTTTGTAATTTATACTTTCAATATCATATTTAATGAAACAAAATTAACAAATTGTTTCATTAAATATATGGAGGTAGTCAAAATGATTAAATCTTATAAATCTATCTTTAATAGCAATAATATTAATACTTTATTAAAAAATATAGGAGACTGCTTTAATTGTGATACAATATCAATACTTAATTTTAACATAGATAAAAATTTTGTTACATTGGATAAAATTTTAGACATTAAAAATAATCCTTTTAAAGCTCTGCCTAAATTGTCAAAAATAAATATAACTAATTTTGGCAAAAGCAAATTAAAACTATTATTTTACAATAAGGAGATAATTTTTGTAAAAAACAATTGTACAACAAATTTTCCCATTATTTTAGAAAATGCAGAAGAGGAATTACTTATACCTATAAAAAGTAAAAATAATTTAACAACATTCATATACATGTGTTCACTAGATACAAATGATAACCACATTAATATCGATTTTATTAATAATGACAATTTCAAATATCTTTTATACTCAATTATAAATACATATGAGATGTATTTTCTATCCCATGAAAAAAACGAGCTTATATTTGAACTTATTTATATAATGACTGAAATACTCAAAGAAAAAGAGCCTCTTATGGTTTTTCACCCATATAACGTAGCTGATATTTCAAAGAAAATAGCTATACAATTAAAATTAAACTATAGTTCAATAGATAAAATTTATCTCGCAGGATTACTGCATGACATGGGAAAATTATGTATAAATAAAAATATCTTAAATAAAACAGATAACCTCACGGAAAATGAATATATAATATTAAAAGAGCATAGTATATACGGCTACAATCTATTAAAAAATATATATTATGACATAGCGGTATATATTAAATACCATCATGAAAAAATAGATGGGACTGGATACCCTGATAACTTGAAAGGCGATGAAATTCCTTTAGAAAGTAAAATAATTTCTGTTGCAGATGCCATAGATGCAATGTATGCAGCCAGAAGTTACAATACTTCTAAAAGTTTAGACTCTTTAGTTACAGAGCTTCTCCATTCCGCTGATAAAAAGTTCGATAGTACAGTTGTAGATGCGGCAATAAAAGTAATAATAAAGTCTAAAAACAATAGCATATATAAATTAGATAATAAAGTCGAATGGAGTACTCTTACAATAAAAACCTCAAAAGCATCATACTCAATAGACGGAATTCTAAGAAAAACAGATTCAGAATATATATTTAAATCTAATGAATTTATTTTTTTAAATGATATAAACATTGCCGATATACAATGTATGCATTTATATATATGTAAAAATACAATCGATATTTATCAATATAAAATTGCTTTTAATTTCTTCAAAGAAAATACTTTACATATAAAAGAAATTCATCAAATTGAGTTTAACAACTACTTTAATCTATCATGGAATTTACAGGGAGAACTTATATTTTGTAAATTTCCTATTAGTAGTATTGCAATATTTAAACTTGGAGGTGATTCTCTAATGTTCTACTGTCATATTAATATAAAGGAATCTTTAACTAAACAATTTTTCAATATAAAAATTAATTTTGAGAATGATGACCAACTAATTGTTTCAGGTGCATTAATCCAGCTATTTAAATCAGGTTCAAACTATTATTATGAACTAAAATATGTAAATATACTTGAAACTGTAAGGGAAGAAATATTTTCAAGAATTTTTAAAAAACAAGCAGAACTGAATATCGGCTTTAAATGGTAATTAAAAATTCTAAAATAAATTAGAAAGGTGAGTTATGATGGATTGTTTCGATTTGCTTTTTAAAGATATATACAAAAACGTAGTATAGATAACTTTCCTGACATCCGTTGAAAACTTGAATATAGGGCTTATGGCATCCCAGTTTTTTGACCAGCTGTTCATTGTTCCCGGATATTTATCCTGCCATTTTTCAGCTACTACTTCCATATTCCTATGGCCTATTTCTTCTGACGGGGCCTGATATATGGTCTTTAAGTCTGAGGCAAAGGCTTTTTTGTCTTTATATGACACATACTTCAATGTATTACGTATCTGATGTACAATACACCTCTTGTATTCTGTTTTTGGAAATGCCGTAGATATTGATTCCTTTGTACCAGAAAGCCCGTCAGCACAGAGAATAAGTATGTCTTTTACACCCCTGTTCTTGAGTTCGTTTAGGACACTGAGCCAGTATTTACTGCTTTCATTTTCGCCAATCTGGATAGACAGAACTTCTTTCTTTCCTTCATCATTGATACCGAGAATGATATATGCGGCAAGTTTTCGTATTATACCATTATCTCTAACCGAAAAATGTACGGCATCTATAAAAACAATTGGATATATGCTTGATAGCGGGCGCTGCTGCCACTGTTCAATTTCAGATAGTAAACGATCGGTGATGTTTGATATCATTCCTTCACTTGTCTCAAAGCCATAAATATCCTCAATAATTTCAGATATCTGCCTTGTTGTCATACCCTTGGCATACATGGAAATTATTTTGTCTTCAATAGTTGAAATATCTTTTTGACGTTTTTTTACTGTCTGTGGCTGAAAGGTACTCTGTCGGTCCTGGGGAACATTTATGTCCATTTCACCGTATTTACTTCGTATTTTCTTTGGCTTTATGCCGTTTCTACAGTTTGTTTCATCACAACGATCATATTTTTTGTATCCCAGGTGATCATCCATTTCTGCCTCCAGCATTTCCTGGAGAGTACCTCCAAGCAGGTCTTTCAATGCTTCCTGAACATCTTCTGCTGATTTGATATCGTACTCGTTGAGAAGATCCGAAATAATATTTTTCTTACCTTCAGTCATAAGAGTGGATATTTAATAATAAAGCTCACACCTTTTTCTCTATTTACTGCCTCAATAGTTCCATTATAAAAATCTATTATTTTTTTCGAGATAGCCAGGCCCAGTCCAAAATTACCTGTCTTATCTTTATACATATGATTGAATATCAATTTTATACTGTCCTCATCAATATGTTTTCCATCATCATATATTTCCACTACAGCAAAATTATCATTTCTTTCTAGTCTGATTTTTATAATACTTTCGGCATATCTCAATGCATTGTCCAGTATATTTTCTAGACACACCTTTATTTTTTCCTCATTTGCAAAGATAATGCAGCTGCTTGTCTCTAACTCCCATTTAATATCATCACTGACTACTTTAAACTTATCCACCATGTCACTGACAATGTCCTTCAAATCCATGCTTTTATTCTTTTCACTCTCAAGGTTATTCTCCAGCGTATATTCCAATGTGTTGAGATAGAGTATCTGTTTTATTTTTTTCTCAAGTCCAATTGATTCATCCTTTATTATTTCTGCTGTCCTTTCAGGAGAATCTATATAAACACCGTCTATAATTGCCTGGGCATGGCTCATAATAACCATGACTGTTGTTTTTAAACTGTGGGATATACTTTGGAGAAATATCTTTTCGTTTTCATCGGCATATTTTAGTTTCTTCTGCATGATATTCATTGACCTGGCAAGTTTGCCAATCTCATCATCATTGTCAATTTTAATGGGTTCAACCCAATTCTTGTCTGCTATTTCTCTTGTATAATTTTCTAATTTTTTAAGAGGCTTTGATATATATGTCGCAACAAGTTTTGAGGTAATAAAAGCTATAATGATAAATATCATCCCTATCAATATTACCTCATATAAAAACTTATTATCTACATAATATGGCATATATGTCACAAAGTATGATTTCAATGAGTCCGTATTTTTTATTGGACTTATTATGATTAAATATTCTACTTTATCGTAATAGGCTCTAAATTGTGTTTCTGATTTTATATTTTTTGCAAAGGAACTTATCCAATCTATTCTTTTAGCTCCTGGACTTCCATTCATAGGTAAAGAATTATTGGTAGGATTGTTTACATATTGTATTTCTTTTTCCCCATGGTTAAAATTGACAATAAAGTTCTCAACATTAATAAGATTTCTCATTTTAGTAAAGTCTGGCGGATGATTAAAATCATCGTCTTTTAAAATTATATCATGATATGCTTTCATATCTTTGATATGATTATTTTTATCAATATACCTAAAACTATATAAATATAATAATGAAATAAGAAATATTATAATAATTATTATAAATGTAAATATCAGCCATATTCTTATGGTCATAGATTTTATCCTGAATTTAAATATTTTCATAAACTAATACCCAATAAAGCATTTACGTTAACCTGATATTGGATTTTTTACATCCTTTCTGTAAATTAATAATTTTATATCTTTCATTTGATTTTTATAATATTTACCCTTTTATATAGTATAAGAATACTTGAAAAAAATATCAACAATATAAATACTGGTAAAAGAAATATAAAGCATAAGACAAATAAAAGCTCGCCTAAAATTATAAATAATTAGGTGAGCTTTTACCCTGTTACATTGCTTTGTTCCCGAGTGTGAGAGAACATAAGATTGATATTTATCTCATGTTTTATTGTACATATTGAATGTCAAAACAATATGTGATTAACAGTTATCAGCACAATAATAGTTTTTATCACATGAAAATTACAATATTACAATATATTTTAACCATAGTAGTTATATATACTATATTTAAAGTTAAATTTAACTTTAAATAATTTAATTCAGGAGGTACAAGAAAATGTTAAAGATGAAATACAAAGTAATATCAGCTGCTATGGTTATTGCACCATTATTTTTAAGTACAGGATTTGCTACAACGGTTCAAGCGTGTCCTTCTAAGGCACCTGTAGCAGTCCATAAGGTGGTACGTAAAGCAGCACCAAAACCAGTTCGCAAGACAGTAGTAAAACCAATAAATAAGTCAAAGCATAAAGTGGCACCAAAAGTAGGGCATAAAGCAGCACCAAAACCAATTACTCAAGTACAGCATAGATAAAGTAGTAATAGTCATTGCCCCGGGAAACCGGGGTTTTATTTTTTACATAAAAGCTCCAGCCTAATCTAACCGGAGCTTTTATTAAGGAGACCATAAAAAAATAATTTAAATGAAATACTCTGTGAATAGTATATCCATAAGATATCAATTTATTCGTTATTTTTATCAAAATATCCGGATTGTGCCAATAACTTGTGAAAATGTAATTTCTTTATGTTATACATATTTATTATTATCCCAAATTATCCTCTTTATAGATAACCTGTTGAAATAAATCCAAAAAAAGATTAAACTAAATATGTGACAAAAAAATGGAAGGAAGGTCTAATATGAAAAACTTCACAAAAAATTTTATAATGCTTTGTGGAATATATGCACTTACACAAATACCGGTGCATAGTACAGTATTTGCGGCATCCAATACAGTGGACAAGTCTTCTGTGGAATCTTCAATTACACAAGTACAACAAAATAAGTCTGCAGATAACAATACAAGCATTTTAAAGAACGTTTCAAATGTAGATAATACATCTCAAAATACATATGCTAACAGTAATATTAGCGTCAATACTAATGATAACTCTCAAACAACAGTTACAAATAAAGCGCAAAAGGCTACTTCAGAAAACTTGAGTGCTAAAACAATTGACAATGTTATTACAAGGGATAATGTAGCTGTAACTAAGTCATGGAACATAAAATTTAGTGAACCTGTTGATATTAATACATTAACTGATAAAATAAAATTAACCAATGTAAAAACTGGTGAAGAAATTCCAATTGAGATGACCGCTGATAAATTATGTGAGACTATTACAGTAACATCCTCTGTGAAGTTGGATCCTCAAACAGAATACTCTTTATCTATATCACAGGATATAGTTTCAAAATTTGGGAGACAGCTTTCAAACCCTACTGTTCTTAATTTTAAAACTGCTGCAATTATATCTTCAATAAGCAATATAACTAAAACTATAAGCCAGGGAGATAGTTTTACTCTACCTGATAAAGTGACTGCAGTTATGTCAGATGGTACAACCTCTCAGGTAAGCGTTTCCTGGGACAAGTCCTCTGTCAATATAAATGTAGCTGGAAACTACACTTTTAATGGTACTGTTAAAGATTATGGAACTGTAACATTAAACTTGACTGTAAAACCGCTTCAATCAGCAAATACTATATCAAACGGCAAGAGAACTCAATCAAGCATAGGTGTTAAATTGTATAATTACCTCATAAACTATACAAACAGGAATGCTGTTTTGACAAGAGCCATACAAATACATGCAGCTCAAGGTTACGGTGATGATCCATATAGCAACAATTGTGCATTCTACCAAAGTGAAGCCCTGAGAAGTGTCGGTGTGAATGTACCAAATAGTACAGCAAATACTGCTACTTTAACTAATGTACTTTTAGGTATGGGGTGGGTAAAATCTTCAGATTTGTCTCTTTTACTACCTGGCGATATATGTTTTACAATAGGATATGGAAATGGACCAACTCACACTTATACTTTTATGAAATGGGTAGATCCTAAGGATTTTCACTATGCATACGTATGTGATAACCAAGGCGATGAATATGCAGGTGATGCATATCATGAAAGGAATATAGATTTTCAAACATCCACTAAAGATAAAATATCATATTTCATGTATCTTCCAGTATAAAAAATAATTTACACTTTTTTGAAGCTAAGTCAATAAAGTGGGAGACAAACACTGACAGCCATTATAATTACTCGACTGATGTATTTTAAATAGAGTTAAAAAGTAAACTTTTTAACTCTATAATGTAAATTTATAATCTTAAAGTTATAATTATAAACATTATAACTTTAAGGCTAAAATATCTTTATTTCACTAAATGGATAAATTCTTATAACAACATGTCCTGTTATATCTCTTACACTTATAGGCCCAAGTATCCTACTGTCAGTGCTATTACCTCTGTTATCACCAAGTACAAAAACATACCCATTAGGTACAATATACTCTGTATTAATAGAATTGGATTCAGTATCTGTACCCTTCGGGAGATAATCTTCTGAAAGAAGCTTTCCATTTAAATAGACCTTTGAATTTTTTATTCTAATCTTATCTCCAGCTATGCCTATTACTCTTTTTATATAGTTACTATTGCTTTCACGATGTGAATTAAATACAATAATTTCACCTCTATTTATGTAGCCAATTTCTGTACTCACTTTTTCTATAAATATTACATCATTATTATTAAATGTCGGTTGCATAGAAGGACCCGACACGACAACTCTTGAAAAAACATAAGATTGCAATATAAATGCAAGTCCAAAAATTATCAAAATATAAATTATATATAATCTTATCTTTTTAATAGTTTTTTTATCTTTCATAATATATACTTCCTTGTACTAAAATATTATATTTTTATTAAATTTATCTTTTGGGAAATAGGCAGCATTCTAATTTGAATTACAACGTAAGAGCGGATGTTTAATAATAAAGCTCACACCTTTTTCTCTATTTACTGCCTCAATAGTTCCATTATAAAAATCTATTATTTTTTTCGAGATAGCCAGGCCCAGTCCAAA
>NZ_JAJJPB010000036.1:0-25159 GCF_020908015.1 Clostridium aromativorans
CCCTTAAAGTATTTTTCCAAATACTTTAAGGGAACTTCTAGTATACCTACGGAAGACAGAATGAAAGTGCTGAGACTTATAGAGAATTTATGTCTTGGTACAGCTGCAGTAAGCTATAGGACTGAATCCATGCACGGGGCAGGTTCACCTCAGGCACAGAGAATAATGATAGCTAGACAGGAGAATTTGGGAGATAAAAAGAAATTAGCGAAATCAATTGCTAGAATAGAATAATATAGACTTATTAACAAAACCAATCCATAAAATATAGAAAGAAGTGAAGCATAATGAGTCTAAATAAAATAAAATGGAAAACTATGGATGGTAATGCTGCTGCTGCTCATGTAGCATATGCTTTTACTGAAACAGCAGCGATATATCCTATTACACCATCGTCACCAATGGCAGAATATATTGACGAATGGTCTGTGCAGGGGAGAAAAAATATATTTGGACAAAGAGTGAAGATTGTAGAAATGCAGTCAGAAGGAGGGGCCTCAGGCGCAGTTCACGGTGCACTTCAATCGGGATCTCTTTCCAGCACTTTTACAGCTTCGCAGGGATTGTTGCTGATGATTCCAAATATGTACAAGATAGCAGGAGAATTGCTGCCAGGTGTATTTCATGTTAGCGCTAGAACTTTGTCCAGTCATGCTTTGAGTATATTTGGGGATCATGGAGATGTCATGGCTACAAGACAAACGGGTTTTGCACTTTTGGCTGAAGGTGGAGTTCAGGAAGTTATGGATCTTTCACCAGTCGCACATCTCTCTGCCATTAAAGGGAGAATACCATTTTTGAGTTTTTTTGATGGCTTTAGAACATCACATGAAATTCAGAAAATTAGAATATGGGATTATGATGATCTGGCAAAAATGGTAGACTATGAAGCACTGAGAAAGTTTCAGAAAAATGCTTTGAATCCAGAACATCCTGTAACGAGGGGAACTACTCAAAATCCAGATATCTTTTTTCAACAGAAGGAAGCTTCGAATAAATACTATTTGAGGTTACCTGAGATAGTTGAAGACTACATGCAGCAAATAAATTCACTTATAGGAACTGATTATCATTTGTTCAATTACTATGGATCTCCTGAAGCCGATAGGATGATCATAGCAATGGGCTCAGTCTGCGATACTATAGAAGAAACTGTAGATTATCTAAATAACAATGGGGAAAAAGTAGGAGTTCTTAAAGTTCACTTATATAGGCCTTTTTCATTAAAACATTTCTTCAAATATATACCTGAGACAGTTAAAAAAATAGCTGTATTAGATAGAACAAAAGAAGCTGGTTCACTTGGGGAACCATTGTACACTGACGTAACAAATGCTTATTTTAGGAAAAATAGAGATATGATAATTGTTGGAGGACGATATGGTCTCGGTTCGAAAGATACGACGTCTTCGCAGATTGCAGCTGTGTATGATAGTTTAAGAGATGATTCTCCAAAGAATGGTTTTACAATTGGTATTGTGGATGATATGACACATACATCACTTCCGATTACAAGACATTTATCAACGGTTCCAGAAGGAACAAAGCAGTGTAAATTTTGGGGACTTGGTTCAGACGGAACTGTTGGAGCTAATAAAAGTGCCATTAAGATTATAGGGGATCATACGGATATGTATGTTCAAGGATATTTTTCCTATGATTCTAAGAAATCAGGAGGAATTACAATTTCCCATTTGAGGTTTGGTAAGAAACCTATAAAATCTACTTATCTGATAAATTCAGCGGATTATGTGGCCTGCCATAATCAGGCATACGTATATAAATATAATGTTCTTGACGGCATCAAGGACGGAGGTACATTCCTTTTAAATACAATTTGGGATGGAAACGAAGTTGATGAAAAATTACCAGCGGCAATGAAAAAATATATTGCAGAACACAATATTAAATTCTATACCGTAAATGCTGTGAAGATAGCACAGGAAATAGGACTTGGCGGAAGAATCAACATGATAATGCAGTCGGCATTTTTTACACTTGCTAAAATCATACCTGTAGAAGATGCAACTAGGTATCTCAAAGAAGCCATAGCTGATATATATGGAAGAAAAGGTGAAAATGTAGTTAGGATGAATCAAAAAGCAGTGGATAGTGGAGCAGAATGTATTGTCAGAATAAATGTACCTAAAAGCTGGGCTGATGCTAAAATGGAGGAAAAGACGGAATCTGATAGACCAGATTATATAAAAAATATAGTGGATGTTATGAACAGACAAGAAGGAGATCTGCTTCCGGTGAGTTCCTTCGTTGGAATGGAGGATGGAACTTTTCAAAATGGAGCTGCGGCATATGAGAAAAGGGGAGTTGCTGTAAATGTTCCAGAATGGCAGCCTGAAAGATGCATACAGTGTAATCAATGTTCATATGTATGCTCACATGCAGTAATTAGGCCGATATTATTGGATGAAGGTGAAGTACAACGTGCTCCAAAGGGAATGAAATTTATGGATGCTAAGGGTGGAAAGAAATTTGATGGATATAAGTTTTCTATGGCTGTGAGTGCCCTTGATTGTACAGGATGCGGCAGCTGTGCAGATGTATGCCCTCGTGATGCCCTTGTCATGAAACCAATAGATACGCAGACCTGTGAACAGGAAAAGTTTGATTATGCAATTAAACTTCCAGTCAAGAATCCTATAGGCACTGATACTGTTAAAGGAAGTCAATTTGAACAGCCGCTGCTTGAATTTAGCGGTGCCTGCGGCGGATGTGGTGAGACTCCGTATATGAAACTCATAACGCAGTTATTTGGAGATAGAATGCTTATAGCTAATGCCTCTGGCTGCTCTTCAGCATGGTCAGGGTCTACTCCCTCTACTCCATATACTGTCAATGCTGAAGGCCATGGACCTGCATGGGCTATGTCATTATTTGAGGATAATGCTGAATATGGCTATGGAATGTATGTGGGTATCAACCAGACAAGAGAAAAAATGAAAAATATTGCTGAGAAAGCTATGGAATCTGATATTTCCAGTGAATTGAAAGTAGCACTGAGAGAATGGATAAAAAATATGAACAGTGCTTCAGAATCTAAAGCAGCAAAATCTAAAATCATGCCGCTGCTTGAAAAGGAAAAATATAAAAATGATCTTACTAAAGAATTGTTTAATTTAAGCGATTTCTTCATTAAGAAATCACAATGGTTATTTGGTGGAGATGGATGGGCTTACGATATAGGATATGGGGGCCTTGATCACGTATTGGCCACAGGTGAGGATGTAAATGTACTTGTAGTGGATACGGAAGTTTATTCAAATACAGGAGGACAATCTTCTAAAGCAACTCCATCATCGGCTATTGCAAAGTTTGCTTCGGGAGGAAAGAGAACGAAAAAGAAAGATCTTGGGCTTATGGCAATGACCTATGGGTATGTATATGTTGCTCAGATCTGTATGGGTGCTGATAAGAATCAGACACTTAAAGCTATAAGAGAGGCAGAAGCATATGAAGGTCCATCACTTATAATTGCATATGCACCATGCATCAATCACGGATTGAAATGTGGAATGAACAAAAGTCAGGAAGAGGGGAAAAGAGCTGTAGAATGTGGGTATTGGCCACTTTATAGATTTAATCCAGCATTAAAGGCTGAAGGAAAAAATCCTTTTATATTGGATTCTAAAGAGCCAGATGGAGACTTTAAAAATTTCTTATTAGGTGAGGTTAGATATGCTTCATTGAAAAAAATATTACCTGATAAAGCAGATGAAATGTACACAATAACGGAAAGAGACGCAAGAGAAAGACTGGATATATATAAAAAGCTGGCAAAATAAATTTTAGATAATAAATGAGCAGAATTGTGTAAAAAGTGAAAGACTCAAGTAAATTACATGTTATTACACAAAATGATGAACATTTGAAAATAGACAGAAAGAGAGTTTGTTTTTTCCTATTTATTAGTCGGGGATAGGAAAAACTCTCTCTCAATAATAACTGACAGCTAATTCATATCACTTTCTTAGATAGTGATATGGGGTATCTATAAATGAATTAATAACTATACTATAGTATAAAATAGGATTTTCAGCTGTCCATCATAATTATAACATGTAACAGAAATGGAGTAAATAAATACAATTTTACTGTTCTGCTCATTTATATAATTAATTTAATAATTAGGAGGATGGAGATATGGAAACAGAAGTTAAGAAAATTCCAAAAAGGCGTTGGACACATATTATTCCGGTTTGTATACTGGTTTATATTGTTGCATTTATGGATCGTACCAATATAAGTTTTGCCATTGCAGGTGGCATGAGTGAAGCTTTGAATTTGACAGCTTCCATGAGTGGACTTGCCTCTGGTATTTTCTTTATCGGCTACATGGTTTTGCAAATTCCAGGCGGGAACATGGCAGAACACGGAAGTGCAAAAAAATTTATTAGTTTTTCAATAATTGCCTGGAGTATATTTGCTATTGTAGAGGGGTTTGTTCATAATTCAACACAGCTTTTGATTTTAAGATTTTGTTTAGGAGTTGCTGAAGGTGGAGTTTGGCCTGCCATACTGGTTATTATTACTCACTGGTTTCCAATGGAAGAGAGAGGAAGAGCAAATGCTTTCTTTATCATGAATCTTGCTGTGGCAAATATGATAACTGGGCCTATTTCCAGTTGGCTAATTGTATTGAGCAGCTGGCGTCTTTTGTTTATAGGTGAAGGAATATTGGCATTATTATTAATGCTTTGTTGGCTGCCTCTTATTACGGATCGTCCTGAGAATGCAAAATGGCTTATCAAAGAGGAAAAGGATTACATCGATTCGAAGCTTGCAGAGGAAAAAGCTGCCATGGATAAAAATGTAGCAGCAAAACTTACTTTTGGACAGGCATTGAGAAATATAAACATGGTTAAATTAAGTATTGTGTACTTCTGCTATCAAATAGGAGTTTATGGTTTTACTTTATGGCTGCCTACGTTACTTAAGTCAATCAGTAAAACGGGAATAACGGGTATAGGATTTCTTTCAATGTTTCCTTTCGTTGCAGGTATGGTTGGATTGTGGGTATTCGGTAATATAAGTGATAAAACACATAATTCCAAGATGTCGACTGCAATTCCCATGTTGTTGTTCGGCGTATGCCTGATATGTTCTGTACAATTTGGCAAATATGTATGGGTATCCTATGCATTTATGATAGGATGTGGTGCATTTTATGAAGCTGGAAATGGACCATTCTGGACTATGCCTCCAATGTTATTTTCTGCAGATGTGGCAGGAGGCTGCCGTGGAGTTATAAATGCTATTGGAAATCTGGGCGGCTTTGTAGGACCGTATGTTGTGGGAGCGTTGATGACTAGATACAATAATGCTGTTGCAGGAATGTGGACTTTAGGAGTATTTTTGATCATAGGATTTTTCGTAGCTGTATCATTACCGGCAGTAACAAGTGGGCGTGGTTTTAGAGAATTAGAAGCTAATTCTAAGGCTAATTAGGTTTAAAATTGGTTTAGGGACTATTGAAAAATAGTCCTGCAAGAAAATAATATACAAAAAATGCGGTTTAAATTAGGACTATTAAGCCTTTTTCAAACGCATTTTTTGTTTTTTCAAGATATTTATTTATCTAAATTGCTATTTCAAATTTATTTCGTAACAGCTTCTTTGTAGTTAGTAGCATATAAAACTTTCTATTTGTTTTAAATCCATTCCGAAGTATGCCCATCTACCTCTATACCACCTGTATCCGGAAACAGATCTCCTGCCTACGTTGATTATCCAGGCCCAGAAAGGATTTCCTCTTTTCGGCCAGATATAAACATATTTAAATGTACAAGGTCTTAAAGAAGTAGGATCAACTGCTTTTAATTGAGGCCCGGATTTTAAATTTGATTTTTGTTTTGCGGGGGCGCTAATTGGAGGAGGACCAGGAGGAAGTTTATTCTGTTGTCTTGTCATCTGTGCAGGATATAAAAAAGTGCAAAATTGGCAGTAAGGGCAGTAAAGCTCTTCAAAAGGTTCCATTTCATTTTCAAATCTAAAGCTATTATAATTGTACATACATATAACTCCCATTTTTTACTCTTAATTTAATAGTATGGTTATAACTGTTATATAGTTACAAAATTAAATATTACATATAAAATGTTAAATTCATGTAACCTATGTTACGGAATTTCTTAAGGACTCCTGCTAATATAGATTTATCGAAAGAAATAAAAAGATCAGAAGGAGGAACATAATCATGGTAAATAAAATGTTTTGTTATCAATGTCAGGAAACAGCAGGATGTACAGGCTGTACTAAGGTGGGAGTATGCGGCAAAAAACCTGAGGTAGCAGCTATGCAGGATTTGCTTGTATATGTGACAAAAGGGATATCTGCAGTTACTACAGCACTGCGTGCTGAAGGAAAAAAAGTGAGTAGTGAAATAAATCATTTGGTGACATCCAATATGTTTACAACAATAACAAATGCTAACTTTGATGAAGATATGATAGTTTCAAGAATTCTTGAAACTCTGGAAAAGAAAGAAGAACTGTTAAAACAGCTGGACAATAAAAATGATCTTCCAGAAGCAGCAGCCTGGTACAGTTCCAATAGACATGAATTTGCGTTAAAGGCAGCTGGTGTTGGAGTTCTTTCAACAAAGAATGAAGATATAAGAAGTCTGCGTGAATTGATTACCTATGGTTTAAAAGGCCTATCAGCCTATAGCAAGCATGCAAATGCGCTTTTGAAAGACAATGAGGAAGTTGATGCGTTTTTGCAGAGGGCATTGGCAAAAACATTAGATGATACTTTGGGTGTGGATGATCTAGTGGCATTGACACTTGAAACTGGGAAATATGGCGTTAATGTCATGGAACTTTTGGATAAGGCAAATACATCTTCCTATGGCAATCCTGAAATTACAAAAGTAAATATAGGAGTAAGAAACAATCCTGGTATATTGATTTCGGGACATGATCTTAGGGATCTGGAGATGCTTCTAAAACAGACAGAGGGAACTGGCGTTGATGTGTATACCCATTCTGAAATGCTTCCAGCTCATTATTATCCAGCATTCAAGAAGTATTCTCATTTTGCAGGAAACTATGGAAATGCGTGGTGGAAGCAAAAAGAAGAATTTGAGAGCTTTAATGGACCTATTCTTATGACCAGCAATTGTATAGTGCCGCCTAAAGCTAGCTATAAGGATAGACTTTACACTACTGGTGCAGCAGGATTTCCAGGGTGTAAGCATATTAAAGGTGAAGTAGGAGAAGAAAAAGATTTTTCCCAGATTATTGAACATGCCAAAAAGTGTGCGCCTCCTGTTGAAATAGAAAGTGGTGAAATTATAGGGGGATTTGCACATAATCAGGTTCTTGCATTGGCAGATAAAATTGTGGATGCAGTAAAATCAGGTGCTATTAAAAAATTTGTTGTTATGGCAGGATGTGACGGAAGAGCCAGGTCCAGAAATTATTATACTGATTTTGCAAAAGCACTGCCAAAAGATGCAATTATTCTTACAGCAGGATGTGCGAAATATAAATACAACAAGCTTCAGCTGGGCGATATTGGAGGAATTCCCCGTGTACTTGATGCAGGACAATGCAACGATTCCTATTCATTGGCAGTGATTGCATTGAAATTGAAAGAAGTTTTTGGACTTGAGGATATAAATGATCTTCCTATTGTATATAATATTGCATGGTATGAGCAGAAAGCCGTAATAGTTCTGCTGGCACTGTTGTATCTTGGCGTGAAAAATATTCATCTTGGCCCTACTCTTCCTGCATTTCTTTCCGAAAATGTAGCTAATGTATTGGTTGAGAATTTTGGAATTGCAGGCATAGGATCAGTAGAAGATGACATAAAACTTTTCTTTGAAAAATAAAGTTCAAATATTTTATTGCTGGCTCTCCCGCTGCACTGAATTTATATTTTAACATCAATTGGCGAGAAATCTTCCACCTCCATAGGTGGTGTGATGGATCGCCTTTTTTTTTGATTTATGGTATGATCAATCTATAATATGAGAACACGGTTATGGATCCTAATCTTTTGATGCAAAGGAGGTGTTATTATTTTTCACATCAATGAAGAGATATTAGAATCTCATAAAAGGTGTATTCAATACGGGATAGATAAAGATAGGGTTTTCCCTACGAGAATACTTAAAAATGAAGAATTTCATACAGTGCTTAGAGAAAATGAAAAACTTATAAAAATTGCTGTTCCCTTTATGAAAGTGCTATATAAATTTTTAAAAGATTCAGGATTTTCGCTGTATCTTATAGATAAAAATGGCATTGTGCTTACGATTATAGGCGATAAGGATGTAATAGAGGATGAGAAAAAAATGGGAATTGTAGAAGGGGCTGACATGAGTGAAAGAAGTACAGGCACTAATGCAATAGGTGTTGCTCTTTATGAAGATTGTGCTGTTCAAATATCGGGAGAAGAACACTTTATAACTACATATTATACCTGGACTTGTTCTGCGGATATTATTCATGATGTAAAGGGTAATGTAATAGGATGTTTAAATCTTACAGGGAGACGCCAGTTAGAACACCCTCATACTCTAGGGCTTGTAGCTGCGTCAGTACGATATGTAGAAAACCAGTTAAAGGTGGAAAAAACCCAGTATGAATTATTTCAGGCACATCAATATATGGACAAGGTTATAAATTCTATTAATTCAGGAATTATTGCTGTGGATAATAATGGTAAAATAAGAGCCATAAATAACAGTGCCTGCGAACTTCTATATGTAAAGAAGGAAGTTGTTGGTGAGAACATAGACAGTATTTTAAATAATTGGGTATATATATTTAAAGAATTAAAAGAAGGTAGATTATATGAAAATAGAGAGATAATATATTCACATGAAGATAAGAAACAAAGGCTTAATCTGAATGTGTATCCTATAAGAGATCGAAATGGTGCTGTAATAGGAATGGTAGCCATGTTTAGAAATATGAATAAGGTATATAATCTTGTAAACAAATACATAGGTAAGACAGCAACTTATACCTTTGATGATCTGATAGGTGAAAGCGATATAGTACTCAAATTGATAGAGCAGTCGAAGGAGGTGGCAGATAGTCCATCTACAGTTTTAATCCAGGGTGAGAGTGGAACTGGAAAAGAGCTTATTGCCCAGTCAATTCATAATGGAAGTAAAAGAAAAAACTATCCTTTTGTAGTTGTAAATTGTGGTGCAATACCTGAAAATTTAATAGAAAGTGAATTGTTTGGGTACGAAGAAGGTGCTTTTACAGGGGCTAGAAAGGGTGGACGTGCTGGTAAATTTGAGCTTTCAGATGGAGGAACATTATTTTTGGATGAAATAGGTGAAATGCCTCTGGACATGCAGGTTAATTTGCTTAGGGTACTTCAAGAAGGGTGTGTTACAAGGATTGGTGGAAACAGGTGCATAGCTGTGGATGTGAGAATTATTGCAGCAACTAATAAGGACTTAAAACAAGAAGTGGAAAGGGGAAATTTTAGGGAGGATCTGTATTATAGATTAAGTGTGATTCCGCTGTATGTTCCTCCTCTTAGAGATAGAGGGAATGATGTGAAAATTCTCATCAATCATTTTTTAAAGGTTAAGTCCCTGAAATTGAAAAAGCCTATACCAAAGATAAACCCTGAATTATATCAGAAGATTTTAAATTACAATTGGCCCGGAAATGTAAGAGAACTTGAGAATTGCATTGAAAATATTGTAAATATGAATGGGAATACCTCTTTTGAATTTAAGGACTCGGATTTTCGTGAAACACAAATAAGTTGTAAGGAGGAGAATTTTGAGTATGATATGTATTCTCTAGATCAATGGGACAAAATAGCCATAGTAGATTGCCTGCATAAATGTAATTTCAATATTACCAAAGCTGCTAAAATTTTAAAAATAAATAGAAGTACCTTATATACTAAAATAAGGAAGTTTGATATAAAAATTAGATGATAAATATTTATCAAATTTTTATGGACTTGAAATTGAAATAATGTATAAAAAAACAACAATGTTGTAAAATAAAACAGTAATTGAATAAATATTGTAGCATTTAACAACAATCTTATTTTTGAGAGAATTTGATTTGCAAAAAAATAATTAAAAATTTAACCTATTTTAAATAATTTATAAGCGCCATTTTAGTCGCTTTATTATTGTAAATAGGCTTTTCTTTAATTTGAAAATTTCTCATATTGTAATTTAGTGAGAATTATTGGAACGGATTTTGCTCTAAGATAACAGTACAATATTTTGTAAGTTAGGAGGTTTTTATTTTATGAAAGGTTTTGCAATGATAGGTCCAGGTAAAGTAGGATGGGTTGAAAAAGATGCACCAAAAGCAGGCCCATATGATGCCATAGTGTCTCCATTGGCTGTATCACCATGCACTTCTGATATTCATACTGTATTTGAAGGGGCACTTGGAGAGAGAAGCAATATGATTCTAGGACATGAGGCAGTGGGAAAAGTAGTTGAAATAGGAAATATGGTCAAAGATTTCAAACCAGGTGACAGAGTAATAGTGCCATGTACAACACCGGATTGGGGGACATTGGAATCTCAGTCAGGATATCCTCAACATTCAGGAGGAATGCTTGCTGGGTGGAAATATTCCAATTTTAAAGATGGAGTTTTTGCAGATTATTTTCATGTAAATGAAGCAGATGCCAATCTTGAAATTTTACCAGATGAAATACCTGTAGAGAGCGCAGTTATGATAACTGACATGATGACTACGGGTTTTCATGGTGCAGAATTGGCTGAGATAGAATTAGGACAGAGTGTGGTAGTTATAGGTATAGGACCGGTGGGGCTGATGGCTGTGGCAGGAGCCAGGCTGCGTGGAGCAGGAAGACTTATAGGTGTTGGAACTAGACCGGTTTGTGTTGAGGTTGCCAGGAGTTATGGGGCAACTGATATAATAAGCTACAAAGAAGGAGATATAGTTGAACAGATCATGAGCTTGACCCATGGAAAGGGCGTTGATCGTGTGATTATAGCTGGAGGAAATGTTGACACTTTAGCACAAGCTATAACTATGGTTAAACCCGGAGGAGTGGTTTCCAATGTAAATTATCATGGGAAGGGAGATTTTTTGCCTGTACCCCGTGAAGCATGGGGATGTGGAATGGCTCATAAAACCATAAGAGGAGGGCTTTGTCCTGGAGGAAGACTTAGGGTCCAAAGGTTAATAGATCTTGTAAGATATGGACGGGTTGATATAAGCAAACTTGTTACCCATGTTTATAGCGGTTTTGAAAATATAGAGAAAGCACTTTTGCTAATGAAAGATAAACCTAAGGATTTAATTAAACCTGTGGTTGTAATAGAAAAATAGTTTTTGAAATTTATTATTGTAGAGGTGGTTCCTAGGTTGGGATAAAAAACTTGTCTGCAAGTTTCTCCTCGTTTAAACCTTGGAATCACTTGATGAAAAGCTGGCAACTTACCCGTAATTTGAATCTTAGTTTAATATGTAAATAATTTTAATATAGCAGAATAATATGTCTTTATATTTTGCATATTAATGTATATAATTATTATAATATCATTTTTAATGTAGATGTAGTTATAAGTTACAATAGAAACTGTTGTTGTATAGAAGGAGGAAAATTATGGGTGATTTTAAAGTTCAAACTCAAGTACATTTTGGAGATCATTCTTTACAGAGATTAAGCAAATTTAAAAATGAGAGAATATTTATAGTTACAGATCCATTTATGGTCAAATCAGGTACTATAAATATGGTAACTGGAGAATTGGCAAAAACTCAATCTGAATATCAGGTATTTTCAGATATAACTCCAGATCCTTCCACAGATATAGTGGTAAGAGGTGTAGAGAATATGATAAAGTTCAATTCAAGTATTATAATAGCCTTGGGAGGGGGCTCCGCTATAGATTCGGCGAAAGCCATAAAATATTTTATTTCTAAATTAAATAAATCCAGAGAAAATAAAAAAATAAAATTTATAGCTATACCTACTACTAGTGGCACTGGTTCAGAAGTCACTGATTTTTCGGTTATAACAGATAAAAAAAATAATATAAAATCTACACTTGTAGCAGAGGAATTATTACCTGATGAGGCCATATTGGATGCGGATTTAGTGAAGACAGTTCCAGATTTTGTTACTGCAGATACCGGAATGGATGTATTGACTCATGCCATAGAATCCTACGTGTCCATTAATGCCAATGATTTTACCGATGCTTTGGCAGAGAAAGCTGTAAAACTTGTTTTTGAAAATCTTTTGAAAGCATATAGGAATGGAAATGATTTAGAGGCCAGAAAAAAGATGCATAATGCTTCCTGCATGGCAGGAATGGCATTTAATAATGCTGCATTGGGGTTAAACCATGGCATGGCCCATACCATTGGTGCTAGATATCATATATCTCATGGAAGGAGCAATGCTGTAATATTGCCCCATGTTATAGAATATAATGCGGACATCGAGGAATTTAATTCAGGTGAGTATATGAAGACAGCTGAAAAGTATGCATACCTGGCAAACATAATTGGTGTACCTTCCAGCAGTGTAAGGCAGGCGGTCAGGAATTTAATTGAGGCTATAAAAGATCTTCTTAGAGATTTAAATATTCCTGATTCACTTAAACAATTAGGAGTACCTGAAAAAGAATTCAATGACAATCTGGAAGAATTGGCTAAAGTGGCTATTGAAGATAAAACCACCGGTACAAATCCTAGAAAACCGCAGGTAGAGGCTGTAAAAAAATTATTTAAGGATATTTATGATTAGAAAATATGGGAATTGACAAATATTCATTTCAATTGTAAAATTTACACATAGGAGTAGTGTACAAAAGACATATTTTTTAATATTTATAAAGGTATTTGTGGTGATAATCTATGGAAAAAAAACAAAGGGTAATACAGGAATATGTTCCGGGTAAACAAGTTACACTGGCACATGTAATAGCAAATCCCAATAGGGATTTATACAGAAAGCTTGGACTGATAAATGAAAATATGAATGCAATAGGGATACTTACTATAACTCCCAGTGAAGCTGCAATTATAGCAGCAGATGTGGCTACTAAGGCAGCACAGGTATATATTGGATTTGTAGATAGATTCAGTGGATCTTTAGTTATAACTGGAGATGTTTCCAGTGTGGAATCTGCTCTTCGAGAAGTGCTCAATTTATTGAGCAAGGTACTTAAATTTTCTGTAGCCGATATAACTAAATCATAGGGGAGTTGTTATGAAAACTTTATTGCTAATAGGAAAAACGGGTTCTGGGAAAACTACTTTTTGTCAAGCTATGTCAGGGGAGAAAATAAGTTATAAAAAAACTCAGACTCCAGAATTTTTAAATGGTGCATTTATGGATACGCCGGGTGAATATATAGAAAATAGACTCTATAGTGCAATTTCAGTTCTTTCAGCAGATTGTGATGTCATAGCTATTTTTCAGGAGTGTACAAATTTAAATGTTGTATTTCCGCCTAGTTTTGCGGGTATGTTTGCCAAACCGCTTATAGGTATAATAACTAAAATGGATCTTTGCAGAAAAAGCGGTGATATTGCTATATTAGAAGAAATATTGAAGATGGCGGGTGCTGAGAGGGTATTTAAAATAAGCAGTTTAGATAATACCGGTTTTGAAGAGATAAAAAAATATATTGAGAATTAAGGCATAATATATAGAAAAGTCTACGAAACAGTGATCCTGGATCAATTTTTCTGTATATTATTTTTTGTATAAAGAAAAATAAATGTTTGTAAGAGTTATAATATAGTTACCGAATTTTAATGTATAAGGAGATGGATTACTTTGTATCCTATAAAATTTGAGAATCTATATTATAAAAAAATTTGGGGAGGAAGAGATTTAGAAGCCTTCAGGAATAATCTTCCAGAGGGGAAGATAGGAGAAAGCTGGGATATTGCGTGTCATAAAAATGGTACAGGAATAGTGGCAAACGGAGAATTAAAGGGAATTAAATTTGATGAACTTATTGATAAACTAGGAGAAAGACTTTTAGGAACTGAAATTAGAGTGAAGAGATTTCCTCTTCTTATAAAATTGATAAATGCTACAGATAAACTTTCCATACAGGTGCACCCAAATGATGCATATGCAGGTAAAGTGGAAAATGATTCTGGGAAGTCAGAGGTATGGTATGTAGTAGATGCCTTTGAAGGTGCAAGTTTAATAGTAGGGACGAAGAAAAATTGTACTATGCAGCAATTTAAAAATGCAATTGAGCAGGGTAATCTGGAAAAGTTTATGAATAAAATACCTGTTAAAAAGGGAGATGTGTATTTTATAAAAAGTGGACTTGTTCATGCTATATGCGAGGGAGTTATTATAGCAGAGATTCAGCAGAGCAGTGATGTCACCTACAGAGTCTATGACTATGGTAGGGGAAGGCAACTTCATGTTAAAAAAGCACTGGATGTAGTGGATCTAAGTTTGAAGGGAGAAAAGAGCAGAGGAATTACCTTAAAAAGAGAAGGTTTTGAAAAGACCTATTTATGCCTTGCGAGAGAGTTTTCACTGGAATTATATGATATTTTGGATAGGGCTTCGGAAGACAGTGATAGAGAAAGATTTTATATATTTACCTGTGTTGATGGACAGGGAAAGATAATATATGATGGTGGATCTGAAACCATATCTAAAGGTGATAGTTTCCTTATACCTGCATTTCTGGAAAATTATACATTGGAGGGTAGGATGAAATTGCTTAAAAGCTATGTACCGGACTGCAGTAAAGTAGAAAATAGTATATTAAAGGAGATTAGAAAGTTTTAGTTTTGAGGTATGCCCCATGCATACCTCAAAACTTTTTTTAAAATAAATAAAAAAGTTCTTGCAAAATAACAATTAATATTATATAATAATAATTGTTCAAAAGAGTTAATAAATTAATTACATAAAATAAATTTTAGGAGGAATTTTATTATGAAAAAATTTGTTTGTTCAGTTTGTGGATATGTTTATGAAGGAGAAAGGGCACCTCAAAAATGTCCTGTATGTGGTGCGCCGTCAGATAAATTTGTGGAAAAATCCGAGGATTCAGCTGCTTGGGCAGATGAGCATAAAATAGGTGTTGCCAAAGGAGTGGATCCTCAGGTATTAGAGGGATTGAGAGCTAATTTTACTGGAGAATGTTCTGAAGTTGGAATGTATCTTGCCATGAGCCGTCAAGCTGATAGAGAAGGGTATCCAGAAGTTGCAGAAGCATATAAGAGAATAGCTTTTGAAGAGGCAGAACATGCATCCAAATTTGCAGAATTATTGGGAGAAGTGGTAGTACCAGATACAAAGAAAAATTTGCAGATGAGAATAGAAGCAGAAGCTGGAGCATGCAAGGGTAAAAAGGATTTGGCAACGCTGGCGAAAAAATTAAATTATGATGCAATTCATGATACTGTACATGAAATGTGTAAAGACGAAGCAAGGCACGGAGCTGCATTTACAGGGCTGCTGAATAGATATTTCAAATAAATTCTAGTAATATTTAACATTATTCCCCCAAAAAAGGAGCTGGAGCATGATTATGCTGCGCTCCTTTTTGAGTTATTTATAATTTAGCATTTAAATGGGGAAATTATAATATTAGTAAAAATGCAGCATATTATTTATAGTATGAAAATCAAGAAAATTATTTAGTAGGCTAGTACATGAAAGGGGGAATATGTAGTTGAAAAAAAATACTGTATATAAAATAAAAGAGCTTGTCTTTAGATTTATGGAAGACGATGTTCTGGCACTTGCTTCTCAGCTTGCCTATAGTTTGATATTTTCCTTTTTCCCTTTCCTTATATTTATTATAAGTTTTATAGGGTATAGTGATGTGAGCAGTAGTGATATACTTACAGTTTTGAGCTATATATTACCTAAAAATGTACTGGAGTTAGTGGAGAGCACAGTTCTCAGAATTACAGTTACTAAAAATACTCAATTAATATATCTGAGTTTAATTTTTACAATATGGGCTTCTTCTGGAGGGTTTCATGCAGTGATAAAAGGACTCAATAAGGCGTACAATCAAAAGGAACACAGATCCATAGTAAAGATATATACTGTAGCTATATTGTGCACTCTCGGAATAACGATCATAATGATAATTACCATATTATTTTTGGTATTTGGGCAGATGCTTGGAAGTTTAATAGCTTTTAACCTTGGATTTTCTGAAGAATTTAATTTTATATGGGATATATTGAGATATGTAATTATATTTGTTTCTACAGTATTTATTTTTTCTGCAGTTTATATCTATACTCCCAGTATAAAACTTGTATGGAGAGAGGTAATTCCAGGGGCGCTGTTTTCCACAATTAGTATTGTGATAATATCCATGATTTTTGCATTTTATGTCAATAATTTTGCCAATTACTCTATAATCTACGGCAGCATAGGAGCCGCAATAGTTCTTCTCACCTGGCTTTTTATTCTGGCTGTTATAATGAAGACACTCGAAAAGTAGATGGAAAATCTTAAAAGATATTTAATCAGCCAACTACTTAGCATAAGTTGGAAACTTGTTAAATGAACTTTGAAAATCACACATTGTTATGAGAGGACGGACACAAAAAGGACATAACAAAAAAGCCTGAGATTAGGCCCTGGGAAAATATTCAATAAGTGTTCTATACAGCCTTACTTTGCATAAGACTGCCAAAACTAAAGCCGGTATGCTTTATCCAGGCATCTAAGTGTATATTGATTACAGAAAAAGTTGCTAAAGCCATACGCAGCATAGCACTTCGAGATTTATATTCTTGAATGTTATAATCATTAAACATTCGTTTGTTTGAGCGTTCGACAGAGGTTCTGGTTTTAAATTTATCTTTAAATTTTTCAGAATTACGTGGTACAGGAGGAAACATCCTCGGATCATAATCAGGTTTAATGTGAATAACTTTACCATATTTACTGTCAGAGCATTTACACTCTGCAGGAGGTTCTAAACCTTTTGCTGCAAAATAACAACGGTATTTGATTCCTTTAGGTTTTGAATATCCCCAATTGACAAAAGGAATACCACCCATGCAAATAGGATTTCCTTTGTTATCGAAACAAAGTATATTAGGATGGGGATAATCAAATTTTGCTTTTGTCCTGGAATCTAAAGAAATAAAAGGAGAAATATTGTGGTGCTTAAGCAGATCATAAGTAGGATAGTTATCCATGGCTCCATCAGCAATAAAGTTCTTAAAATGAAGGTCAGGATAAAGATTATGAATATCTTCAAGTGCAAAAACTGTAGTAATGCTGTCATGGCGGCTAGCCTGTACCATCTTAATGTAGATAGGAAGGTCATAGGGGCTATCGGAAGCAGTCACATTAAAAAGAGTGTTTCCAAAGAACCACTGTTCTCTATAGCTATCCCATCCCCAGCAGGCATCAGGATCTGAATACCGTCTGGGACAATGACAGTTGTATATGCCTTTAGATTTGCAGTCACAAACCTTAACTCCATAATGGCTGGCACCAGAATAGAAAGGTGAACCGTCAAAGGCAAGGGATAAGTTATTGATATCTCCAAGAATACCCATTTTAGAAGAGAAATCAACAACACATCGGGCGATAAACTTCTGAAAAATGTTTTCAGGACAGAAGTTTCTAAGTTTACCTTTGATAGCTTTATCAACAAGCTTCTTAACAGTACCAGAACGCTTAGGGGGCTGCTTTTCACCAGCTTTCAGTTTTTTTCTAGGCTTGGATGAAAAATTTTTAACCGTAAGTTTACGTTCAACTTGAAGTTTATGGTCTGAAATCCATAAACGTACTAAAAGGTCATAATATGAGGATGCAGATGGGACACCATCCTCAAAACCACATATATCAAGAAGCAAAGGATCAGAAGCTATCTTTTTAGCCCATTTTGTGATAGAATGTCCGTGTTGATCAAGCATTAATATTAGAGATCGTATTATACCTTGCTGATTTTTGGCGGGACGGCCTAAATCAGAATATAAAGGCTTGATTACAGGGAGCAGGCTATCCAGGTTGAGAAGATAGAGTTTTGAAATACTCTTATCAAGTGCAGCCAGCCTGCTTTTTTGCGTTTGATAGTGAAGTAGCATTTTAAGATATAGCTGTTCTTGATATTCCAAATGTGAAATCCAATTTCGTAACATAATAAACCTCCTGAGAAAATAGTATTTTAAAATCACAATACAATTTTACTCATAAAAGGGGATGTTCTATCAATCGAAATGTTTTCTAGCTTAGGATGCTATTGGTAATAAGTTTATTGGAAAATATCATAATAATTTAGCTTAAATATTAGGGGTGAAGCAAAGATGCTGAACCTTATAATATATAAAAATCAAGCTCTCTGAGTTTTCGAGAGCGTACTATTATAGCTTAAGGGGGATACTTATGTTTAAAAAAAAATTAGGATTATTTGTAGGTATTTTATTAATATACACTATATTGTTTAGTAATACAGTATTTGCAAAAACTACATATGAAAGTGATCCTACAAATACTAAACTAGAATTATCAGATTCTGATTCACTTAAAATTAAAGAAAACATAAAAACTATTTTAGATACTCAATATGAAATAATGAAAACTTGGAAATTTAAAAGTAATCAAGAATTAATTGGAGATTCTAAATTACTTGAACTAATTGAAAAAACTAACAAATTTAAGACTCAATGGTATAAAAAAGTAAATTTAAAAGCATTGAATTATAATAGTACTTTAGATATAGAAAATATACAAAAAAATTCTAACAACAAATATACATTAAATGTTAAGTATAGTATAGATTTTTATCTATCAAATTCTAATGTTAAATCATCTTCTTTTGATGAAAAATATATATTTGAGTTAGAAAAAAAAGGTAATAATTACTATATAACTAAAATGTTAGATTTAACAGATATGCAGGAAGAGCCTATTAATTCTACTAATCAAGTTAGATCAATTAATAAATTAGATTATGATGCTTCTAAAAAAATAGAAAATACAGAAGAGTACGATAATTTCATCACTGATAAAATAAGTTCTATAGACGATATATCAAATAATATAGATAGATATGCTGAAGAACAAAATAAACAAACAACATCAGTACCTGTTAATACTAAAGCTGCTTATTCAGGATATAAGGCAAATGCTGCTGTAAATTACGCTCTTAAATGGGCATATAGCTTTAATCCTAAATATCATAACTATGATAAAGAAGGTGGAGATTGTACTAATTTTGTTTCTCAATGTGTTAATTGGGGAGGAATACCTACTGCTGGATCAGCGTGGTCTAGTAATACAACTTCATGGATAAATGTAAAAGCTTTTTACAATTATATGAGAAGTAGTGGTTATACATCTGGTGGAGATTCAAGTTCTGGTTCAAGATTAGGAGACGTTATTCAATTATACCATAAAAAATGGGTGGGAAGTGATTGGTCTCATACTGTTATAATAACAGGTAGAGATGGTAGTGGATGGTTATATTCAGCTCATTCTGACCCTAGAAAAAATTACCCTATAGCTAATGTATATCCAACATCATCATATACAAATATAAGATATATAAAATTTTGGCATTAATTAAAAAGGGAGGGGGAAAATATAAAAAGCAAATTTATTAAATGTATTATATATATAATACTAATATTATCTATACTAACTATAATCTTTTTTATTAGAAATATTAATTTAGTGAAGAATGAAGATTTTTATATTTTTATGAAAAAAGCTTATACAACAAATGATGGATATACTAAAGAAATATCTAAACATATGTCAAAAAATGTTTTTAATAAAACCAATGGATTTAAAGTATTTAAAGGTAACTCCAAATATAAGAAGCCTTACAAAATAACATTTTTTGAATTAAAACAAGATTCTAGAAAAATAAGATTAAATAAAATATATATATATATGCGAGATTCTATTTCTGTTAGTGACTATAATAATAAAGAAATAGGTGGCTATAGGAACGGTTTAGTAAAATATACTATAAAAAAGATTAATAACACTTGGTGCATTACTGATAGTGAAATATTGGTAGATCAATAATTTCAATTAAAATAAAAAAACCTTAATTGTTTTAATTAAGGTTTTTCTATTTTAATCAAGACTTTAAATTATATATTAAATACACTATCTTATTTCGTAATTATGACAATCTTTATAATAACTCTAGTGCTTATATACCTTAAAATTATTTCTTATATCTATTCATAAATTCTAATAGAGCAAGTGAATAAAGATCTTGCATCTTAAATTGATTATTTTTCTTACAAAATTTAATCCAGTCTTTATTAATATTATCATATACCTTTATTAATCTACCCTTTAATTCTCCTTTAAATTTACTTAAATCAATTTTCAATTCTGGCTCTTCTGGTACATCTATTATATTTTTATTTTTGCTATATTCTTGTATAATCTCTTTTAATTGTTCTTTCATTTCTAATAATTCTTTTACATCTGATAATGAAATTTTTAAATCTTTAATTTCCTGTAATTCTATCACATCATTATTTTTAGATACTTGAGTTTTTTCATGTTTTATATTACTTATACTTTTATTATTGTTTTGTATAACTATATCTTTTATATAAGCTCTTAATTCCGCATTATATTTGTAGCTGTATATGTCAATGACTTTTTAGGTCAAAAGTCCATCCAATTTTAGGTCACCCTCCCTCCAAAAATATACACTTATCTATAAGTGCATATTTTCAAAAGATGATGTGCCTCTTTTCCACTTCCCTCAAATGTTTCCCTAAGTCGGTAGGAATCACCTGTCATGTCTACTATATAAGCTTTATGGGTAAGCCTGTCTACCATTGCACTTGTAATGACAGGATCACCAAATACCTCTTCCCATCTGTCAAAAGAAAGGTTTGTTGTTATTATTATAGATTTTCTTGATGCCCGTAAAGAAAGATTTGTAAATAAAAGTTCTGCCCCTTCCTTATCAAAGGAAATATATCCTAATTCGTCAGCAATAACAAGGTCATATTTCTCGAAGCGTCTTTCAAAATAACGCAGCGTTTTCTGGCTGTTACATTCCTTAAGTGTTGTAATTAACAGGGGAACTGTAGTGAATAAAACCTTATATCCTTCCATACACGCCTTAATTCCAAGCCCTATACTGACATGGGTTTTCCCAGTTCCCGGATTGCCCGACATAATCACATTTTTTCCCTGTTCAATAAATTTCATTGTGGCCAGTTCCGGCAGTATCTTTTTCATTGGAGCAGGAAGGTATTTTGTTTCAATATCCTCTAAATATTTCCTGTATGGAAATTTTGCATTGCGTATACGGCATTCCACACTGCGTTTATCTTTTTCTACCAGTTCATAGGTCAGAAGTTTGTGGAGAAAATCTTCGTAGTCACTTGATTCACCCATTTCCTCTTCAAAGTGTTCTTGTATACCGTGAAGTTTTAAGATACGGCAGTATTCTTTGATTTCTTCATTTAACTTAACTCTCATTTTTTATAAAATTTCCTCCCTTAAACATCCTGATTGAATTCGAGCCAGCTGATTATATACAGATAGGGTATTCCGTGATTTTTGGGAAATATAATCATTGTAATCTCTCCTTATATTATTTTTCTCCGCACGCCTGTCACAGACAGTGCTTACTTTATCAGCACTCATATCAAGAGGTGAAATTTTCTCCAGTTCTCTTAATGCATCACAAACAGCATCTACACCTTTTTCATAAATAACTTCAAGAACATGTAGAAATGTTCTTACATCATTGTTATAATAATGATCATAGATATTTTTAATTTTGGTGTCCGCCTGAAGCAGTGCCGTGCTTTTGTGAAGGGCACCTGGTTTTTTAGATAGAGTTCTCAGATAATGTTTCAGCTCTATCTTCCAATCATGATTCACATAACTGCGGTTATGTACGGCTATTACAGCTCTGCCATAATAGATTATGATCTTATCCGTATATGTTTTTGACATCACCAGTTTGTTTACATAGATGTCTGGAACAGAATAATGGTTTTGACTTATAACAATAGTTGAGTATTTGTCCACCCCGCTTTCGCAAATTATACAGCTCTCGAATTTTGAAAGATGCGGCAGCAAAAACTTCTTTTCCTGTTCAAATACTTCAAATGGTATAGTACAATTGGAAGTTCTTCTTTTATTCAAATTCATACATGTTTCGAAAAGATACTGGTTTGCTTCTGCAAGACTGTCAAAGGTTTCGTGATCAGGTGCACTAAATGCATGTCTTCTTACGTACTCAACACTTCTCTCAACGTGACCCTTCTCGTTGCCTGCGGCAATATTACAAAACCGGAAGTTAAATCCATAGTAGATAGAAAGTTCAGTTAGTGCTTTAGTTGGTTCCTTCTCATGAAGCCCTACAAATTTTTTTACTGCAACTTTCATATTATCGTATACCATGGTTTTATAGGAGCCGCCGCAGTGTTCAAAAAATTCTGCATGTGGCTGCTGAAATACCGGTGTATCCTGCGATTTAAACAGTATGGCAAAACGATAGTTTGCTTTTGCAGGTGTAAATACTGCCATCTGATATTTCTTAAATCCTGAGCCACCAATATCAAGTTTTACTTCGCCCCAGTCAAATTCACAAATATCACCCAATTTATATTCCTGTCTTATAAAAGCTTCCCTATACCTCATCTCATCCTGGTTTACAAGACGTTTAACTGTCGAATAACTGATACTGCATCCCTGTTTTATCAGATATTCGTGGATGTCTATTTTTTTCATGGCCTGCTTTGATCTTCCTTCTGAACGCTTCTTTCTGTTTGATTCCAGACATTTTTCAATAATATCCAATATCTGTTGTGTCACCTTTACAGGTTTACGTCCATTGGAATGATATTTTGGTTTTTCGATAATTGCTTGAATAAGTTCGGATTGATCTAATCCAGGATTAATAAGCAATAATTCTGTTTTTTGATGTTGATACTCATTGACATATTTATTTATAGTATCTTTACTCATGTGTAATTCTTTTGCAATAGCCCGGTTGCTCATTCCATCAATATGTTTCAGTATTATTTTTTGTTTTTGTGTCAGTGTGATCACTTCCTTCTGTCCTCCTCTTAGCATAATACTAAAAGAATAACATATTTTGGCTGATAAGTGACCTAGTTTTCAATGAGCGCTTGACCTATTTTTATGTTAGCATAAACAGTAGCCTTTTGTTGTAAATCTACTTATAATTGTACTTTTATTTATACCATATTTTTTACATAATTTTGTAACACTTATTTTTTTATCTTTTTGTAATTCTTCATTAATAAATTCTACCTGTTCTTTTATGTTTAGCTTATCAAACTGGATAGGCTACAAGGGGTAGAAGGAGCATCCGTGTCATGTACTGAAAAGTAAATGGAATATACTGTAATCCATGATAACTATTAAGAATATAGCATGGATTAATATATAATCGGTATTATACTTGTACTGAATTATTGTATATATTTATAGGAATTCTTTGAGTCATATCTAAATCAAAATTTCCATACGGATTTACATGATTATATATTAATGGGGTTAATGCTCTGAAATCTTCAGGTTCCATCATATCATACCATTTCTTTTCAGATAATATTTGTTGTATCATTAGTGTATTTACGTATACCAAGCAATTTTGCAAAAGATGAAGACTTAATACTGAAAGCTCCTGATCTTCGATTCTATTTGTTGATATTTCACCACTTTTACCATAGAAAATAAATGAGTTAGCTGAGTTCCAATTTTCAACCACATTAAGTCCTTCATGTATCTCTATTCTTAGAGCTTCTGAGTTTAAGTATTCGCAAAGAAATATAGTCTTTATAGCTTTTCCTAATTCTGCAAGAGCTAAATATGTTGGATGTTTCAAATTATTTCTGGTAAATCTTTTTAATATAGCTTCTGTTTCTGCTGTGCCTAGTCTTAAAGCTGTAGCATATTTTATCATTTGATCATACTGCTGCCTTATAAGTTCGCAATTTATAGGCCTTGTCAGCACTAGTTGAAGATTAGGATATAGTTCACTTATTCCAGTATCAGGTCTATATAATTTTTGTGAATGTATTGCTTTAATTCTAGGCATTAGATTAAAACCTAATAAATGACAAAACGCAAAAGCAACTTCACTTTGACCATGAGAATCAACAAAATTTTTTTTATTTCCATATCTGTACAATGTTTTAATAATCCTTCTATCATTGCAGATACTTCAGAAGATGAGCATTGTTTTAACTGTGAATATATACATGTAGAATTTTTTTCAACATGCCAATATATCATTACACCACGACCCCGATATCTAATATGCCATTCTGTCATTAGATTTTGATCCCATGCTCCAAATTTTTTACTATCAGAAGCACAGGTTGTTGTTCCTTCACCCCATATGTCTTCTACTCTACTTTTAAGTATTGCATTAACTACTGATGTTATTGCATTATGTAAGTTATCTTTATTTATAAATTTTCTTTTTATATAAAGCAAATTCTCATAATTTTCACCATGATTTCCTGCAGCGATACGCTTCAATCCTGTATTTGTACCTAATCCATATAGTGCTAAAATAAGACGCTTTTGAATTACTTCTCTATCTAATCTTTCATGAGAAGCCATGGTCTTAAAGTTGTCTGTAAAATTTATTCTTAAATCTGCTTCTTTAAGTACATCAAGCAAATTAGTCATTGGCCAGTGTCTCATAATTTCAGCTTTTATTTTTGACAAGTTCATGGGTTCATCTTGCGGTTCACTAGGGGATACAGTAATCCAACCTTTATTATTTTTATTAGATATACGTACTTTTGGATTTTTAAGCATGCCAACATCTAATTTATTTAATGAATTATACATGGATTGTTTAATACTATTTATAAATTTTTCTGAATCTAAGGGTTTATTTAGTGCTTTATAATTTTCTTTCCTATGCTCTTCAAAGTCGATTGGTAAGTCTTCATCAGGATTTCTATATCTATTTGCACCAACTCCCCATATTTCTTTACAACGTAATTTATCTCTTAATGCCTGTAAAGTAATAATTTCATAGTTTATTCTATTTATGCGTTCATGTCCACTATCATCAGTTTCCATAACCGCATCTCTCATAGATGTACGAATAACGCCATCTATAATGGACCCAAGAATTCAGACAAAAAAATGCTTGCTTTTTAGTTAGGTTCTCCATAATATTTTTATTAAGGATGGTGAATCACATGAGGAA
>NZ_JAJJPB010000037.1:0-24103 GCF_020908015.1 Clostridium aromativorans
CTTACCATGATCTACATGCCCTATCGTTCCTATATTTACGTGCGGTTTCGTCCTTTCAAACTTCTCTTTTGACATTATTCTTCCTCCTTGTTTATAACACATTTTATTAAAGTAAACTTACCCTGGTGTGTTGTAAAAAACTCATGTATTATTGGAGCCCATGACCAGGATTGAACTGGTGACCTCCACCTTACCAAGGTGACGCTCTGCCTACTGAGCTACATGGGCAATTTAACTTGGAGCGGAAAACGGGACTCGAACCCGCGACGTCCAGCTTGGGAAGCTGGTGTTCTACCACTGAACTACTTCCGCCCATAAAACCTCTATTATATATCAAAAGTCACATACCGATTATCAATTTTAATACAAGTATATTTTTTTGTCAATATGTAATTTCTATTTATTAATTAAACACTTTTCTAACTTTCTTTTAACTCTCTGCAGTGCGTTATCTATAGATTTAGCGTGCCTGTCTAAATCACATGCAATCTCCTGATAGGACTTACCATCTAGATATGACATAAGCACTTCCATTTCTAAACTCGATAATACCTCACCTATCTCATTTTGTATGTGATTTAATTCCTCCCTGCTAATTATAAGTTCCTCTGGATCTGCTACTTTAGCTTCTGATAGTACATCCAGCAATGTCCTATCAGATTCTTCATCATATATAGGCTTATTTAAAGAAACATATGTATTTAACGGAATATGCTTCTGCCTAGTAGCAGTCTTTATAGCTGTTATTATCTGTCGGGTTACACAAAGCTCAGCAAAAGCTTTAAACGATGACAGTTTATCCGATTTAAAGTCTCTTATAGCCTTATATAAGCCTATCATGCCCTCTTGATAAATGTCTTCCTTATCTGCTCCAATCAAAAAATATGATTTTGCCTTAGATTTAACAAAATTCTCATATTTACCTATTAAATATTCTTGAGCCCTTACGTCCCCTTTTTTAGCTTCAACAATTACTTCTTCATCTAATTTTTCTGCAAAGGGGGAAATTTGTTTACTATTAAGACCTGCACTCTCCAAGATATCCCCTCCAAAACAAATATAAACCACACATTTTAATTATACATTAGAAATAAATTTACAGTCAATAGATTTTTAGTGACTTTTACGAATCTTTTCAAGTTTTTCCAGCATATCCTTTTCTATCCTGTCTTCTAGAGTATGTTTTTTCTCCGAATATTTATTTTGAATTTTATTTTTTATTTTTGATTCTATATTCTTAACTTCATGATAAAATTCAATAGAAGACATTCTCACCGCACCCCTTTGAAAAGTAACTTGCTGTTCTAAAGAATCAGAAGTAACTACAAAAACTTCATTTTTACGTCCTATATTATTCACTGTTTTTTCTATAAAAGAATCTGCAGTTTCACTTTCCTTGGTGAACACTACTATAACATTCTTATTTATTTTTTCTTTTTTCCCCAAGCTTCCTATAACCATATGGGCATCAAAAACTATAAAAATCTTATATCCTTTGTAAACTGCATAATTGCTCAACATTTCTATAAGTTCATGTCTTGCAGATTCAAAACTATACTTTTTTATATGATTTAATTGGGGCCAGCTATTTATTACATTATATCCATCTACGAAAATATTTCTCAATTTTTATCACTTTTTACTCTTTGTTTTAATATCTCATACATAAGTATACCACCTGCCACAGAAGCATTCAATGAAGCTATATTGCCATAAATAGGTATTTTTACTAACATATCACATTTTTCTTTGATTGATTTTGATATTCCCCTTCCCTCGCTTCCTATAACCAAAGCAACAGCTCCATTAAAATCAACATCAAAACAATAGCTCTGCCCATTCATATCCGCACCATATACCCATATATTTCTTTTTTTAAGTTTTTCTATTATATTATTTAAATTTGTAACCTTGCATATTTTCATATACTCTACTGCTCCTGCAGAAGACTTATACACAGCAGGTGTAATACCCACATTTCTTCTTTTGGAAACTATAATTCCATGTACACCACATATTTCTGCAGTTCTTATTATAGAACCAAAATTATGAGGATCTTCTATTTCATCTAATACAATTATAAAAGGAGGCTCTCCCTTTTTTTTAGCATATTCTAATATATCCTCAGCTTCACAATACTTATATGGGGTTACTTGAGCAATTACCCCCTGGTGAGCTCCCGTTTCCGAAATCTTATCTAATTTTCTTCTATCCACTCTCTTTACTACTATATTTTTTTCCTTTGCCATGGCAATTATGACTTTTGAAGATCCTGATATACTTCCCTCTGCAATAAATATTTGTTCTATAGTTTTGCCATTATCAGATTTCAAAGCCTCAATAACTGCATTTCTTCCCTCTATTAAATCTTCTCTAAAATTACTTTTATCATTTAAATTTGCCTTTTTACTAATATCTTTGTATTTTTTAACATTAAATTTATTTTTCATAACCATACCTTTTCTATTTTTATTTTGAGCTTTTATCCTCCTGATAACATTTCCCAGTAAACAAAGCCGTTTAAAATTTCCCTTCGCTTTCTAACATAATTATAGATCTAAATAAAAAATTCAATCTACCCAATCTTCCTGTTAAATATAAAAAACCCACTAGAGTTTCAAATCCAGTAGCAAATCTATATTCCTGTACATCTGCATTTTTAGGAACCGTTCCCGACTTAGCATTTCTCCCTCTCTTAAAGAAATACATCTCCTCTTCAGATAACTGTGTTTCCAATTTCTTTATAATCTCACTTTGAGAATGAGCTTTTACAAATTTTACGGCTTTCACGTGAAGATTATGCACTTGCATATCTCTATACTTATACACCAAATATATTCTCACAAATGTTTCATATACTGCATCTCCCACAAAAGCAAGTGTCAGAGGGCTTATTTGCTTTACACTGCTGCTATCCCATTTCACATCAAATAAATTATCTTCCATTTCAATCTCCTATTTCCAAGTTATCAAGTATCTGTTATGTTTAGGTGGAGTCTTTCCCTATAATAGATAATAGCCTTTACATAAACAATTATATATCTCAATTCACATTAATGACCTTCTTCTATATTCTCCAACATACTCTCTGCCACATTTAAATCCTCAGGTGTAGTTATCTTTATATTATCATAGCTTCCTTCATATAAATAAACCTTATTCCTACAATACTCCACCACCATGGTATCATCAGTAGCCTGAATTTTTTCTTCAATAACTGTTTTATGGCAATCATAAATCAAATCATATTTAAAACATTGAGGGGTTTGAACTAAAAAAAGTCCTTCTCTACTCAAAGTACCTTTGGAAAATCCATTTTTGCCTTTACTCTTTATCGTATCCTTGGGTTTCATTCCACAGGCACATGCTCCATACATATTGGCATATCTTATTCCATCTTTAATAATCTTTTCAGTTACAAAAGGTCTTGCTCCATCATGGATTAAAACAATATCGCAATTCTCCAAAGCCTTTAATCCATTAAACACTGAATTTTGACGTTCTCTTCCCCCCTCAACTATCTTTTTAACTTTATTCAAATTATATTTTTCAACTACATTCTTTCTGCAGTATTCAATTTCATTTTTTGCGCAAACCACTACAATATTATCTATGAAAGAATTCTTATTGAAAGCATTTATAGAATAATACAACAGCGGCTTACCTTTAATATAAATAAACTGTTTATTGACATTACCTTTCATTCTTTTTCCCCTGCCAGCTGCTACAATAACAGCACAGTTTTTGCTCATAGATCATATATCTCCTTTTTGCTTTGCAAATATCATCCTTCCCGCTGCTGTCTGTAAAACAGATGTAACTACCACATCCTTTGTTTCTCCTATTGATTTTTTACCTCCCTCTATGACTATCATTGTCCCATCATCCAAATAAGCTATACCCTGTCCTGATTCTTTACCATCTTTAATTATCTGCACTTTCATTTCCTCTCCTGGAAGAACCACTGGCTTCACTGCATTTGCCAATTCATTTACATTAAGAACTGGAACGCCCTGGAATTCTGCAACTTTATTTAAATTATAGTCATTGGTAACAACTTTTCCATTCAAAACTTGAGAAAGCTTTAAAAGCTTACTATCCACTTCTTCTATCTCGGGGAAATCTTTTTCATATATTATTACATCAATATTTAATTCCTTTTGAATTTTATTTAATATGTCCAATCCCCTTCTACCACGAGTTCTCTTTAATCCATCTGAAGAATCAGCTATATGTCTCAGTTCTGCCAATACAAAATTAGGTATGACAAGGGGTCCTTCTACAAACCCAGTCTGACATATATCAAATATTCTTCCATCTATTATGACAGATGTATCTAAAACCTTAGGATATCCCTTATGTTCATTTCTATTCTTCTTCTCTTTACCACTTTGAAACCTTCGAGAACTTATATTAGAAATCAAAGACATAAATTCTTCTCTCTTTCGTATGGCAATATTGGCACCCAATGCAGCCATAAGTATAGCTACTACTACCGCCAATATAGCACCTACAATTGGAACCTTAGACAGCAGATCCAGAAACACCACTGACACAAGAAGTCCTATTAATGCCCCTACAACCCCAAATAGTATCTCAGTTGCAGGAATTTTTTGAAGACTTTTCTCAACATAGTCCATTACCTTCATAATAACAGAATTAATCCATGGCGATATTAAAAACATTATGATTCCAAAAATTGCCGTCAATATAATTAAAAACAAAATTTTTTTTACAGGACCGTCATATAAATAATTTATTGTGGAAAAATAAGTGGAATCTATGGCACTTTTTCCCACAAGATATCCTAATATTAAGCCTATTATTGTAAAAAGTCCTCTAAGTATTTTTTTTAACAATAGACTCACCTCCTCTATACTAATTAAATTATATTTTCTTTTAACAATCCTTTTAACAATTAATATATATTAAGAAAATAATTTTTTCAATAAAGTTAGCTTTATTTAATAAATTATTCATTTAATATGAATAATTTAATTTATTTATTATCCCTTATATAATTATATCAAAAATTGAGATCCATAAACAATTTTGTCCATTTTTTACATACTAATCCCCCTATTCATAAAATTATTCTTGGTTTATTATATAATAAATAAGATAAGTTTCCACCTAACAAGATCATCTAAAACTACAATTAAATTTGTAGATAATATGCTAAATTTATATAAGGAGTTGAACTTAATGAAAGATGTAATCTTTGATGATTTCCAGAACACTGTAAATGAGTCATTATTAAGGCACAAAAGTATTTTAGATATAATAACTAAACTTCAAGAGTCAAATGCCAGAATAAATAGAGCAATTGTAAAATCCGTTACAAATTGCGGTTGCATAGAAGTTTGCGCTAAAAAGCAAAATATACTTGAAAATACTAATATGGATATTGAATCTTTAAAAACATGTTTGAGTACACAAATAAAAGGGACATTATGTGATAATTGCAGGGATGTAATACAAAATGAGATAGGTAATAATTTATTCTATCTTACATCACTGTGCAATGCACTGGATTTAAATTTATACGATATACTCTTAAAAGAATATGATAAAATAACTACCCTTGGTAAATACTCTTTTAGATAATTTTTAGCACAAAATAATATGACTATATTTATTTTGTGCTAAAGCTTATTATCTACCATGATCTGCTCTCTAAGCCGCCTAAGTCCATTTTTTATAGCTCTGGCTCTAGCTTCACCTATACCTTCCACTTTATCAAGATCTTCATAGGATGCTTCCATAACTCCTTTAAGTTCCCTGAAGTTTTTAACTATATTATCTATTACATTAGATGGTATTCTGGGAATTTTGCTTAACATTCTGTATCCTCTCGGGGATATCAATGTATCTACAAGAGGTACTCCCACATACCCCAGTGCTTTAGATATAAAATCAAGATTCAACAGTTCATCTGAACTTATGCCTTGAATTTGCTTATATATATCATCATAATCCATATCACTTTGGCAGTAATCTCTTATCATAAATATTCCATCTCGCTCAACTCCCTTAATAAGTTCGTTTAACTGCATGGAAATCAGCCTTCCCTCATTTCCCAATTCACATATATATACTTCGATTTCAGAAACCACTCTCATTACCATTTCAGTTCTCTGAATAGCAGTCATTACATCAAACAGCGTAACTATATCCTGAAATTCAAGAATATTGAGATTGCTAACCACCCTATCCAACACGGATACATATTTTTCCAAAGTTTGGAGAGCCTGATTAGCTCTCGCTAGCATAACACTACTATCTCTAAGTACATATTTAATATACCCCTTATATATAGTTATAACATTCCTTCTCTGAGAAATTGCTATAACTATGGCTCCAGTCTGTTTTGCAACTCTATCTGCAGTCCTGTGTCTCGTGCCAGTCTCAAAAGTCGGAATACTTGAATCTGGAATAAGCTGAGTATTTGCATATAGTATCTTTTTTAAATCACTGCTGAGTATTATAGCTCCATCCATCTTTGCAAGTTCATATATATAAGAGGGGCTGTAATCTGAATTAATAGTAAATCCACCATCTACAATTTTTAATATCTGTTCGCTGTCTCCTAATACTATTAGTCCACCAGTTTTCGCTTTCAATATATTTCTGAGCCCTTCCCTAAGCTGAGTCCCTGGTGCTAAGAGTTTTAATATACTTTTAAGTTCTTTTTCCTTTTCCAATCTCAAAATTATCACCCTAATTAAAAAACTTTATTCAATACCTCCTTCAAAGAAGATATTCCTATGATATTTATTCCATTAATATTTATTTTTTCTTTACTTCTATCTGGTACTATTATATTCTTAAATCCCATTTTTTCCGCTTCATTTACAATCCTGCCACAATAGGATACAGGTCTAACCTCACCTGTGAGACCAATTTCACCTACGGCCAAAAAATTATCCAATAATATATCTTTGGCTTTAGCACTGGATATAAGAGCAATTGCAAGGCCTAGATCACCAAAAGTACCATCTATTTTAAGGCCTCCTACCACATTTACATAAACATCACAATTGTAAAACGGTATTTTAAGCTTCTTCTCCAATACTGCCAAAATTAAATTCAACCTGGAGATATCCACTCCAACCACTGTCCTTCTGGGAATAATAGCCTTGGTCTGACTAACTAAAGCCTGTATTTCAACCAGAATAGGTCTTTTACCCTCCATTATACCTATAACAACGGAGCCTTCTTTCTGAGATGTCCTTTCCTCTAAAAACACTTCAGAAGGATTCATTATTTCTCTAAGTCCGTTTTCTATCATCTCAAATACACCAATCTCACTGGTAGTACCAAAACGATTTTTAACAGTTCTAAGTATTCTAAACTCCCCTGTTCTTTCACCTTCAAAAGATAACACAGTATCTACCATGTGCTCAAGCACTCTTGGTCCCGCTAGTTCCCCTTGTTTAGTAATATGAGCCACTATAAAAAAGGATATATTATTTTCTTTCCCTATACGCATAATATCGTTAGAAGTTTCTCTTACTTGAGACACACTACCCGGTGCTGAGCTAATAGATTCTTTAAATAAAGTCTGTATAGAATCTACAACTACAAATATGGGTTCATTTTTTTGTACATGTTCCTCTATTTTATCCAAATTAGTCTCGGAAACTATAAAGAGATCATCAGATAATGCCTTAAGCCTATCCCCCCTCATTTTTATCTGTTCTTCGGACTCCTCTCCTGAAACATATAATACTTTTCCATATCTTTTGGCAATATTACTGGCAGTTTGCAAAAGTAATGTGGATTTTCCTATTCCTGGAGCACCTGATATAAGTGTAATAGATCCCCTCACAATACCTCCACCTAAAACTCTGTTCAATTCCATTATACCAGTATCAAGTCTTTCATATTCACCTGATTTTATATTATTTATACTTTTAGGTGTACTGCTAAATCCTAAATGCTTAAAAGATTCTATTTGAGGGGACTTAATTTCTTCCACCATACTGTTCCAACTGTTACAACTAGGACATTTCCCGAGCCATTTTGGAGATTGATATCCACATTTCTGGCACGTAAAAACAGTTTTTTTTCTTGCCACTCAATTGTCTCCTTTCATATTAAAACATGATCATACAACATTTTTAACTACTTTTGTAAAAAATGTTTAGATTTCAATAAAAATTAAGCTTTATGCCTACAAGGCATAAAGTTTAATTTTTATCTTTTTAAAATAGCTTCAAGAATCATCTAGTTAAAGATACTCCTAATTAACTTTGTCGAAAAATAATTCTTCATTATTTACATCTACCTTTACATTATCTCCTTTTTTGACATTTCCTCTAAGCATTTCCTCTGAAAGTTTATCTTCTACAATTTTCGTTATAGCTCTTCTCAGCGGTCTTGCACCATAGGTTATATCAAAACCTTCCTTTGCCAATAATTTTTGGGCTTCTTCAGTAAAATTAATTTTTATATCTTGATCCATAAGCCTTGCAGAAACACTTTTCAACATGAGTTTTACTATTTGTAATAAATCTTTTTTCTCCAATTGATGGAAAACTATTATATCATCAATTCTATTTAAAAATTCAGGCCTAAAAGAATCTTTAAGTTCTTCCATTATATTATCTTTCATTTTTTCATATTGACTTTCCTTTGTGCTTTCATCTTCAATTGCAAATCCCATGGATTTTTGTTTTCTTATAGTAGATGCCCCCACATTGGATGTCATTATTATTATGGTATTTTTAAAGTTTATAGTCTTTCCTTTACCATCCGTCAATCTTCCATCTTCAAGTATCTGCAGCAGTATATTGAATACCTCAGGATGGGCTTTTTCTATTTCATCAAATAATACCACTGAATATGGATTCCGCCTTACTTTTTCAGTAAGCTGGCCGCCTTCATCATAACCCACATATCCTGGGGGAGAGCCTATAAGTCTAGATACAGTGTGTTTTTCCATGTATTCGGACATGTCAATTCTTATCATGTTATTTTCATCACCAAACATGGCTTCAGCTAATGCCTTTGACAGCTCTGTTTTTCCAACACCAGTAGGTCCCAAAAATATAAATGAACCTATAGGTCTTTTCGGATCTTTAAGTCCCACTCTAGCTCTTCTAACTGCCCTCGATATGGATTTAACTGCTTCGTCCTGTCCTATTACTCTCTTATGGAGAATATTTTCCAAATTCAACAGTCTCTCCGATTCCTTTTCAGTTAATTTTTCCACTGGAATATTAGTCCACTGAGATACAACCGATGCAACTTGCGGTTCTCCAACTATGAGGGTGGATACTTCTTTCTTAGTTTTCCAATTAGTTTTTAATCCCTCTAATTTATCCTTTAATTTCTTTTCCTCGTCTCTTAATTTAGCCGCTTTTTCAAAATCCTGAACTCTAATAGAATCTTCTTTCTCCTTAGTTATCTTTTCCAGTTCCTCCTCCTTTTTCTTTAGATCAGGTGGAGCAACCAGATTTTGTATTCTCACCTTAGCAGCCGCTTCATCAATTAAATCAATGGCTTTATCTGGCAAATATCTATCCGTAATGTATCTATCTGACAAATTTACTGCGGCATCAATAGCCTCATCTATTATCTTCACCCTATGATGTGCTTCATATTTATCTCGTAACCCCTTTAATATTAAAACAGCTTCTTCTTTAGTAGGTTCCCCTACTAATATAGGCTGAAACCTTCTCTCAAGAGCAGAATCTTTTTCAATATACTTTCTATACTCATCTATAGTTGTAGCTCCAATACATTGAATTTCTCCTCTTGCTAAAGCAGGCTTTAATATATTTGATGCATCTATAGCACCTTCAGCTGCTCCTGCCCCTATTATAGTATGAACTTCATCAATAAACAATATTACATTACCTGATTTTCTTATTTCTTCCATAACTTTTTTAAGTCTTTCCTCAAATTCTCCTCTGTATTTTGAACCTGCTATCATGGAGGAAAGATCCAATGTGACCACTCTTTTCCCTTTTAAAAGCTCAGGAATATTAGCTGAAACTATTTTTTCTGCAAGTCCCTCTGCTATGGCAGTTTTCCCTACACCAGGATCTCCTATTAAACAAGGATTATTTTTAGTTCTTCTGCTCAATATTTCAAGAACCCTTTGAGTTTCTTTCTCTCTGCCTATTACTGGATCCAATTTTCCTTCTCTTGCCATATCAGTCAAATCCCTGCCAAACTGATCAAGCGTTGGAGTAGGTTCACCCTTTTCCTTTTTAGTTCCATTTAAATTTGAAGACTGCTCTCCTGAAAGCGCATCTACGAGCTCTTTTCTAAGCTTATTGAAATCTGCTCCTAAATTATTTAAAATAGTAAAAGCTACACCTTCTGACTCTCTAATTAGCGCAAGCAAAATATGCTCCGGGCTAATATAATTATGATTCAAGTTTCTAGCTTCAAACAAACTCAATTCTAAAAGCCTCTTTGTCCTAGGGGTAAGTGGAATCTCCTTGTTATATAGATCTATTTCTCCTCTGCCCTCATATTCTTCTATAAAGCTTCGCACTGTTTCAATAGTAATATTCATATTATTTAAAAGATTCTTAGCTATTCCATCTTCTTTTAATATACCAAGAAGTACATGTTCCGTACCCACGTATCCATGTTGAAGCGCTTGAGCTTCTTCTTGGGCGTAGATCAGCACTTTTTGTGCCCTCTCTGTAAATCTTCCAAACATCATAACCAAATTCACCTTCCCTTTTACTGGGCTGTATTTACAGCCAATTTTTCTCTAACGAGCTTTGCTCTATTAAAATCTCTTTCATTACTCGACAAATTTTTATCATATTGCTTTTGTATAGCAGCCGGTTGTATATTCACTAAAAGATCATTTAATGTAACTTTATTCACATCATTAATTATTCCCATCTCTACTCCCAATCTTACATCGGATAAAAGCTTCAGGCATTCATTTGAATTTAAAAGTACAGCTGATCTCAATACACCAAGTGCTCTATAAATTCTATCCTCCAGCTCATATTTATATTTTTTCATAAGACTGCCTCTGGAAATTTTCTCCTCATTTATCACCTGAATAACTATAGCCTTTAAGCTGCTTAATATTTCTTCTTCACTTCGTCCTAAAGTTATCTGATTAGAAATCTGGTATATGTTTCCCACAGGTTTAGAGCCTTCACCATACAATCCTCTAATGGTCATTCCAACCTGGGCCAATGCATTCAACAGTCCATTCATTTGATTATTCAGTGAAAGTGCCGGCAGATGCAGCATAACAGATGCTCTCAATCCCGTGCCAATATTAGTAGGACATGCTGTCAAATAACCTAACTTTTCATCAAAGGCATATTCTAGATTTTCTTCAAGAAGATCATCAATTTTATCACTTAAGCTATAGGCTTCTTCTAAATTTAATCCTGCTGTTATACACTGAATTCTTACATGATCCTCTTCATTTATCATAATACTTACGGTTTCTTTATCATTGAGAATAAAAGCGGTTTTATCACTATTTTCTATTAAATTTTTGCTTATAAGATGTTTTTCCAGATAAAGCTGCCTCTCATTATTATTTTTTTCCCATAAATAATTAGTTTTAAATTCCTGTCTAATTTCCGGTGAAGTATAAAAAGCATTTTCTATACCTTTTATTACATCCCTGCTCCTTTCTACATTTAATTTACGAGGGAAAGGAACTTTAGCCAAATTTCTCGCCAGCCTCATTCTGCTACTTATAACCAAATCTTCCTTATTATCACAAGTAGTAATCCAATTGTCCACAGCTAATCCTCCTTTCTGTTATCTTTATTTTGCCCATTTTGTCCCTCTATGTCTTTTATCATGTCTCTTATTGTGGCTGCCTTCTCATACTCTTCTAGAGACACTGCATTTTTAAGATCTGCTTTCAATTTTAAAAGCTTTTTCTCTTTAATCATATTTTTTCCAGCTCTTTTTGGTATTTTCCCTTTATGATCTAAATTAACCTGAACTCTTTTAATAATTGGGCCTAAAATATTGCTAAAGTTTTTATAACACTCGCTGCATCCTAAAAGACCTGTTTTTTTAAATTCATTATATGAAGTTCCACAATTTTTACAGGATATATCAAAACTCTTATACTGCTCGTTATTGGCATTTATCATATAATCCATAATTCCGCCTAATATATTCTGGAAACTAAATGGAGATACAAAATCTATCTGAGGTACAAAATTAAGTTCCCCTTTTTCCATGGCACATTTTTCACATAAATTAATATCCCGTCTGGAACCATTTATTATCTTCGTTATATGAACTGTAGCTTCATTTTTTTTACATATATCACAAAGCACATTATCACTCCCATATATATTGTTATTACTTTAACACAATTTTATTATATCACATATTTATCTATTAATAACAAATTTAGGTGTATTAAATATAAGCACCATAACTGCCTTTAATATCTCTGCCCTCAATTTATTCTTGCTCTCAAGTTGAACATTGTTTAACGTCCTATCATTTATTACAGTCTTTAATATCATATTTTCCCTTTCCGTTATTACTTCCTCTTCAAATAATCCCTCTATGATCTTTACAGCTGAATTATAAGTTATACTATCTCCTATCTTTCTGATTATGGTTTTAAGCAAATTTTTATTGCAATTAAACTCAATCTTTCTTATAATTATACATCCGCCGCCACCTCTTTTACTTTCTATATAATAACCTTTATCCATAGTAAATCTAGTAGTCAACACATAATTTATCTGGGAAGGAGCACAACTAAAATAGTTGGCCAAATCATTTCTTCCAATCTGAAGCTGAGTTTCATCGCTATTATTAAACATATCTTTTATAAATTCTTCTATTATATCTGACAGTCTTGCCACCTTATCACCTTCTGACTTTGACTTTCTTTGACCTTTATTTAATAATATTATTTATATCCCTTTTAATCAACTTCTATATAAGCTAATATTAAGCAATTTACATTCATATATTCAATATATCTGATATTTTATCCATTTTTTAAAATATATATTAATTTTAATTGCAATTTATATTGTCTCTACCTTTTTCACCTTCCCTAAATGTGACAAATCCCCATATAACACAACCGTAGCTTGTCCATTTTGTATATTTACTTGACTCAAACTCGTCTGATGAATATAGGGTGTATGCCATAACTCATCCAAAGACATACCCTGAAAATATGACATTATTATCTTTAAAGTCACAGCATGAGTTACAAATAATACACTTTTGCTCTCATATTTATTTATAACTTCTTTAATTAAGGGTATTATTCTTGCTCTCACCTGTTCAAATTTCTCGCCGCCAATTGGCTCATAAATTTTAGGGTTAGTCCAAAAATTATGAAGCTGTTCTGAGTTTTTTTTCTCAATTTGTTTTTGATCAAAACCTTCCCATTCTCCTAAATCTATTTCCATAAGCCTTTCATCTTTTATTATGGGTATATTTTTGGAATTTACTAATATTTTTGAAGTCTTTATTGCTCTACCCGACGGACTGGAATACACCACACTAAAATCAATATTTTCCAATCTTTTTCTTAATAAATTAGCTTGTCGAATTCCTCTCTCAGTAAGAGGTGAATCCTTTCTACCCTGCATTCTCATTTCAGTATTCCACAATGTTTCTCCATGCCTTGTCATATACAATTTAATCATACATTTCTCCCCTTATCAACAGTTTAACATTATTTTACATACGACATAGTTCTTATAATTTTTTATTATACCATACAATTTTTATTTTTTTAATTTATTCCCTACATTTTAAATGCTTTTATGTAACGCCGCTTTCCATCACAAGTTTCATTTAAGCTAACAGTAAATTTTTTATTCTTCAGCATATTGCATATTATTTCTTTATTTTCATCATCATCTCCATCTATCTCTATCGTCAAATTGTCATTTTCCCCTATTATCGACATATAATCATATACACTACTATAATCCTCTAAAACAATCTTCCCTTTTATATTCATTTTATATTCAGACATATTATCTATCTCCTGTAGATTAAGTACTTATTAACAAAATTATTATTTATTCTAAACAGCCAAAATATACATAAGCTTAAAAATTTGAAAATATATCAGATAACTTTACTTTTACCCTATCTACAGGATTTCAATCAAAATTTATAAATAGAAAACTTCCAACATATATTATATATTAAAAATAGAACAATTAATAAAAAAGGGGGAGATTATATGTCAATAACAGTTGAAAATATGCTTAAAATTAAAAGTTTCTCTGACTTTAAAATATTAGCAGGACATGATGGAACAAACAGAAGGGTTAAATCCGTCACTGTCATGGAAGCACCAGATATGTATAAATGGCTAAAGGGCGGCGAATTTTTTATTACAACTGGTTACTGGATGAAATATGTACCTAATAAAATTGAAGAATTGATAATTAAAATTGAAAATTCAGGTGCTTCTGCATTTGGCATAAAACTCAACAGGTTTATCGATGCACTCCCGGATAAAGTGCTCAAAACAGCTGACAACCTATCCTTTCCAATAATACAGATACCTTCTTATTGTGCATTTATAGACATTATAAATCCTGTACTTTCTTTAATTATAAATCAACAAGCTCTAAAACTAAAGTATTCCGAAAATATTCATAGATCATTTACTTCTCTTGTTATAAATGGAGGTAACACACAACAAATAGTTGATACCCTGGGAAATATATTGAAAATCGATGTTGCATTTTATGATACATATTTTGATAAAAAATACGTCAATTCAAATTTGGATAAGTTTTCCAAATTCTTTAATGACATTAAATCATTTGAAATAGATAAAATTTTGTCGTTATATGATCATTATCCAATAAATATAGATAAAAAAAATTATGGATATATTATTATATCCAACGAAAAAATAAAAAATAAATATGTGTCTGAATACAATAAAATGGTTGTAGAACACGCAAGTACGGTATTAAAACTCGATATTCAAAAAAAAATATCCAACATGCAAATAGAAGAAAAATATAGAAATGAATTTGTAAGAGACTTAATAACAAATAATATAAAAACAAGTGAAGAAGTAAAAAATAGATCCAAACTCTATAATTGGAATTTTGACGCAGGGATAATATCTATTATTGTAGATATAGATAATTTCAAGATGAATTATCTAAAAATAAAGAACAAAAAAATGAATTATAGTCTTGAAAATACAAAACTAATCATATTTAAATCTGCAATAAAAATTTTAAAGAAATATTTTAAAGAAGTTCCCTATACTACATTCAATGATAGCCTTACCTTATTAATTAAGCCTATATATAAAGATAAATTAAAATTTTCCAACAAGTTAAAAAAAATATGCAGAGAAATAAATGCAAACATACTAAAAAAAACCAATTTTACAGCTACTATAGGAATTGGAAATTATGAATCATCAGTAATGAATTCTCATATAAGCTATAAAAATGCTAAAATGGCAGTAAAATTAGGACGAATTATATACAAGTGTAATAACGTAATTTCTTATGATGAACTTGGTATATATAAATTATTGTCGCTAATATATAAAAGTAATGCTGCAAAAAATTTTTATTTATCTAATTTACAGGAATTAATAGATCACGATAAAAAAAATAATGGAGATTTGCTAAATACACTATACTATTTAATAAAAAACAATTGGAACCTTAAGGTTACTTCTGAAAAAATGTATTTACATTATAATACTATAAAATATAGGTTTAATAAAATTAATGAACTGCTAAATGTTGATCTCAGAAATTCTGAAGAAAGAATAAATATAACCATATCCTTAAAATTAATGGAGATGGCTGAGTAGTACAAAACTCAGCCATTATTTTTATATTATTGGAACAGTGTAAATGCTATATGCTAGTGATAAGATATACCAAATAAGTTATTAGAAAGAGGGTTTATAAATTGTACGATATTGTAATAAAAAATGGAAAGATCATATCAGGATGCGGAAATCCCTGGTATAAAGCAGACATAGGCATAATAGGCGATACTATATCTCACATAGGAAATATTTCAGAAAAAGATGCAAATGAAATAGTTGATGCTGAAGATCTCATTGTTTGTCCTGGCTTTATCGATGCACATTCCCATGGAGATCTAAGGATACTTGGTGAACCAACGGCCTCAGAGAAATTAATGCAGGGTGTAACAACTGAAATAAACGGCCAGTGTGGAATAGGAATTGCCCCAATAAAAAACGAAGACAAAGAAAATTGGAGAAATTATATTTATGGAATATTCGGAGAATATCCTGAAATTCACTTCAACTGGAATACGTTAGAACAATACCTAAAAGAAGTTGAAAAAAAGCAACCGTCAATTAATGCTGGATATTTGGTAACTTTCGGAGCCGCAAGGCTTATGGTAATGGGTTTTGACAGTAGAGAACCCAATGATGATGAGATAAAAAAAATTGTACAAATTATCGATGAATCTATGAAGTCAGGAGCCTTCGGTATGTCTCTAGGTATGATATATGTCCCAACAGTATTTGCAACTAATAGAGAACTGATAGAAACCTGTAAAATAGTTGCTGAAAATAATGGTGTGGTAGGAATACACATGAGAAATGAAGGAAATGATTTGATAAATTCAGTGCAGGAGGTAATTAATCTAACCAAAGAAACCGGAGTCTCCTTTCAAATTTCCCATTTAAAAGCTGGTGGAAAAAATAATTGGCATAAATCCATAGATAAAGTTATCAAAATGATTGAGCTAGCTAGAGAAGATGGATTTGACATAACCTTTGATCAATATCCTTATGATTCATGCAGTACCATGTTAAGACAGGTTCTGCCTCCATGGGTTCTCGATGGGGGAAATGAAAAAATGAAAGCAAGAATTTCAGATAAAGATATCAGGGTTAAAGTCAATAGGCAGATAAACGGGGAGTCTCCCGTGGATGGGCTGACTTCAAAAGCCGGTTGGGACAATTATGCTAATCTAGGCGGGTGGGACGGAATACTTATAACTTCAGTGAAATCCAAAAATAGCCAGAAATGCTTAGGGAAAACCATTAAACAGCTATCAGACGAAATGAATAAAGAACCTATAGATGTAGTATGTGATTTATTAATAAAAGAAGACGGTGCAGTTGGAATGGCAGTATATATGATGTGTGAAGATGATGTAAAAACTATTTTAAAACACGAATTAGGAATGGTTGGAACAGATGGACTATATGGCGGCAAACCACACCCAAGATTATATGGCACATTTCCAAAAATACTTGGTAAATATGTAAGACAAGAAAATTTAATATCTCTAACTACAGCTATAAGAAAAATAACATCATACCCTGCTCAAAGATATGGAATTAGAGACAGAGGAATGATACTGCAGGGGATGAAAGCGGATATCACAATATTTGATGAAAATAAAATCATTGATAATTCCACATTTAATGATCCATTTCATTATCCTGACGGGATAAAATATGTACTAGTCAATGGGAAAATTGAAGTAAAGAATAATAAGATTGTCAATAAAGGTAATGGAAATGTACTACTAAAAAAATAATACATTTTTCTGTTCAATTCTAATATATTAATATTAGCGTTCTAAAATCCAGAATATTATGAATTAAAGGAAGGGAAAAAGCATGCCAAAAAAAAGAAATATAATCTTACTAATTTTATTTATCACATGGACTGTATGCTACATGGACAGAATGGTAATGACTGTTGCCATACCATATATCGCTAAGGATTTTAATTTGACATCAGTTGAAATGGGTGTTGTGATAAGTGCATTTTTCTTAGGATACGCACTTTTTCAAATCCCAGGGGGTATGCTGGCAGATAAATTTGGGGCCAGAAAAGTCATGGCTATAGCCGTTTCATGGTGGTCAGCATTTACTGCCTTTACTGGTATGGCTACTTCGCTGCTTAGCATGTTGATCATTCGATTCCTATTTGGCCTGGGTGAGGCCAGTTTTCCGGGAGGTTCGTGGAAAACCGTTTCCACCTGGTTCCCAAAAAAAGAAAGGGCAACCGCCAATTCTTTTATGCTGTCTTCAAACTCTTTAGGTCCTGCAATTGCACCTTTATTTGTAGTAGGAATTATGGCAGCCTTCAGTTGGCGATCTGTATTTTATTTTCTGTTTATTCCAGGCATGATAGTTGTTGCATTAATCTTATACTTTGTAAGAAATAAACCTGAAGATAGCAATATGATATCCCCTGAGGAATTAAAAATAATCAATGAAAAAGACCCTGAAGAATGCTCAGCTAATAAACTAAGTTTTAGGGATGTTGTTAAACTTCCTGTGGTATGGAAAATATTTTTTACTTTTTTCGCTTTTGACATAGTGTTTTGGGGGTTTTCTTCCTGGATACCCACTTATTTAGTAAATGCACGTGGTTTTAAATTAGTAAAGATGGGCATAATTGCATCACTACCTTTCTTCGCAGGAACAATAGGAACTGTTGCAGGAGGTTATTTTTCCGATAAATATTTTGTCGGTAAGCGCCGCTTTGTAATTATAATTTCCTTAATATCTACAGCTCTCTGTTTAATCTTAACTTATATAACTCCAAATGAAGCATTAGCTATGACTTTTTTAACTTTTACTGGATTCTTCGTCTGCATGGCATTTGGCGGTATTTGGGCTCTCCCAATGAATATTTTACCTTCTGAGGTAATGGGTTCATCCTCCGGACTTATTAATTTTGCCGGTCAAATTGCAGGATTTATTTCACCAATTGCAATAGGATTTCTAGTTCAAATGGCTGGAGGTTCGTTTGGAATAGCATTTGCCTTTCTTGTCGTTGCCTGCCTTATTTCCACTAGTATTGCGTTCACAATACATGAAAAGAAAGAGGTGAATATAAATGGAAAAACAAATTGAGTTTCTTAAAGAGCTTTTAAATACTAATAGTGTAAATCCTCCTGGTAATGAAGAACAAATTGCCAAAATAATCGCTAAAGAATTAAATGAAAACGGCATCGCCTCAACCATACGTCCTATAGAAGAAAACCGTGCTTATTTAATAGCAAAGCTTAAAGGAAATGGTAACAAAAAAAGTTTAGTATTTTCAGGACATATGGACACAGTACCACCAGGAGATATTCCCTGGAAATACAAACCTTTTGAGGTACAGGAAATAAACGGACGTCTTTATGGCCGTGGAGCATCAGATATGAAAGGTGGACTGGCTGCTTTAACAATGGCTATGGTTGAAATCGCTAAAGAGGGGATCCCTTTAGAAGGTGATCTCATTTTAGCTGCTACTGCAGGTGAAGAAGTTGATAGCCTTGGAGCAAAAGCAGTAATACAAGATGGTATTTTAAAAAATATAGGGGCGATGATAATCGGAGAACCAAGCAGCAATGAAATTTTTATTTCTCATAAAGGAGCATTATGGCTTGAGGTGATTTCTTATGGTAAAACTGCACATGGTTCAATGCCAGATAAGGGAATTAATGCAATTGAAAATATGAATTCTTTAATAAACATTCTCCACAACAGATTTAAATTTAAATATAAGGAAAACAACCTGCTTGGAGAGCCAACTTTAAATATTTCTATTATTTCCGGCGGAATCAGGACTAATATGGTTCCTAACATATGTAAAATGCAAATGGACATACGTACAGTTCCAGGACAAAATCATCAAGAAATTATATCAGATATTAAATTCCTAATAAAAGAAATCGAAAAAAATTCCAATGCTAAATTTGAATTAAAAATATTAAATAACTTAATAGCAGTTGAAACTTCAATGGATGATCCATTCGTTGAATTGGCACAATCTACAGCAGATGAATTATTTAATTATGAACACAAATTTAAAGGAGCAAAATATTATACAGATGCATCCACATTTGTTTCTGGATTAAAAACCAATTTTCCATTATTTATTTATGGTCCAGGTGAAGAATCAATAGCACACCAAGCAAATGAATATATAGAAATAAGCAAATATTTGGATGCCATTAAATTTTATAAAAAAATAGCCTTAAGATACCTTAAATAATATGCCTTATAAAGAGAGTATAGTAAATAATTTTAAGGTTCTAATGAGAATTATCTAGTTTGGAGATGATAAAAATGACCATCATGGAAGAAGCTCAAAAAATTAAACCCTGGATGGTGGATCTCAGAAGGGATTTTCACATGCATCCGGAGCCATCTTTTGAAGAAGTGAGAACATCAAAAATCATAGCCCGTGAACTTGAAAAAATGGGTATAGCTGTGGCTACTACAGGTAGAACAGGAGTTATTGGACTTTTAAAGGGAAAGGGGACTGGAAAAGTCATTGGACTTAGGGCTGATATCGATGCATTGTCAGTTACAGAGGATACAGGGCTCCCATACAGTTCAAAAAATCCGGGTTATATGCATGCCTGTGGTCATGATACTCATATTGCGGAACTTTTAGGGGCTGCAAAAATATTATCGGCTTTAAAAGACAAATTAAACGGCAGTGTAAAGTTCATTTTTCAACCTGCTGAAGAGGCCGCAAGCGGTTCCGATTATATGATAGAGCATGGGGCACTTGAAAATCCAAAAGTGGATATGATTATTGGAATGCATACTTTTGGAATGATTGAGACGGGTAAGGTAGTGGTTCAAAAGGGACCTTTTATGGCATCCGGTGATGAATGGCAGCTTACTGTAGAGGGTAAATCCTGTCATGGCTCATCACCCTGGCAGGGAGTGGATGCAATGCCCTGTGCAGTAGCCATTATGGAAGGGTTCCAGACCATTGTCAGCAGATTCAACGATGCCAGGAATCCCATAGTTATAAATGTTGGAACTGTAAAGGCAGGGGAAAGATTTAATGTGGTTCCCGGTAAAGTTGAGATGACAGGGATGAACAGGGCTCTATCCAGTAATTCCAGGAAAATGATGCCAAAATGGATGAAGAAAATAATAGATGGTGTCTGCAGTGCCTATGGCTGCAAATATGACTTTAAATATAAAGATGGATTTAAACCCACTATTAACGACGATAAATCCACTGAATTTGCCAGGAAGTCCGTGGCCAAATTGATAGGTGAAAAAAATATTATTCAGGTAGGTAAGATCATGGGTTCTGAAGATTTTTCCTCATATCTTGAAAAGGTACCGGGTACATTTATGATACTTGGCGGTGGAAACAAAGAAAAAGGATGGATGTATTCCCAGCATTCCAATCATTTTACTATTGATGAGAACTGTCTTCCTATAGGAGCAGCAGTTTATAGTCAGATGGCAGCAGATTTTTTGAAGAATTAATAAAGTTACTTGATTGAAGGGACCGGTGCACAAATTTAATTGTACACCAGTCTTTTATTAACTTATTTTACCCTTCTTTAACTTTTATTTTATTCTTATTTTCTATTATCTTATTTGCTTCAGAACTTGGCACCTCTTCATATCTTTCAAATCTCATAGTAAAACTTCCTCTGGCCTGGGTCATGGATCTTAAATCTGTAGCATATTTAAACATTTCAGCTTGAGGAACTTCGGCTATTATTATTTGATTTCCTTCTGAACTCTCCATTCCCAGTACTTTTCCTCGTTTTTTGTTGATGTCCCCAATTATATCTCCCATATAGTGCTCGGGAACAGATATCTCCACATGTTCAATAGGTTCCAATAATATTGGTTCAGCTTCCATAAGTCCCTTTTTATATGCTAGTGAGGCTGCAACTTTAAATGCCATTTCTGATGAATCTACAGGATGATATGAGCCATCATGAAGTGTGGCTTTTAATCTTATTACAGGATAGCCAGCCAATACTCCATGATTTACACACTCCCTTAGACCTTTTTCCACTGCTGGTATATACTGTCTAGGTACTACCCCTCCTACTACTTTATCCACAAACTCTAAATCATCTTCCCCATCAGTCCTGGGCTCAAATTTAATTCTCACATCTCCATATTGTCCATGTCCTCCTGATTGCTTCTTGTGTTTCCCTTGAACATCTGAAATTTTCTTTATGGTTTCTCTATAAGGTACTTTTGGTTCCTGTAAAACAACTTCCACACCGAATTTAGATTTTAATTTACATGATATTACATCAATATGAGTCTCGCCCAATCCAGATATTATCACCTCTGCATTTTCCGTATCTCTAGATATTTTAAAAGTAAGATCTTCTTCTACCATCTTATTCAATCCGTTTAATATTTTATCTTCATCATTTTTAGATTTAGGTAAAACTGCCATTGAAATTACAGGCTGCGGAAATTTAATATCTTCAAATATCACAGAGGACTTAGGATAACATAGTGTATCCCCCGTACTTGTAAATTGTAGTTTAGATACAGCGCCTAAATCCCCAGCCGTTATTTCAGAGGCAGGAATCTGCTGTTTACCTCTTAGAAAATACATGGATCCCATTTTTTCATTTTTGTTCTTTTTAACATTATGCACTGTCATATCAGATTTCAACTTTCCCGTTATAACTCTAAACAAAGATAATTTACCAACAAAAGGATCCGCTATAGTTTTAAAAACAAATGCTGAAAAAGGTTCTTTTTCATCTATTTTTATAGTGTGTTCAGAGTCATTTTTTATATCTATAACTTTAATAGGCTCTATATTTTCTGGTGATGGAAAACATTCAATTATATCTTCAATAAAAGTCTCTATTCCTATTCCAGTTAAAGCAGAACCACACATTACAGGCACTACTTCTCCCTTTGAACACCCCTTTATTAAACCCTCATATATATCCTCATCGCTTAAAGTACCTTCATCGAAATATTTATCTAAAAGTTTTTCATCTGTCTCTGCTACGGCTTCCATTATCATATTTTTACATTCATCTACTTTTTCTAAAATATCTTCAGGTATATCCCCTTCTTCCATAGCTTTAGTTTTACTATTAAATATCCTAGCTCTTCTTGAAATAACGTTTACAACACCTTTAAAATCGCTTTCTTTACCTATAGGATACTGAACAGGTACTACAGATATACCAAATTTCTGCTTTAATTCTTCCATCACCTTTCCAAAATTAGAATTTTCCCTATCTAGCTTATTCACATAAAAGGCTCTTGGTAAATTGTTCTTATTTAAATAATCCCAGGATTTTTCTGTCCCTACCTGTATTCCTGATACACCTGATACAACAATCATTGCTGTATCAACAGCTCTTAATCCTTCCACAGTTTCTCCTATAAAATCAAAATATCCTGGCATATCAACTAAATTTATCTTTACATCATTATATTCACAAGAAACTATTGATGTAGATAAAGATATTTTTCTCTTTTTTTCTTCAGTGTCATAATCACTAACAGTATTTCCATCTTCAATTTTCCCAAATCTATCTGTAGCTTTCGTATAGTAAAGTATTGCTTCTGTTAATGTAGTTTTCCCAGATCCACTGTGACCAATAATTCCTACATTTCTTAAATATTTTGTTGAATAATTTTTCATAAGCAATTCCTCCTCTTACTTTGCACTTAGTTTATATATTCTACTTACAACTTAAAATCCCTGCTAAAATCAAATAAATTTTCACACTAATTTGATTTTACTCAATATATAAAAAAATAAATATATAAAAAATAGGCCAAAAATAGACATAACTTTTGGTCTTTAAAAGGATTTAAAACTTTAACTTTTTCAGTCAACAGACGAATATTAAGCGCTATATATGATAACTAAAAAAAGAGTAACAAATTGTTACTCGTATGGTGGAGATAAAGAGATTCGAACTCTTGACCCTCTGCGTGCAAGGCAGATGCTCTCCCAGCTGAGCTATACCCCCATATGGTGGACCTTCAGGGACTCGAACCCCGGACCAACCGGTTATGAGCCGGTTGCTCTAACCAACTGAGCTAAAGATCCATATATTTACCTGGCGACGACCTGCTCTCCCACAGGGCCTCCCCTGCAGTACCATGGGCACTGTGAAGCTTAACCTTCCTGTTCGAAATGGTAAGGGGTGTTGCCTTCACGTTATTGCCACCAGATATTTTTACCGAAAATTACTACTAACTTCGCATTCCTTCGTCAAGTCTTTCGCTGCGGTGCTCACTTACATGAGTAAGCTCTGCTCCTCACTCGAGTCTTTCCTTGAACTGCTCGCTATTACTAATTTTCTTATAAATTGCTATTAACTTCGCAATATTTCGTCAAAACATTCATTCCGATGCTCA
>NZ_JAJJPB010000038.1:0-22800 GCF_020908015.1 Clostridium aromativorans
ATATTTACCACTGATTTTAGAATACATCATATATAATAATTCGTCAAGTAGTTATTATTTTAGGCATCGAACCTAAAATAACAAGGACTATTCATCTCCAACTTATAGAAGATAGGAGAATTACGCCCTTTTTGTTAAATCACGCTCTTTCAAAAATCATAAAACAAGCCAAAAATATTGACAATAAACTGAATAAATTGTTTTAGAATATATACATCTGAATGCGGAATACTATATCTGAATAATAAGGAGGAGATAATCATGAAGCTAATTGCTATAGGAGATGCTGCACCAAACTTTTCATTAGAAGACAATCACCATCAACTTATAAATTTATCAAATTATAGAGGTAAAAATATACTGCTTTCCTGGCATCCTCTTGCTTGGACACCTATATGTACAGATCAGATGAGATCACTTGAAAACAGCTGGGATAGTTTTCAAAAGTTAAACACGATACCCTTTGGCATAAGTGTCGATGCACAGCCGTCAAAAAAAGTATGGGCAGCTGCACTTGTACTTGAACATCTAAGCATTCTTGCCGATTTCTGGCCCCATGGTAAAGTCACTCAGGATTATGGGCTGTTTGTTGAAAAAGACGGTACATCCCAAAGAGCAAATGTACTAATAGATCAAAATGGCATTGTAACATGGGTTAAAGTATATCCACCAAATCAATTACCTGATATAAATGAAATTTTTGAGATATTATCCAATATGCAGCTGGCTGTAAAATAGTTATTTGCAACAGAATTAATGCTTACGGTGAAATCTTCACAGACATACAGGTGATTTACGTAAGCATTAGATTTTTTCTCCATCAAACAATTATTGAATTCAAAAACATAACTATCAGTGTTACTCAACTAAAACTGCCGTCCCTGATGCAGTTACCATAATCATATTTCCACCTTGTCCCAGCACCTCATAGTCAATATCCACACCAATGACTGCATTGGCTCCAGCTGCAGATGCCCTATCCTCCAATTCCTTCAACGCTTCTTCCCTTGCCTGTATGAGCTCTCCTTCATAAGATTTTGAACGTCCTCCAAAAAAATTGGTAAGCCCTGCAGCAATATCTTTGACAAAATCAACACCGGAAATCACTTCACCAAAAATAATTCCCCTGTATTCCAGGATTTTCTTTCCTTCTATGATGTTTGTAGTCGTAACAATCATTTTTTTCATCTCCTTATTTTAAAATCAGGTATTTATTTTGATTATTTTTAGATTAATTCTCAATAGAGCTGTGTATCAGGATCATAACATATTTTCCCCAAGAAATCCATGTATATTCTCTTTTATTATTCCAATGCACCAATGATAGCCACAAAAAAACTCAAGGTTACTTACCTTGAGTTTTGATATAATCATGTCGTTAACATGAACTTCCACATGTAGCTATTGCTCCCAGTGTCGCATTGTTGATAGCAAGTGTGCCAACGGTAACTGCACTAGTAACAGTTGCAACTACAGTATAGTTACAGCAGTCATCAAAACAGTTGCAATCACAGTCACAAACGAAAAATGAGAATGTCTCGCTGGCAACTAATGCCACCAAGTCAAAAGTTGATGCCGGTCCTACAGGAATGGGGTTAACTTGATTTCCACACTGTTTAAATACTTGGAAACTTACAGTTCCAGTAAAGGCAACAGCTGCAACAAGATTACTGGAAAATTCAAGCTTAACACATGGATCTTTCAATCCCTTGGTATTTAATGTTAAGGACGTAAGGGTAAAAGTAGTACCCAAAACCGTAGCAGCAGGTAACGTAGTTGAATTAGGGCAACTGCATTTTACAATAGTTGTACAATTCGTTTCTTTTTTTATATTATTACATGGATCACAGTTGTCTTTATAAGATCTAGACATATAATTCATAAACAAAATCCTCCTTTTTAAAATAAAGCAAAAGTATTTATAAATGTAATTGACAATTTTGTCATTGGCTTCTACTATAATATATGATGTGGTGAAAAAAAGGTGCTGGTAGTTAGGATTATTTCTCCATTTTCAATATCGATTACAAATCATCTTGAAAATTTAAAAAATAAAAAAGCCAATGTAGAACCATCAGCTTTTTATCCTTAAATTTTATATCCGCAGTTCATTTTTTTATGAATTTTTCTTCAATAATTTAACTGCAAAATCCTCTGCTGCTTTCATATCATTTTCATTGGGCCTTCCCTTAGCTATACCTCCAAAAATTTTGAATGGTCCGAAAGTATCAAAACCCTTGCAGGCAAAACTTCCGATCACATCAAAACCCTTGCTTTCAAGTATACTCTTGAGTGAATCGTTATAGTTTTCTTTACCCTGTCCACTGGTGGAAAAAACAAATGCCTTTTTATTTTCAACTTTTTCAAAATGTTCCACCAAATTTAATATGCTTTTATGAAACTTGCCATAAAATATTCCGGAACCAAACCCTATCAAATCATACATGTTGAATTGATCTGTATTTACTTCCTCTGCCTTCACTAATTTTCCTTTTAGAATACCGTTAATTCCAAGAGCAATTTTTTCTGTATTCTTATGTTCCGTAGATTTATAGATTATCAAGCTGTTCACTACATGTCAATCCTTTCTTAATTAAAAATTAATTGATAATTTGTAATATCCTAACACTTTTAGGATTCATTACATATTATGTATTAGTATATTATGTAGAGGTGATTTCATGAGCAATATAAAACCTGAAACTTTCGATTTTAAATCAGTTAAAGGCATTACGACAAAGCAGTTAGACGAACATTATAAATTATATCTAGGTTATGTAAACACGCTGAATAAAATCTGGAATACTACCTATATAGCTGCCAACTATGAAGACAGCAATTCAACCTATTCAGCAATGCGAAGTCTTAAGCGCGGTGAAACATATGCCCTGGATGGTGTAAAACTTCACAATCTCTATTTTGAAAACATGACTGGAGGAAGCAACACCCCCCAAGGTCCCATCTTCGATGTCATAAAAAATCAATTTTCTTCTTATAATACTTTTATATCCTATTTTACAAACGTAGGGCTATCCATTAGGGGCTGGGTGGTATTATCAATTGATTCTCTCGATAATAAGCTTCATATAATAGGAAGCGATTCTCATGACAACGGAGCAGTGTGGTTATCATGCCCAATACTTGTGATGGATGTTTATGAACATGCCTATTTCATGGATTTTGGAACAGACAGGAAAAAATATATTTCTACATTTATTCAAAATATAAACTGGAGAGTTCTAAACAACAGATTTAAAAAATATATTTCTTCAATGCAGTCTATGAATATACAACCCTTCAGACATTGTCCCTTTAGATATTTTTAAAAAATTCTATAACTAAAAAGTACTTACCCCGCAGTCTTAGAAATTCAGTTTCATATAATAATTCTATGGCAAATTTAATATCTGTTCTTTATTTTCCTTATACTTAACAATTTTTGTTTTACTTTCTCTTCGAAACCCTCATCAGATGGAAAATAATACTGTCTATTCTTTAAATTATCCGGCAGACACTGCATGTCTGTCGTTTTTTCCTTAAAATCATGGGCATATTTATAACCTTTTCCATATCCCAAATCATGCATCAGCTTAGTAGGAGCATTTCTGAGATGCAGCGGAACACCCTGGGAAATAGTATCAAGTGCATCTTTTTTGGCACTGTTGTATGCCCTGTAGAGAGAATTTGACTTTGGAGCAGATGACATATAAACCACGGCTTCCGTAAGATTTACACTGCATTCAGGCATTCCTATGAAATGAACTGCATTATATGCGGAAACTGCCACTTCCATGGCCCTTGGATCCGCCATTCCTATATCCTCCGAGGAAAAACGTATTATTCTCCTTGCAACATAAAGCGGATCTTCCCCCGATTCTAGAATTCTAGCCAGCCAGTAGATGGCCGCATCCACATCACTATTTCTCATGGATTTGTGTAGTGCTGAAATAAGATTGTAGTGTTCTTCTCCATTTTTGTCGTATAGCAGTGTTTTTTTGTTTATACACTGCTCAACAGCTTCTTTAGTTACATTGGAGGTACCCACATTGTCAATACAACTCATTATGACAATTTCCAGTACATTCAGGGCACACCTCGCGTCTCCATTTGCGTATATGGCTATGGTTTTAAGCATATCATCTGTGATATTTACTTTTAAATAACCAAAACCTCTTTTATCTTCTATTGCCCTCTTCAACAGGCTGACAATATCTCCTGTATCAAGAGGATGAAGTACAAAAACCCTGCACCTTGAGAGTAGTGCAGAATTTATTTCAAAAGAAGGATTTTCCGTAGTGGCTCCTATGAGTATGATATTTCCCTTTTCCACATGGGGAAGAAAAGCATCTTGCTGTGCCTTATTAAATCTGTGAATTTCATCTACAAAGAGAATTGTCCTGATACCCATTCTTCGATTTTTTTCAGCAGTTGTCATTACTTCCTTTATTTCCTTTATACCTGAAGTGGCAGCACTGAAATTTATAAATCTGGCTTTGGTAATAGAAGCAATTATCCTGGCCAGAGTGGTCTTCCCAACTCCAGGAGGTCCCCAGAATATCATTGAACTTATATTGTCTGTATATATTAGATTCCTGAGTATTTTTCCCTTCCCAAGTATATGCTGCTGTCCAATATATTCTTCCAAACTTCTGGGCCTTATCCTCTCAGCCAGGGGAGAAGATACATTTTTATCAAACATTGAATTCTGTACATAATCCATATTAAACACCTGCATTTTTAATTTTAATATAAATAGCCTCACACATACATTATACCTTAAATTCAATCCACTTTCCTAATATAGTACACAGCATAGATAACCACAGCTGCCCCAAAAACCTGAAGCAGAGTCACTGATTCTCCCAATACAAAAAAGGAAAGCAGCATGGCAGTAGGTATTTCCAGATTTCCTATTATTGAAACCTTTAAAGCTCCTATATCTTTTATTGCAGCATACAATAGAGTCAGCGGTATTATCCCACAAAACACAGCTAAAATTATAATACATATGACGAGTTTAATGCTAAACTCCCTTTGAAATAGAGCTGCTGGAGAAATAAAAACTATCAGTGACAAAAACGAAAAAACAATCGAATAAAAATTCACAGTAAGTGAATTTAAGCTTTTCATTTTTTTCTCCGAATATATATTCATAAAAGCATAAAATACTGCGGACAAAATCCCAAATACACAGCCTTTCACAGAAAATGAAGCCAATTTATTTACTAATCCCAAAGTTAAAAAACATCCTATAAATGCCATGACAACAGCAAAAATCTTTTTAGAACCAAAACTATTTTTTTCAACTAGAGAAGAGTAAAAAAAAACCATTATAGGATAAGTATAAAGTAATATGGTAACCATAGAAACGTCTAGATAGTTAAATGCCTTATAGTAAAAAACTGTCATGAGCGTATCACCTAGTATTCCCAAAACAGCTGTATGATAAAGTTCCTGTCTATTTATTTTTAAAATATTTTTATCTACAACTGATATGGTAAAAAACATAACCGGAATAGCTACCATGTATTGTAAAGCCAATATACTTATGGAATCCATGCCCTCTGAAAAAGTAATTTTTACTATAATACCACAGCTTCCAAATAATACAGCTGATAATACAGCATATAGGTATCCTTTTCTCATGCAGCATCTCCTTGTATTTAAATTTTCATATAAGATATCCTATTTTTAGTCCATTTCAAGAATTTTTGGAAATCTCTAGTTGAAATAACCAGTGTTGCTGTATTTACATTTGGATGAAACCCCACTCTTTCCGCTTTGAATATATCATTATCAATTATTGCTCTCACGCATTTGTCATCATCATTAATCAGTCCAAAAGGGCTTACAGATCCGGGTTTCAACCCTAAATACTTTCCCAGTCTTTTCTCTGAAGCAAAAGACAGTGGAGTACTTCCTATCTGTTTGGATAATTTTTTTAAATCTGCCTGTTTTGAATCTTCCAAAACTACAAGATAATGAACATTTCCCTTTCTATTCCTGAGAAAAAGATTTTTGGTATGATCACCTGGAATATGTATATCCAAACTATTCACATCTTCTACAGTATAAACTGGCTTATGGGTATACTTCTCATATTCGATACCTATTTCATTTAAAGTATCATATACTTTTTGCTCACCTTCACTAATCATTATAAACGCCTAATTATATTGATAAATATAATAGACTTTCTCACCTTCCCTTCTTTTATCATATAAGATATATTTTAATATTACTTATTATAATATCATAAGAAACCTGTTGTTCAAAATGTATTCACATTTTTTGTGGATTAAAAATAATATTTATAAAAAACTGCAGTGACAAAATCTAACTGCAGTTTTCATAAGCATTGACAAAATCAATCAACTATATTTCCGGGACTAAGAATTCCATTTGGATCAAACGTCTTCTTTATTCCCTCCATGATTTGAATCTCCCGTTCACTAAACTGAATGCCTAAATGTTTCTTTTTTGTTTTTCCGGTCCCATGTTCTGCTGTTATTGTACCGCCGTACTTTATTGCCGTCTTATATATTTCCACCATTAACTCTTCATAATAGGAAGGTATCTTGCCATTTTCACCCATGATGAAATTATGAATATTTCCATCGGCAATATGCCCCAGAGATACTATGTCATTATTATATTTTTTAGCCAATGCAGCTATGTCATCAAAGAAATCCGGTACACTTGAAGGAGGAACAGCTGTATCAAGTACATCTGCCAATACTTCCTTATAAGAATCATAGGCAGCACTTCTTATCTCCAGGATATTCCTCTGTTCCTTTGCAGTTTCTGCTATAATGCTGTTAACTGCATTGTGTTTTTTACATATATCAACAATCTTTTCACTGTTTGAATACAGTTCATCTTCGGTGTGTTCATCCAGCACAAACATCAAATCTATGGAACCTTCGGCAGCAGGCCAGGTAGTACCAAGCTTTTTTGCAGTCTTTACAGCAGCTGCCCTATCCATATACTCTACCGCCAGCGGTAAAATACCTTCCTGAAGTATTTCCGGTACTGCATCACAGGCTTCTCTCCTGTTATTAAATGAAACCAGAAGTGTACCAGAATACTTATTTACAGGGTAGAGTTTCAAAGTCGCCTTCGTAATGATTCCAAGAGTTCCTTCACTGCCAATCACCATATGAAGCAAATCATAACCCGCATTATTTTTTATGAGCTTACCACCAAGTGTAACTATTTCACCTGTCGGAAGAACAACTTCCAGTGCCTTTACGTGATTTCTCATGATTCCATGTCTCACAGCCTTTGAACCTCCAGCATTTGCAGCAACCATTCCTCCTATTTGTGCCCCTTCATCCCCTGGATGTATAGGGAAAAACAATTTACTGTTTTTACTTAAGAATTCCAGCAGACTACCTAAAGTAACTCCTGATTCAACAGTTATCATTAAATTCTTTTCATCTAGTTCAACAATACTGTTGAGCCTTTCAAGTGATAAAACAATACTCGGTTTTATAGGTATAGTTCCAGCACACACTCCTGTAGCTCCACCTCTGACAGCCACAGGCATCAAAACCTCATTGGCATATTTTAATATTTGAGATATTTCTCCCGGCGAACCAGGTTTAACTACTACACAATCTTTTGACGCCTCTGGTCTCAATAAAGGTTCTGTCTCATCATAAAGATAACTTTGCATTTTAGATAGTTCATCTACAACCCAGTCTTCTCCTACAATTTGCCTTAAATTTTCAATCACTTTGTTTTTCAACTCTATTGCCCCCTATTTTAATGAATCATTCAATTAAATTATATTCCTTAAAAATTCCCATATACTTCAATGCTTGTACAATTTATATAGGTTTTAAATCGCAAATTTATGTAAACGTTATACATATAAAATATACACTATCAATATTTTACATATATTCGCTAAAAGTTAGTTTACTACAAATTTTTGGCAATGTCAATAAATATTATAAACATTCAGAAATTTCGTATTTGACCCATGGCGTATTTTTAAAATATCCGTAGATATTCACATATATTTTATTGCAATAAGGTTATCAGGCATATTTAAATTTTGAATTTATGACAATTTCATTTTATAATAGATTTTATATACAGGTGAAGATAGAAAAAAGTAATAAATAGTATCATAAAGAGAAGCAGTGGTTGGTGTAAACTGTTTGATATAATTTATGAAATACATTCTTGAACCGCAGGCTGAAATTTCTAATAACTAGTAGGCTGAGCCGTTTAACTTGCGTTAAGAGTAAGAGATAAACAATAATTTGTTTCTGAAATAGGGTGGTACCACGATTAAGCTTCGTCCCTTAATCGCAGGTGCTTTTTTTATTACCACCTTGAAAATTTCAGAAATTCACTTTATTGCTTAACTAGGGTGGTACCACGACTGCTTCGTCCCTTGGCCAGGGGCGTTTTTTTATTGTTCAATTATAAATGAACAGCTGACAATGCACAATTTAATTAAACTACAAAACTTTAGAATTCGATATTTGAATTTATATTAAGAGGGGGTCATAAAATGAATATATCGCTGATAATCATAATTCTATATATATCAATGCTGTTTATAATAAGTTTTTTTGCTAGAAAAAAGGCTCTAAAAGGGGGAGAAAGTTATACTCTTGCAGGAAGACAGCTAACTACTCCCCTTGTAACCTGTTCACTAATAGGTCTTGCCATAGGTGGAGCCTCTACCATAGGTGTTGCAGAACAAGCTTATGACATAGGTCTATCTGCAGGCTGGTATAACGTGGCCTGGGGTACTGGAGCCATTTTGATGGGATTCCTAACAGCGGGAAAATACAGAGAGTTCAATGTAGCCACTGTCCCTGAATTATTTGGAAAATTCTATGATGAAAAGGGAAGAATTGTCTGTGTTATATGTCAGATAATTATTCTCGTAGTAATTGTATCCCTTCAATACATTGCAGGAGGATCCATTTTATCTTCACTGCTTCCTGAAGTATTCACATTGAAAACAGGTATGGTAGTTAGCGCCTGTGTATTTATAGGAATAACCTTCATAGGAGGAATGTGGTCTGCAGGATTATGTAATATGTTTAATGTTCCCATAAAATATACGGGAATTATACTATGCACCCTGCTGGCAGTAGCTTCCAGAGGAGGATTTGAAAATATAAAATTACAGCTTCCTCAAAATATACACTATTTCAGTCCTGTAGAGGGTACTGGCATATGGATAATTTTAAGCTGGTTTCTCATTATGATCACACAGGTTATGTCCATGCAAGGGCCTGTACAATTAGCTTTTGCCGCCAGGGATTCAAAAACCGCAAAAAGAGGATTTATAATAGCAGGGCTTCTCATGATTCCAATAGGATTTTTATGTGCTTTAATAGGCATAGCAGCTAAAACTTCTTTTCCCAATGTGAGTGCAACTCTGGCTCTACCTAAAATGATACTGTCTCTAAATCCCATAGCTGCAGGTTTGACTTTGGCAGCTCTCTGGGCCGCAGATGTATCTACTGCTTGTAATTTACTTTTGGGGGCATCTACGTTGTTTACCCAGGATATATACAAATCCTTTATAAATCCAAGAATAAAAAGTGAAAAGCTCATAGTAATGAACAAGACATTTGTAGTTTTAATAGGTATATTGACATTTATATTAGCTTTGTCCATGTCAGGCATATTAAAAACTATATCGATAGGTTTAAGTCTCTGTACAGCCTTTACCATAGTATTTTTATTTACCATATTCATGCCAAGTCTATGTAGAAAGAGTTCCGCTTTTTATACTACTTTAACAGGTATTATAGTGTTATTATTATGGGAAGCTATACCTTCTTTTAGAATTTTTCCACATGTAATATTTATGGAATGGCTGACTTGCCTCTGCGCTTTTCTGTTAATATCCATATTGGACAAAAGGACTATATATGTAAATACTAAATCTGAATCGGTCGGAAATATCATGTAATTTAAACTGAAATAAAAGCTGCAGTAAAATCTATTTATCTGCAGCTTTATTTTATCACAGAGATTAGGCTTACATAAATCCAATAATTACTTGTTCAAAGATATCAATCCATTATAGTTCCTGGGTTAAGAATTCCATTTGGATCAAATGCATTTTTTATATTTTTCATAATTTCAATTTCCCTTTCAGTAAACTGAAGGGGCATATGCTTCTTTCTCGTCTTTCCAGTACCATGCTCTGCAGTTACGGTACCTCCATACTTTAAGGCAGTTTTATACATCTTTTCTTTTAATTCCTCGTAGTAAGAAGGCAATTTGCCATTTTCACCCATGATAAAATTATGAATATTTCCATCGGCAATATGTCCTAAAGACACGATATTGTTGTTATATTTTTCAGCAAGAGCTGCTATATCATCAAAGAACTCGGGAACCGTTGATGGAGGCACTGCTATATCAAGTGCATCCGATATATTATCCTTATAAGGCCCATAGGCATTGCTCCTTATTTCAAGAATATTTCTCTGCTCCTTTGCAGTCTCAGCTATAATACTATCCACCGAATTGTATTTTTCACATATCTCTACAATCTTTTCACTATTGGAGTACAATCCATCTTCTGTAGGCTCATCCAACATGAATATCAGATCCACAGAACCCCCATTGTCTGCAGGCCATTTGCTGCCAAGCTGCTGTGCAGCTTTTTCCGCCACAATCCTATCCATATATTCCACCGCCAGCGGAGTAATGCCATCCTGCAGTATTTTAGGAACTGAATCGCAGGCTTCCCTTCTCGTATTAAAGGAAACTACAAGAGTGCCCGTATACTTGTTTTTGGCATAGAGTTTCAAAGTGGCCTTTGTAATGATTCCCAGCGTTCCCTCACTTCCAATCATCATGTGGAGCAGATCATAGCCCATATTGTTTTTTATAAGCTTTCCTCCAAGGTTAACTATTTCACCTGTTGGAAGGACTACTTCCAGTGCTTTCACGTGATTTCTCATGATTCCATGCTTTACGGCTTTCGTCCCACCGGCATTTGTGGCAACCATCCCACCTATTTGTGCCCCCTCATCTCCTGGGTGTATAGGGAAGAACAATTTGCTTTCACTTCCCAGCACCTCCAACAGATCTGCCAAAGTTACCCCTGCTTCAACAGTTATCATCAGATTCTTTTCATCCAGCTCAACAACCTTATTGAGCCTTTCAAGAGACAGAACTATTCCCGGCTTTATCGGTATGGCTCCACCTACAACTCCTGTACCTCCTCCTCTTGTAGTAACAGGAATCAGGTTCTTGTTGGCATATTTTAATATTTCAGATATTTCTTCCGGCGAACCGGGTTTAACTACCACAGAATCTTCTGATGCCTCCGGCCTCAACAGCGGTTCAGTTTCATCATATAGATAACCCTGCATCTTAGACAAGTCATCCAACACCCAGTCCTCTCCTACAATTTGCACTAAACTTTCAATTATTTCATCTTTCAATGTTATTGCCCCCTTTTTATGAATTGTCAAACTGTATGCTTATTTTTTATTTCATCAATCAATTCAGGTATTATTTTATACATATCTTCTACTATTCCATAATCCGCTACGTTGAATATAGGAGCAGATGGATCCGTATTGATTGCCACTATAAACTCCGATTCCTTCATACCCGCCAGATGCTGCGGTGCTCCTGAAATTCCACAGGCTATATATATTTTAGGTTTTACTCTGTTTCCGCTGTATCCTACCTGAAAATCTTTTGAAATAAACCCATCATCTACAACACTTCTGCTTGCACCAACTAATCCTCCAAGCAAATCTGCCAATTCTTTAATCATCTGGAAATCTTCAGCTTTCTTCAGTCCCTTGCCTGCTGCTACTATTACGCTGGCATCTGAAATATTTACTTCTTGCTGCTTCAATTCACTTATGACTTCTACCAGTTGGTTTTGCGGTTTTACTGCAGCTACTTTGATAATTTCCCCTTTATTTTGCTCATCTCTTTGTGCTTCATCAAATTCCTTGTACCTTACTGTAGACATCTGGGGATAAGTATCTGTCTTTATGTGGGCCAATATGTTTTCACTAAATGCAGGTCTTATTTGAATTAATTTTCCATCTTCGTCTATTTCAAGGCCTGTACAATCCGCTGTAAGACCTGTATTCAACGCTGCTGCCAGCCTTGGTGCCAGAGATCTTCCAAGGCTGGTGGCTCCTATAAGGAAAATTTCAGGTTTGATTTTAGATATAATCTGTTCCAGATTTATTTTATAAACAAGCTCTTCAGGCTCATCAAATACATCATCTTCTACATAAAAAACTTTATCGGCACCCCTGTATATCAGTTCTCCTGCTTTTATACCACTAGGCCCCAAAAGCACACTGTATACCGGAACATTCAATTTATCTGCAAGCTCCCCGGCCTTTCCGAGAAGCTCATAACTTACCTTGTGGATATTGCCTTTCTTCTGCTCTGCAAATACCAATATACCTTTATACTCTTTCTCCATATTATCAATCCACCACCTTTTTTTCTTCAAATATGTCAACAAGCTTCTCTACTGCTTGAGGAATATTTTCCCTGTATATTTTCCCTTCCCTTTTTGCCGTTTGGGGAACCTCAATTTTTTTAACCTTCGTAGGAGAACCCTTAAGTCCCACTTTGTCTGCACCCAGATTTTCCTCTAAATCCTTAAAGGTCATAACTTCTATTTCAGCCTTTCTGGCCTTCATCTTGTTCTTAAAAGATGGAAGTCTCGGTACGTTTATATCTTTTGTCACCGTAATAAGCGCGGGTAGTTTTATACTTTTTAAATAAGTTCCCTCCCATATTTCAGAGCAAACCTTGATTTCACTTTCACTTATCTCCTGGATTTTGCTTATATAGCTCCCATGAGGAATATTTAAAAATTCCGCTATTTCAGGTCCAACTTGCCCCGTATCGCCGTCTACTGTCTTTTCACCGGCAATTATAAGATCATATGCACCTATCTTCTCAATTGTACTGGACAATATAGTAGATGTAGCCCTAGTATCTGAGCCTCCAAATTTTATATCACTTACAAGCACTCCCCTCGTAGCTCCTCTTGCAATACACTCCTTCAATGCATCCTTTGCACTTGGCGGCCCCATACTTACAGCTGTTATAGTTGAATCAATCTTTTCACCTATCTGTACTGCCGCTTCCAGAGCATTCAAATCAAAAGGATTAATTTCTGTACCAGCAGATTTACGATCCACCACTCCCCTTTCACTGTCAAATTTTACTTTCTCCATATCCGGTACTTGTTTAACCAAAACTACAATATTCATACAACAGCCTCCATTTCTCTTATAATTTTAACAGTGCTGCAACCAGTACATTATATATGCATGTAAACTGTTCCATTAACATGCTGTTTGCAAATTTTATTAATTTAAAAATAAAAAAGTAGCTCTTTTTCGCTGGGGCGAAAAAGAGCTACCGCGGTACCACCCAATTTTATGCTCAATTGATGTAACGATTTATACAAAAACCGGCTCAGCTTACTAACTATATCTACATTCAGCCTGCAGCTCCTGGATGAGTTTCAATATGTGTATTTACAGGTTCCCACCTAATTCCCGTTCTCTTCAAATATCTTCATATTTACTTTGTCCTATCAAAGCTTTTGTGTTTTTTATTTGTTGAGTTATAGTTTACTATACATTTTTACCAATGTCAATAAATGCTGCAATAAAAATTCAGTTCAAAAACATAAAAAGTGAGTATTTTGCCGTTTCTCATTATCAGGTTTTACCTTTTCTGTGACTATTATATTTGCTTGTCTAAATTCCAACTATCCAGTAAGTTAAGTTTTAACAATTACCAAATAATCATATATTGCACACTACTTTACTCACTCCAATTCCAATTGCATTAGGGCCGACATGACATCCTATACTAAATGCTAAGGGATCATAAGTAACCTGTATATTATCAAAAGCAGCAGATACTTCATTTTTCCATTTTACTGCCATCTCATCATCTAAGAAACTTCCAGCAGCCCCTATTTTTATTCTTAAAGTACTTGGATCCCCAAAACGAAGATTAATATCATCTTTTATTGCCTCTATCATTTTCTTTTTACATTTATTCATTCCTCTGGTTACTGAAAAGGCATCTAATTTGCCTCCTTGAATAGTTAAAACAGGCTTTATATTTAAAACGGAACCCACAGCTGCACCTGCAGGAGTTACTCGTCCTCCCTTTTTCAAATACTCCAATGTATCCACTGCAATATATATACTGGATTCATAAGCATTTTTCTCTAAGATTCTTTTTATATCAAAGGCCGAGTAATTGTTTCTGGATAGGCTTACAGCTTCCATAACCGAGTGCTTTTGTGTAACAGATATTCTATGATTATCTACTACCTCCACACGTCCTTTATATTCCAATGCCAAACTCAAAGCAGTATGACAAGAACTGCTTAATCCGCTGGACATAGGTATATATACAATCTCATCATATCCATCGTTTAAAATAGATTCCCATAAATTTACAACATTTCCTGGAGATGGCTGTGATGTTGAAACATTTTTTCCTGATATAAGGCTATTATAAAATAATTCCTTAGTAATATTTTTTCCTTCAAAATAAATATCATCCTCAATAATGATAGGCATGGGAAGAATATAAATGCCCCATTCTTTTGCTTCACGTTCAGATATTCCACTATTACTATCAGTTACAACAGCTATATTCATTTAGTAGCTTTACTCCTTATTATGACAAATTTAGGTTTATTAAAGGTAACCTATAACCCAAAATCTTCGGTTATATTTTCTAAAATGCAAATACATTAGAATGCTCATTCTGAGCATAAGTATATCTCTACGTAAAAAATTACTGTTTTTTAACCTAAGTCATATAAACATTTTATCATTTTATGCTGAGATTTACAAAAGTCTCTTACAAAAATTTTTAACTGTGTAATCTTATTTATTTTATACTAAAATGGATCTTTTACCAATATTATCATTGAATTGGTCTTAAAAACTTGAGTTCCTACATACATTAATGATATAATAAAAACTATTAGTAAGTTTTGAATTAAATTTCAAGGCTTAATAACCATTTTAAGGGGGAAAATAAATTGAATAAAAAAACCTTATCTGTTATTATGAGTCTTGTATTAACCGTAATGACGTGCGGAAACGTTTTTGCTATATCTTCTACAGCAAATACGTCAGACGAATTAAAACAAGCTCAATATAACAAAAGGCAATTGGAAGCAAAGGTGGGAGATTTAAATAATCAAATCAATGGCGTAATACAAAAAATTGATGAAAATAAAAAAGATATGAATAGAATCGCCAATAATATCAAAAACACACAGGTTAAATTGAAAATTGCCAAAAATAATTCCCAATTACAAAATGATCTCTTCAAAAAAAGAGTACGAGCCATGTACATAAATGGCACCAATGGATATCTAGAGATCATATTGTCTTCCAAAGATTTAAGTGACTTTTTATCTAGAATTGATACTATTACAAGAGTTATAAAGTTTGATAATGGTATTATTGCTAAACTAAAAAAGAATGAACTAGCTATAGAAATGGAAAAGAAAACTTTAAATACTGAAAACAACAGGTTGCAGTCTTTAAGAGCAAACAATGAGGTTATCTTATCTAAATTAAGTAATGACATAAGCCAGCAAAAGCAGCTGCTTTCTAAAGCAACTGAAAGAGAACAAACACTATTGGCTGAACAAAATTCTCAAAATGCACAAACTTCTTATTATACTGCCATGGCTGGTACTAATGGCGGAAATCAAACCTTGTCCCGTGGAGGATCCTATTCTTATTCTAGAGTCTTCTCCATGCAGGCAACTGCTTACTGTGACAACGGTTATACAGCTTCTGGAAGACCTACTAGAAGAGATGCCGGCGGTTACAGCACTATTGCTGTAGATCCTAGAGTTATACCTCTTGGCTCCAGAGTTTATGTAGAGGGATATGGGTATGCTATTGCAGCAGACATCGGTGGAGCTATTAGGGGAAATAGAATAGATTTGTTCGTACCCTCCCAAGCTGAAGCCCAAAGTTGGGGAAGAAGATCTGTAAATGTATATGTGCTTAATTAACCACATTGCTGAATTTCAAAAACTGCATGCCTTTTATAAAAAGCATGCAGTTTTTTTATAGATATTTATCGCCTACTTTATTCATAATATTCTGTATTACTATTTACATGGATCTTCTCACTTCCATTTTCAGCATAATCATTTTAACATGTTAAGTATAATGTACTTATAAAGTTCCGGAATTACATTAAAAGAATAGGGTAAATTCAACCTCTCCGTATATTTATGCAGATCTTTTCCCTCCCCTCCAAAAACTATTACCGGAATATTAATTTTTTTCAATTCATCTACAGGAAGTTTATAAATTATATCATATCCCACTATATTGGAAATAAGACTGTCTACAGAAGAATCACTTTCACAGATACCTGTATAACTTGCATCTGATATACCCATAAAAAAATCAGTTTTTACTATATTCTCCTGAAACTCTTCTCTCGCATACTCAATGGCCCCGTCGATAACATCCATGAACTTACTGCTGATGCCATCTTTATTTGTCAGATATTTATGTGGATAATATGGTGGAATAAAGGAAATTATTATCATAGGCTTTTTTTCTTCATATAACTCATATGCTTCCCTCACTATATTTACAGCTATTGTTTGATTGTCCTTTTTCTCCTTCTTCCACACATCAATTTTTTGACTTATATAACTGCTAAAATCATCATATTTATTTTCAACTTGTGAAAGAATGTCTCTATAGGTCATGACACAAGGCTGAAAATGCTCAAGGTCCAAATTTTGATGCGATTTTTTCTCAAATCCATTTCTTTTTTGCGAGATGTTATCCAATACATTCAAAAAAGCCGTATTAGCTAAACTTTTCAATTTTTCAATAAGCTCTTCGTATTTTATTTTAAGAGTCAATACATTATAATATGCTGCAGCATAAAGAGGGCTCTGAACCGAATAGAGTTCCTTTAAATCCATCTGTTTTAAGCACATAGGCGGCGGAGTAACAGTGCCATAGGCACTATCTGAAAATTTCTCACTACATTCTAACAGTCTGTTAATTTCCGAAACTATCAAATTTGGATTCAAACCGTTTAATGATTCACCTACATGGGTTTCTTTTCCCACACAAAAAAACAGAGGCATGATCTTACCTACACTGCCTATGTACAATCTCTTACTTTCAATTTCTCCCTTTTCAGGTATACTTGGCTCAGATATTATCATACCACAGTAATTATACTTCTTTTTTTCAGCTAACTTTAGCAGAAAAGGAACTGCTGCAACCATTCCCTCAGAATTGCTTTCCTCCCCGGGCACTATGAGAATCATCACATTTCCTTTAAAATTTCTATTTATACTGAATTCTCTTATGAGCTCCATGTTAAGTGCTATTCCGAACTTCATGTCTGCCGTCCCTCTTCCAAATATCCAGTTACCTGATTCAACATCTCTTCTAGTGTTTTTATCCAATTCCATTTCTGAAATTTTTTTAGTACATTTTTCCACGTCAAAGGCTACAGATTTTAAATGCCCAAATTCTTCTATTCCAACTACATCCAAATGTCCCGATAGTATAAATGTACTTTGATCACGTTCTTTTCCATTTACCAACGCCCATACAAAGCTTCTGCCCAAAGGATCACCTGCGATATCCTCTATTCCTACATTATGACTATTTTCTTTAAAATAAGGAATTTCCACAATTTTTTTATATATTTTATCCGCCATAATGCTCTCTTGATTTGTTCCAGATATACTTGGTATAGCTACTAATTCTTTCATAGTATTATAGACGTTCTTCTGAAAATCCATTTTTCATTCTCCTTTTCATATTCACTACATTTTTAAATGTGAACATAATTCTATGACTATAAAATATGATTCCAGCATCAATGTAGAAATTAATTATGCATAGCTTTCTTATGAGTATTTAATATTCTGCTTAAAAGAAGTTCATATACAGGTTTAGAATTCAACATATCTGAAAATACATAGGCAGTTACGCACACCACGGAAATTGGCAAAAGGCTAGTAAATGCTCCAGTCATCTCTATAATAAGCACAACACCCGTAATTGGAGACTTTACAACTGATGAAAAATATCCAGCCATTCCAAGTATTATCAAATCGTTTATATACTGTAGATCAAATCCAAATAGTACATGAATAATATTTCCATAAATACTTCCTACAAGTGCCCCAATAACTAGAAGAGGTAAAAATATTCCCCCTGGAGTACCTGAACCATAGGAAGACATTGTAAATAAAAATTTTCCTACTAGTATTACAACCAGCATCTGGACAGTCATATTTGAGATTGTAAGATCAGAAACTAAATCATGGCCTCCTCCCAGCACCTGCGGCAAAACAAGTCCCATAACACCAGCTACCAAAAAAGCTATTACAGGCTTATTTTTTACATTGAGAAATTTTATACTGTTATAAATATCCTGGGATTTTAAAAGTGATTTATTAAATGCCACTCCACATAAAGCTAAAATCATTCCAAGCATTACTATATAACCATAATCTCCAAGAGTCACCACTTTAACATATTTGAAATTAAATACAGGCGACATCCCAAAGAACTGCTTAGCTATAATATCTGAAATAATAGATGCTGAAAAAGCCGGAATTAAAATTTTAGGTGAAAAATTTTTATGAATTTCCTCGAGTGCAAAAATGCATCCAGCTAAAGGTGCATTAAAAGCAGCTGCAAGTCCTGCACTGGCACCGCTTGTCATTAACAATTTTTTCTCCAGATCAGTTCCTTTAAATAGTCTGTCAACACCTTGTCCCACTGCTGCGCCTATTTGTATGGAAGGTCCCTCTCTTCCTAAAGATAATCCTGCTGCAATTGCCATAACACCTGCTATAAATTTTTTTAATATCACCTTGTACCAATTCATGCTCAACTTTCCCATCAAAATACCTTCTACTTGGGGTATACCGCTGCCGGCCACCATAGAATCACTCTTAACTATACATCCAACTATATAACCTGAAGTTGCGAGGACAACAGTCCATATTGGAATAAACCAGAGCTTTTCAAGCTGCATACCATAAATAAAATGTGCAAAGATAAGTGATTCCTCCAAAAGATACCTGTAACACGATGCTACAAATCCTGTTAAAATACCTACTACTATGCTTCCTAAAATTATTTTTATTTTAAAATCATACCAAATCCTCATTGTATTTACAATATTATTTATCATTTACATCTCCCATATAAGATCTTACAGTACAAACACCAAATAATAATAAAGATTTTCGGTATTAACCGAAAACCCACCACAATTTGACATCTAACCTCTTAACTCTGACATTTAAATATACTATACTTTTACCATATTTAAGAATTATTTGATCTTGTTAAATCCATATAACCCAATGCGGCTGATATTTCCGAAGCACATTCAATTACAGCCTTAACTTTTTGTTCAACATCCTTATTTAAAAGTCTATTTATAGGGCCAGTCATGGAAAGTGCAGCGATAACTTTACCATCCACAAAAAAAACAGGTACAGCTATAGCCCCCAATCCTTTTTCCCTTTCTCCTCTACTTACAGCATATTTATTTTTGCGCACTTCCTCTAAAGACTTACTCAAAGCTTCATCATAATTTCCCAATAAAGCTTTTATTTTCTCGTCTGGTAACGCAGCTAGCAATACCTTACCAGGTGCTCCTTTTTCCAGAGGCAATATGCTTCCAATATTCATAACCAGCCTTAGGCTCTGTCTTGATTCCACTCTCTGTACACAAACACGCTTATTGTTATTTCTCACATACATAGTAACACTTTCATTGAATTTATCTCTCAGTTTTACCATATATGGAAATGCAACTTGCGTAAATTCCTTCTTCAAGATATTTATACTTATATTTCCCAACTGGACAATCAAACTGCCCAGATAATATTTTTTGTTTATTGGATTTCTCCGTAAGTATCCTCTTTTTTGAAGGGTACCGATAAGTCTGTGAACTGTACTAGGAGACAAATTAATTTTATTTGAAATTTCCATCAATGATAATTCTATACCATCAAAAATAAAACATTCCAATATGTCAAAGGCTCTCTCTATTGACCTGGTACTTGAATTTCCATCTGCCATATTAATTCCCCTCTTAAAAATTTTAGTATTAATTACTCTGCTGCTAACTAATATACAATTTATATAATTAGTATTTCATCCTAATTTTTCAATTATCAATATATCATTCATGTCTATTTGTGTCAAGCTGTTGTTTTTGCTAGTCTGTGCCAATTTTAACATTAGATTTTTTCATTTTCTCCAATGATTTTATCAATTTAGGCAGAACTTCAAGGCAATCTCCCACTGTTCCTATCTTTGTAATTTTAAAAAGGTTGAAGCATTCCGGAGTAACATGTCTAAATAAGTATAATTCCATCCTTAGGCACTGCCCCTGCTGTAATCCAATCCCTGTAAGTGCTCCCTGAACTGTAATTTTTATCTTATTTTTCTTCGCATAAGATACTATATTTTTGAAAAACATTTTTCACCATGGGCACTACATAATGACTTCCCCCTTTATCCTTGGCATTCTCTACCATTGCCACCACAAGAAGATTTGGATTATTTACATTAACCGCTGCAAACCAACCCAACTCCGTCCCCGTTCCATCTTGCTGAGATGCCTTTATTTCGGCAGTACCTGTTTTTCCTGCTAAGTTCATACCCGGAATATATGCCCCGTGCCCGGTTCCATGTGGATTTTGAACTACCTGCACTAAATCCCTTAAAATGGTATTTGCTATTTCTTTGGAATATACACTTTTCTTCCATATTTCAACTTTGGGGTGATCTTTATACAGCAAATATGGTTTAACTATATTTCCGCCATTGACAAGTGAATCATATATAGCCATAAGGTGTACCGGATTCAACAATATCTGTCCCTGGCCATAGCCGCTGTCAGCCAATTGAATCTCACTTGTTATCTTGTTATCAGCTGAAATTTGTGACTTTGAAAGTTTATACTCAAAAGGCATAGTTTCTCCAATACCAAAATTCTTCAATTGATTTTCCATATTTTCTTTTCCTATATCAAGTGCAGCTTGTGCAAAATATATATTATCCGAATGCACAAGTGCATTTAAGAGATCACTCGGCTGCCCATAATCTTCCACTCTTGTAATGTAGTATCCTCCCCAGCTGCTGTCTTTTCGCCATTTGAGGCCTGAAACATTCTTGGATTCCTCTGGATTCAGCTTTCCCGTCTTCAGACCTATTGCAGCTGTAATAGGCTTGAAGATAGAACCCGGAACCTGAATGCCCTGAAAGCGATTATAAAAAACCCTTTTTTTATCTTCATTCAAGCTTTTCCATTTATCATTTGACATACCCATTACAAAATCATTGGGATCAAATGAAGGTGTACTTACCAATGAGAGAACCTCACCAGTTTTTGGATTCATGCTTACCCCTGTACCTGCATCTTGCTTTAATTCATCGTAGAGTAAAGTTTGAATCTTTGAATCTATAGTGACTCTTATATTACTGCCATTCTCAACATTTTTCTTTATAATGGTGCTTTTTCTTTTCCCATTTCCATCTACAATATATATATCATAACCATCTCTAGCTCTTAAAACATTATCGTATATCTTCTCCAGTCCGTATTGTCCTATTACATCATCAGCACTGTAATTCTTGTCAGATTTTAAATCTTGGGCTGTAACCTTTCTCACGTATCCTGTAAGATGAGCCGCTGCATCCTTAAGGGGATATATCCGTTCCTCAACATCTCTTACACTTACTCCTAAGCCCTGTTCCAGAAAATTTAGCCTGTCATCGTCCTCTGGCATAATTTTTATGGGAATAAACATATCCTTTTTTACATAGGATTCAGAGAGCTTCTTATCTATGTCCTCTTCTGAAGTATTCAAAAGGGCTGCAATCTGTGCCTTAATATTTTCAGGATTTTTATTAAATTCACCAGGTATAATTCCAACCTGAGCTGCATTTCCATCTTCAGCTAAGGCATTTCCATTTCTATCATAAATGGTTCCTCTTTTCCCTCTTTTAACTTCCACTCTAACTTTATCATTTTTGTCCAGTTTGGGAAATATGGCCTTGGAATCCCATGCAATTTTCCACTCTTTATTTTCTTTTTCTAAATTTATAGTATTTGAAAATTTTATTTCACCAGCTGGAGTATCCATATCAACCTTTACAGGAACCTGGGCTTTTCCATCCTTATATTCTATATCCTTATCAGTGTCAATTTTAACGCTTATTTTTTTTAATTCCATACCGCTGTAAATATTATCATACCTGTTTATAAAATTCTTTTCTGATATTTCCAATTTGCTGTCACTACTTATCTGACGGTACATTAATTTATAATCTTTCTGCACCCATGCCTTTATATAATCATTGCTGCTTTTCTCTACAGCCTTGTTTTTGCTGCAGCCTCCTGCAACAATTAAGAACAAAAGCATGCAAATTGCCAGTAAAAATTTACGTCTCATACATCAACCTCATTACCATATATAAATTTGTAATCTTTTATTATCATAATACATCCGTTTTATTTTCTCAATGAAAATATGGGAAATTCTCAGAGCTATTTTCCTTCCCGTTCTATTAGTATCCTCTATGCCAAATTATATAAATTCATTTCTATCCATACAGGTTTTTAATCTCTGATGAGTTTATAGCAAGTGAACTACCACCACTTATAGAAGTGGATGGCTTCTTAGTCAATATTCCTAATGGAACAAGTTTACCTAAGCTCTAAAGGTCGAACCAACCTCAGTGT
>NZ_JAJJPB010000039.1:0-22061 GCF_020908015.1 Clostridium aromativorans
ATATACTCAAATATTCCCTTTAGCCTATTTGATATTTTATCATTTATTACTTTTCTCCTATATTTAACAACCAATACCAAATGATAATTCAATAAGAATACTGAATGATTATTTGTATCTAAATCCATTTATTTTACCTCATTTATATATTTACCACTGATTTTGGAATACATCATATATAATAATTCGTCAAGTAGTTATTATTTTAGGTATCGAACCTAAAATAACAAGGACTATTCATATCCAACTTATAGAAAATAGGAGAATTACGCCCTTTTTGTTAAATGCCCTAGTTCATGTGCGAAAATATACCTACAAGCCAGTGCTGCCGTAAGATTTGCTATAATACATCTGTTTTCATCTTTTGGAGCACCTGTAAAATATAATTTCACATTATTGGGATCAAAAACTCCCTCAACCGAATTATTTAATTCGCCATTTGCATCGCCTATTTTCTTAAACATACCTTTATTAGAAAATACAGTATAAAAAAGCATAAAGTATACTTAAGGTACCTGTGTTAATAAGCATATTATCATAATTATCTTTTATCCATACGCATGCATTTAATTCGCCATTTTCTATATAATTAAATTTAAGGCCTTTGGTATTATACTTTTTATTTGTATTTGACGGTGCCTTAACTACTTTATCATATAAACTTTCCGTTATTAACTTACACAAATTTAAAAAAGACTTCTCAGTAAATCCACTATTAAAAATATTATCCATAAATATCCTCCAGCATATTTGATATGCTTATATTTCAACACCTAAATACTAAAGTTTTTCCTCATAACTTGACTGTTAAAAAACTTACCATATAAACTAAAGCACATTAGCAATTATTCCTTATAATTTAATTATATATTATTTCAGAGTAGTCATGAGTTAGTTACCTCCCATTATAGACATAATCATTTATATAATGCGCAACAAAAAAATTAACATTTAATTCATATTTTTATTATAGTACAAGTTGTATTCTTTATCCATAAATATGTAAAATAATCTATGATTTTTCTTTTAAAGATAAAAACTCCGTAATTTTTAATTATTCACAAATAAAAAAGATCTGCATAAACTTAAAAGTTTACTACAAATCTTTTTCATATTTTAACATTCATAAATTCATATTTGTAATGTTAGAAATTCCTGCTCTATAATGTAAACTTTTATAGTAAATATAGCAAATTCAATACTTCTTCTCTTTTTTATTTATAACATTTAATTTACAATTATTTTTCTATTCTGCCGGATAAAGCATACCTTCCTGCACGTCCTTTATCAATGGCAACCTTAAGTTCTTCGCACTCTTCAAAACCCATTCAGAAATGTAAACAATAGCTAGGCAGAATAAAAAAACATTATACTAACTGTTTTCTCTATGATTTTAAATGATGAAGAAAATAGTTTTTTGCTTTTTATTTTCTATTCTACCTAAAATATGGCAGTAACCTATTCATGGTAAAACTCCCTTCTATAGCAACTTAAAAACGTCATCTGTTCAGATTAATATCGAGCAAATGACGTTTTAAATGTGATTATAGATACGTTTAATTGTCTTTAAATTTTTATAACTCATTGATTTATAAAGCTTTTAAACTGCTGTCTATATACACATGCCCCATTACGACCTATAAAACCGGTAATTGTCCCCTTTTCTAAACTAAACGAAACATTGCTCAGTTCAAAGCGTTCATATTTTTTATTTAAATCCATAACTGATAAAATGCTCATTTTTTCTCCTCCTTGTGGGAATCGGGCAGTTTTCCGTCAAAAATCATCTGTGTAAGCTTTGAAAACATACTTTGAGGTGGAATTGCAATCCCCTGCTCTTCATCCCCCAGCAAAATCAGTGTGTCACCTGGTTTAATGTTGAAAACATCTCTTGCTTCTTTTGGTATTACAATCTGCCCTTTTTCTCCACGGCAAAAGCATGAAGGAATGTTTATCCAATGGATAAACATTCCTTCATGCTTTTGCCGTGCTCTGTCCTCTCCTTTAGTAGAAAAACCTTTCTCCCATATTTTATGAATCACGGGCCTTTCACCTTTGAAATTGTTTTTAAAAACCAAAACCACATAAGACCCTCTGTTGAAGGCACAAAAATACATCCGGGGCGTGTCACATTTCCCTGCGCCTTTAAGGGCATTGTCCATAAGTATTCCAGCTATCCTGCACAAATCCATTATATTCATGTCAGCCCTGGATATGTCCTCCACTATCTCTACTTTCACCTCTATATTTTTTGAAAGTGCCTCTATGAGTTTGGCAGATATAAGGGCTTTCAAAGCTGAAATCCTGACATACCTAAGTTTGTCTATATTCGTACTGCTCCAATTTATATGGTCATCCATATGCATAACATTTTCATAAAAAAATTTCTTAATTCCTTTTGTATCTCCACTGTCTATATACCCTTTAAGGGGCAGGAGCATATTTTTATAGTCGTGCTTGAACTTTCTCGTCTGGCCGTACATTTCTTCCACTACAGAGGCATATTCCTCCAGACGATGCCTTTCTTCAGCTTCCCTTTTTAGTTCCAACTGTATGCCTATGCTCTTTTCATAGTTGTATATTATGAATAGTATGAGCACAATTGAAAAAAGAGGTATTGCAATTGGTATATACCAGTCTATTACAAAGGAAAAGCTGCCGTAACTTCTGGAATTCACATAGGGGTATATGAGCCTTATGCTCACCATTATGGGTATGCTCAGAGCAAATATCAATCTGAGCCTTGCTCTCCAGAGTGAATCTTTAGCGTATCTGTTCCTGCCCTTAAAAACAGTATTCTTGAATAGGGATATTAAAAACACACCTGCAAGTACTACTACATACACCATTGCATAATTTATTATATAGGAACTGCTTTTCCAGTAAAAATAAGCCCCGTTAAGGGCTTTGAGCATGACTTCTATAAAGTATATGGAAAATATAGCCATGAGCACTTTCAAAGTATCCATCATATTTTTACTGTTTTTTAATTCAGCTATTGTCACAGCAATGAGCAATGGAAACACTATGACATAAGAGCCTGTTTGAAGTACCATTCCTATCAGGTAAGAAGTTAAAAAATATTTTTCAGCTTTGTGAAAGTCTGTTTTGTATCCAGACAGAATCCATATTGAAATACAGCACAATATACTGACAGGTATAGGAGGAAGCACAAGCTCCGTGAAAAGTTTACTTAAGGGGAATTCTTTTATAAGCACCCTTTAAGCCCCCTTTTATATCTGAAGGAAACATAACACTTTTCCCCATTTGTCATGATTATGCTGTTTGACTTCATGTCCACTTCAGCAATCTTGTCCCTGTTGACAATATAGGATTTATGGCACCTGTAAAAATTGGGAGTAAGCTTTTTTTGTACATCCTTCAGACTTCCGTAAAATTCAATCTGTCTGTTTTCTTCATGAACTCTTATCCTGTGTGCTGCAGCACTGGTTTCTATAAAAAGGATGTCTCTCAATTTTATATTGATAATCCTGCAGTCTTCATCTATAGAGATATACTTGTCCTTTGAACTCTCCCTATAGTAATCACCATAAGCTTTAAGCAGGCAGTCTTTCACTCTGTCTGTAAAATTCCCCTCGTCTTTTGCCACATAATCCATAGCCTCCACCTTGTATTTAAACACCATATAGCTCATTTCCATATGAACTGTAGTAAAAATTATAAATCCCCGGGGATCAAAATCTCTTATCTTTTCACCCAATTTTATGCCATTCATGCTGCACTTCAAATCCACATCCAGAAAATAGATACCTGTAATATCCCGCCTTTTTATATATTCAATTACTTCCATGGGATTTTCGGTACACAGGGATATTTTTAAATCAATATTCTCCTTTAATATAATGTCTTCAACAGCTTTTTTGAATTTTTCCCTGTAGGCCGCGTTGTCCTCACAAATCAAAACTTCGAGCATGATTTCACATCCTGTTGACTTAGTATTTATTTATATTTTACTACTTTATAAAATTATGAAACAATAAACATTTTATAACTATTAAAATAATTAATTTGCTCCCTACGCCCCTGGATAACGATTTCTAAACTTCAGGTGGTGTCAAAAACCCCACCTGAAGTTTAGAAATCTGTTTATATTTTATTTTTTGTAATAACCTTAAAGGGACATTTGTGTGAAAAAATAATACTGCAATCTGTTCAGAAGATTGATAGCCTTCTTATCCATACCATTTTCCAGTATCCAGGTCATAAGCACAAAAACATTCGCCACATAAAGATTAGCCAATAGATCTAGTGAAACATCCGTAGATTTTTTATGCTGTTGTAAATATAAACGACACTGTGAAAAAAGAATCTTTTCAATTTCTTCTCGCAGATCCCCCCGGGGTACATGAACTTTCAGCAATACCTTTATCTCTTCCTTACGATGTGAAAATATCTGGGAAACATCGCCTATAATTTTCTCTACACCGCCGCTCTCCGTTTGTAAAAAACGCAGTTTTGCTTTCTTCTTCACAATATCAACATAGTACTGCACAACTTTTTCCAAAAGATCATATTTGTCTGTGTAGTGGCTGTAAAAAGTAGAACGGCTTGTTAATGAAGCCTCACATATATTTTTAATTGTAATACTGTCAAAATCTTTTTTCCCCAGTAATTTGATAAAAGCTGCTTGGATATTTTGTTTTGTTTTAAAAATACGCACATCTTCCGCCAATCAATTTCACACCTCTTGTTCGATTTAATACATTTTTACATTTTTCATTCGATTACGAACATATTATATCATTTTAACAATTGTTTGTCCTTTAAAATAACAATATACTCTAGTTAATGGCCCATAGGTCAAATCAATCAATTAAACGGAGGTATTCTTATGTTCAAAAAATATACAGGCAATGAACAATTTGATCTGCAGATAACTCGTTTTACTTATGATTATGAAAATGATCCCGGGGTAAGGGAGGATTTAAAACAAATAGTGCCCAAATTAAAAGATTTTGACAGCTGGTATGAAAACTGGTCATATCTTGCTGTGAAACGTAAAAATGAAGGTTCTTACGGCATAGCCTCAAATTATTACAAGGCAGCTGAATTTTACCTGCAGCCCGAAGATCCCAACAAACAGAAAATGTATGAAGGATACCGCAGAAACTTTTACAAATACTATAATGATTTTGATTTTAAAAGCTACAAGGTTCCCTATGAAAACTCCTTTCTTCCAGCTGTAGAGCTGTTCAACCCAAACGCACATAAAACACTGATTATTTTTGGAGGCTATGATTCCTATATGGAAGAAATCATCAAAGAAGCTATATTTTTAAAAAATACAGACTATAACATAATTGTTTTTGACGGTCCAGGCCAGGGTACAGCTTTAAAAAACGGGCTGAAGTTTATTCCAAACTGGGAAAAACCAGTTTCGACAGTAATTGATTATTTCAATTTAAAACGTGTCAGTGCAATCGGCATATCCTGGGGAGGTTATCTTGTCATGCGTGCAGCAGCTTTTGAAAAGCGCATAGACAAAGTAATAGCATTTGATATCTTCTATTCCGGACTAGATCCATTGATGAATCGAATGCCCAAAGAAATAGGAAATAAACTCATTAAATTGTTTGAAGCCGGTAAATCCGCTGAATTCAATAATTTCATAAACAAGATGATGCAGGGCAATATTGATCTGACATGGAAAATAAATAAAGGTTACGAAATCACCGGCGAAACTACACCTTTTGATCTGTGCAGAAATTTCAAACATCACAGCATGAAAGGCATAGAGCAATTTATCAACCAGGACGTTCTCCTACTGGCCGGTGAAGATGATCAGTATGTGCCAATTTCAAGACTCCCTCAAATTCAGCAGGAACTCTGCAATGCAGGCTCCATTACAACAAAGGTCTTTACCAGAGAAACCGGCGGAGAACAGCATTGTCAGGCTGACAAGATTACCCTTGCCTTTGATGAGATCAAAAAATTTCTGAGTTGAGAAAATCTATTTGCAAGGATAAAATTGTATATTTTAATATCTGTACACACAATTATGTAACAAGTAGAAAGCAGTATCCAATTTATAGGATTACTGCCTTCTATTTTTATATATTATACTTTGGTCAAATTTTTTGCTAAAATACCTGAAACAATATCAATCTCTCTTTTTTCCATGTCATTGCCATGTCTGCCGCACCATCCATGATGAAATCCGCCTCCAAAGAAAACATCTCCGTGTTCTCTAAGTTGATGGTATGTATAATAATTTAAAGCTAATTTGTCAAGTACTTCACTATAATTTTTGAAAATTTTTTATACTCATTTACTTCCAAAACCGTTCTTCAAAATGGTTAATGCAATAATTTTATAAAAAATAAAAAAGATGAAGCGCTAAAAACTTCATCTTTTACACGCTCCTGCCGTAAAATCAATTATTACCACTTACTCCAATGTACTCTTTCTTCATTATATCTATCAGCAACAGGTTTCTCTTCTCCGGGATAACCCAGGGATATTACACAAAAAGGCACTATCTGTTCAGGAAGGTTTAACAGCTTAGCAATGCCTTCAACTCTTTCTTTCGCCGGATATACCCCAAGCCATACTGCACCTAATCCAAGAGCCTGTGACATGACAAGTATATTTTCTGCAGCAGCAGAACAATCCTGTATCCAGAAATCTTCGTCAAATTTTTTGAATTTCATATCACCGCAGATGACAATGGCATGACTGGCTTGTTTGAGCATTTGTGAATAGGGATGTACTTTAGTAATACCATCTAATATATTTTTATCGTTTAAAACAATAAACTGCCATGGTTGCTCGTTACCTGCTGAAGGTGCGGACATAGCTGCCTTCAAAATTTTTTCTATTGTTTCCCTAGAAATTGTTTTATCCGTATATTTTCGTATGCTTCTTCTTTCTAAAATAGCATCCATTATACTACCTCCTATTGACTTTTATAGCTGGTCTAACATTATGGATATATAATCCATATGAACTTATCCTTTGAAATATATTAACACCTTCTTTGAGTATAAGTCAATAATCCATATACATGATATGGAGCAATTTAAGATATTAAGGCAGCTGGCACTATCAGCGGGATGATTATCGCAAGTGGACAATTCAGATGAAAATTCCTTTCATCATACTTCAGCATATATATTTTTTTACTAAAATAATAAAGGTTTATTACATAATACACTTATTCATACCCTGTTTTATTTTTGTGATATAATAACTAAAAGATTGTGAGGTGCAAAATATGAAAATACGCCAGGAATATACTTGTCCCCTGGAAATTGTACATGATATTGTAAAAGGTAAATGGAAAACCATCATTGTATTCCAGTTGAAAGACGGTAGTAAAACCTTTTCACAGCTGGAACATGTCATCGAAGGAATATCACAAAAAATGCTATTGCAGCAGCTTAAAGAGCTCCGTGAATTTACAATAATTAATAAAATCAGTGCCCAGGGATATCCATTGCACGTTGAATATTTTTTGACGAAGCGAGGGCGGAAAATGCTGCAGGCTGTAGAAATAATGCAGGAAATCGGTATTGAATATATGCTGGAACAAAAAGGAATATGCTCCTGTAAGGACTTACATACCAAAAAGTAAGTAATTTACTTTTTCACCTCTTAGGTTATAATTTTTATTAATGGAGGTGTTAACTATGAATTTAGGATTAGTCTTGATTGATATACAAAATGATTACTTTCCCGGAGGGAAATTTGAATTATCTCAAGCCTATCAGGCTGGTATAAATGCCAGCAAGGTACTGGCATTTTTCCGTAAAAATGAATTACCAGTATTTCATGTCCAGCACATCAGCAGTGAAAAAGACGCTGCATTCTTTTTGCCAGATACCAAAGGTATGGAAATTCATAAAAGCGTATTTCCCAGTGATGGAGAACTGCGAATAATGAAGCACACTCCGGACAGTTTCTTTCAGACAAACCTGAAAAAAGAGCTTGACAGTCAAAAAGTAGATCATTTAGTAATCTGTGGCATGATGATGCATATGTGTGTAGATACAACCGTAAGATCCGCTAGAAATTTTGGCTACAGTGTTACACTTATTGAAAACGCATGTGCAACAAAAGATTTAATATGGAATAACACCATAATTCCTGCCTCAACAGTACAAGCCACTTTCATGGCAGCGCTAGACAACAGTTTTGCAAATATCATGGATGCTGATGGATGGATAAAGCAGGCTCATTAGGGAAAATAGTAATTAAAGACATAGTTCGAATTTACTCGATTAGCTATCTCAAGAGGAGTATACACCAAAAAATCATGTGACACATTTCCATATATTAAAATATTTAAAGGTGAAAAATGTGTCACATTACTTATTCTTAATTATTAATAGTTACAATATTAACATTACTTATTAAAATTTTTTCTAAATCTATCTACATTTATACATTTTTTATGTTATTTTCCTTAATGGGATTCTTCGCCCATCCCCACTTTTTAACCACAACAGATGTCAGTATAGGACATAAAATTGCAGTAATTACTGCCGATGCAGCAATAGCTGTAGTAGCAGTGGCCACCTGACCTGAAAGACTTGGTATTGACTGAGCTACAATGGCAGGAACAGCCACGGAACTGCTGGCAGATGAACAGTTTGCAACAGCTGCATATCCAGGACGGCGAAGTATAAATTTGTCCGCAGGAACCAAAAATATAAATGACAATACAATAACCAATACTCCCAACAAAATACCTGTGAAACCGCCTCTAACTATGTTTACAATATTCAATCCAGTTCCAACTGAAAACCCTAAGAAGGGCAGCGTGAACATAATTCCACTCTTTAAGAAATTCCTTATATCCTCATCAAGATTTCCCAGTATAAAACCTACAACCATTGTTCCAACTGATGCAATTATAGCAATGGGATTAAAGCCGCATCCAGCAACTCCCAATCCAAGCAGTGTAAACAGTGGGCCTACAGTAAGGCCAAGTAATGCCTGTGCACCTAGATCATATTTATCACCAATCTCGGACATAAGCCCAAGGTATATGCCGCAGTTATCACTCGTAACAGCTGCTAGAAGCAACAAGGGTGTAATTCCAAATATTCCATCGTTTCCAAACATCTTCACTACAATTATAGCTGGGATAAAACCTGCAAGAAATTTTCCAATTGTAAGTACTGTCCCACGTTTTAATGATTCTGCCACACCTTTAAGATTTATCTGGGCACCGACACATAACAAATTACATCCTATAAACACCAGGGCACCCGTAGAAAAAGTTGCCGTGGTAATTCCGCCAATTTTTATTATCTGAGGAAAACATGTATTTATTATTGCTCCGAGGAATAAAGGGATAATCATCAATCCTCCTGGAACTTTCTCAACAGTTTTTAAAATTTTCATTTACGAGCCTCCTTATATTAAATCATAAATCCATCTTTATCAAATTTTATATCTTCTGGTTTACTCAAAATTCAACATCATCCCTGTTTTTCAATTCGTCGTAATAGCTTTCAGAAACCTCTATTATATCCATTGAGGATGTATTTTTTTATATGTACCACATATTTACCTTATCAAAATCTATTCCTGTTTTTAAAAAATTTTTTTTCATACCAGTACATATCATGTCAACTGCCTGCATAATATATATACTGGTATGAAATTAACAATTTATTTATTCCCCGATATAAAGTGCCTTGTCATCAATTAATTTATTGATTTGATCATCTGTATATCCAATTTCCTTCAAGATACTCCTGCCCTGCTCGCCTATCATAGGTCCGCGTACATACTCCGGCTCTCCCATTTCAGCAAAGTTTACAGGTGGTCTGACCAATGTTCGGGTATTTCCATTATCATATTTCATGCTGTAGAAGCATTCATTGGCCCATGCCTGTTTATCTTCAAGTATTTCCTCTAATGACTGTGCAAGAGCAAAAGGTATATCCGCCTTTGTCAATCTCTCACTGCACTCCTCCACTGTCATCTTCCCGATAGCTTCCATTACAATATCATAGACTTCATGGCCCACTCCTGCCTTTTGTACATTTTGAATTGGAAAATATCTTTCAGAATCAGCCAGATCGTCTCTTCCGATTGCAGACATGAATTTTTTATAATAGGTATTATAATCAGGCGTACATGTCTGTATATATCTTCCTTCTTTTGTTTTCCATGCTGCAAGAAGTGGATTATTTCCTTCACGGACATTAATGGGATATGGCGTTCCTATATCCTTATACTGCGCAGCTTGTACCATCATCCCCATATTGAAAACAGCAGTCTGGAACAGACTTGTAGTAACTTTTTCCCCTATTCCCTTGGTTTTTGCCTGATATAGTGCAGCCAGGATTCCGGCTACCAGGTTCATGCCTACGTTGTGATCTCCCAATCCGGGCACCACATTCATTGGAACAGAATCTTTTTGACGCAGTGTCTCAAGATAACCGCCCCTTGCAAAGAAGGCAGTAAAGTCAAATCCAGGCAAATCCTTGTCGGGGCCATATTCTCCATAACCGGTGCACATTGCATAAACAAGCTTAGGATATCTGCTCTTTAGACTTTCGTAATCTACTCCGGCACGTTCTAACGCATGAACTCTCCAGTTTGTAATGAATATATCTGCTGTATCCAAAAGTTTAAAGAAGGCCTCTTTTCCCTCTGGAGTTTTCATATTCAATGAAATACAGCGTTTATTTGCATTTTCAAGATCCCATGTGGTATTTTCATGCATATCCAGAGGTCTTCCCTCACTTGGTGCCGTATAACGAATAGGATCTCCTTTTGGGCTTTCTATCTTTATAACATCTGCGCCCAGATCAGCAAGAAAACGACCTGCAGTTGCAGCAGCTATAAAGTTTGCCAGCTCAATAACTCTTACACCTTCCAATGGTTTATTTTTCATAATCATTTCCTCCTAAATTTATTATTTGTCCAATTCTTCCAATATTGCAGGAATTACTTGATACAAGTCACCTACAATTCCGTAGTCAGCCACCTTGAAAATAGGTGCATTCTCATTTTTGTTTATGGCAACTATATAGTTGGAATTCTGCATACCTGCCAGATGCTGTATGGCGCCTGAAATGCCGCATGCAAAATAAATTTTGGGCTTTACAGTAGTACCTGTTTGTCCTATCTGATAGGAGTGGTCAATCCACCCTGCATCCACACAGGCCCTTGAAGCAGCAATAGTTCCACCTAATTTATCCGCCAGCTGTTTCAACAATTTAAATCCTTCAGGTTTTCCAAGTCCCATACCTCCGGATACAATAATATCTGCATCTGTCAGTGAAACTGCATTTTCTACTTTTTTCACTACATCTACAACTTTTGTCCTGATATCGCCTTTTTCAAATTCAACATCTAATTTTACAAGCTGTCCTTTACGGCCTTTTTCATAAACAGCTTTATCCATAACTCCAGGTCTTACTGTAGACATTTGAGGACGATTATTAGGGCAGACAATAGTAGCCATGAGGTTCCCACCAAAAGCCGGCCTTGTCTGCTTTATTTTTTTGTCTTCAGGATCAATCTCCAATTTAGTACAATCCGCAGTCAATCCGGTACTGCATTTTACAGCAAGGCAGGGTCCCAAATCACGTCCTATATGGGTAGCTCCCAACAATACTATTTCCGGTTTGTATTTTGAAATAGCTTCAAAAATAACCTTGCTATAAGCATCGGTACGATAATTTTCCAATTCAGGATGATCTGCCGCATAAACCTTGTCGGCACCATAGGCAAAGAGTTCATCAGCCAGTCTTCCTACATTATTTCCACAAAGCACTGCACAAAGCTCTGTTCCAACTTCTTTCGCCAGTTTTTTACCTTCGCCCAAAAGTTCTATAACTACAGGCATAATCTTTCCCTGACGCTGTTCTGCAAATACCCATACGCCTTTATAGGCACTCAGATCAACTGATTTCTTTTCTTCTTCAACTTTTTCTATTGCTCCAAAGGGGCATATTTCTACACAAACCCCACATCCAGTACAAGCTCCTCCAATATCAGCAATTTTATTTTTCATAGTGATTGCACCAAAAGGACAGTTCTGCACACATTTGGTACAACCCTTGCATTTATCTTTCAAAACCCTCATAGTCATTTTACTCAGCCGCCCTTTCTTATAATACGTGTTTTTCTTTCAACTTGAAGATAAGACTAGATGCCATTTCATTAACGGATCCCTTCAGCATTTCACCTTTTCCCTTTGGTGGTGGTGTAAAAGAACGAAACACCTGTGTAGGTGATGCATTCAATCCACATTCTTTCGGATCCAGGGATATATCCTCGTGGTTCCACACAGTAATTTCTTTTTTATAGGCATCGACAATTCTATAAATGCTCATATATCTCGGCTCATTTAGTTCCTTCACTACTGTAAGAAGACAGGGAACCTGAGCTTCCACTACTTCATATCCATTTTCAAGCTGCCTTTGGACAACTAGTTTATTTCCATCAAATTTTATATCCTGTACATAAGTCACTACAGGCAAACCAAGTCTCTCTGCCACCTGCGGTCCTACCTGGGCCGTATCACCATCTATCGCCTGTCTTCCTGCAAAAATGATATCCACAGGTCCGAATTTTTTTATACCTGCTGCAATAGTAGTGGATGTAGCACAGGTATCTGCTCCTCCAAAAGCACGATCACTCAGTAAATACGCTTCATCAGCTCCCATGGCAAGACATTCCCTCAGCATGACAGATGCCTGCGGCGGCCCCATGGTCATTACAGCAACCGTTGTACCTGGATTCTCATCTTTTATAGTCAATGCAGCCTCAAGTGCATTGGCGTCGTCGGGATTTAAGATACTAGGTACTCCCTCTCTTATCAACGTTCCTTTTACGGGATCAATCTTGACTTCATTTGTATCAGGTACCTGTTTTACACATACTAAAATCTTCATAAATTACAACTCCCCTTCCTACTTCTTTAACAGCTTCCTGGAAATTACTATTTGCTGTACCTGAGATGTTCCTTCATAAATAGTAAATACCCTGCAGTCTCTATACAAACGCTCAACCTTATAATCTTTTATGAATCCATATCCGCCGTGAATCTGGACGGCTTTTGCACAGATTTCATTACAGATTTCCGATGCATAATACTTGGCCATGGAGCATGCCATCGAGGCATCCTGATTGGTGTCCTTGAGGTATGCAGCATCATAGACTAATTCTTTAGCTGCCTTTAACTTTGTAGCCATATCCGCAATCATAAAAGCAATTGCTTCAAAATCCCCAATCCTTCTTCCAAACTGCTTTCTCTCCTTTGCATATTTAATGGATTCATCAAGTGCTGCCTGGGCTATGCCAATGGATTGAGATGCCACACCAATACGCCCCACATCAAGAGTTTTCATGGCATTTATAAACCCCTTGTTCAATTCTCCAAGAAGGTTGCTCTTATGTACCCTGACATTATTTAAAATAATGTCGCTGGTTGCACATCCGATTACTCCCATCTTAGCCTCCGGCTTTCCACAGGACACACCTTCCTGTTTCATATCGACAATAAAAGCGGAAATACCTCTTGTACCCTTGCTCATGTCTGTCTTGGCATAGATCACTGCAAAATCAGCTAAAGGCGCCATTGTAATAAAAGTTTTACGACCATTTAGTACATAATAATCCCCGTCTTTCACTGCCGTTGTAGACATACCACCTGCATCGGAGCCCGCTCCAGGTTCCGTCAATGCAAAGGCAATTTTTTTATCTCCCGTTACTACCGGTTTCAGATATTTCTCTTTCTGCTCATCATTTCCTGACAGCAGCAGGGGACCTCCGGAAAGAGAATTTGGAGAGGAAACATATATGCTGGCAACTCCGCTTACTCTTGCAATTTCCTCCATTACAATCACATAAGCACGATTATCAGCTCCGGCACCTCCCAATTCCCTTGGAACTTTTATTCCAAAAAAACCTGCCTTGGCCATTTTCTTTAAAATTTCTTCTGGAAATTCTCCTGTAGCTTCAACTTCATCCAAAATATCCGATGTAAGTTCTTTTTCAGCAAAACCTCTTGCCAGTTTTCTAATCAGTTGATGCTGTTCTGTTAAAATCATAATCTTCCTCCTTACTTACCTTCCTTTGAATTTCTTTTTTTAACTGTTTTACATTCACTTTCCCATTAAGATTCGTTGGGAATTCTTTAAAAGTATAAATATATTTTGGAACCTTATAATCAGCAATATGTTTTTTTAAATATCTCACAAGACCATCTACATCCAGTTTTTCATTCTCTGCAACAATACAGGCTGATATTTCCTCCTGCACGACAGGTGCAGGTATTCCAAATACCTTTACTTGAAGAACACCAGGGTACCTTAGAATTATTTCTTCTATTTCCACAGGTGATATATTTTCTCCAGATCTTATTATGATATCTTTTTTTCTTCCCGTAATATAAAGGTTTCTACAGTTGTCGACATAGCCGATATCTCCCGTATAGAGCCATCCTCCTTTAACCTTTTCGCAATTTTGTCTTGTGCATTTATAATATCCCTTCATTACATTGAAGCCCTTAACCAGGATTTCTCCGGCCTCATAAGGCCCCAAATCACGTCCGTCTTTTGTACTGACAATTTTTATTTTCACATTGGGGATCACCTTCCCCACGGAAATACATTTAATATTCATTGAATCATCATAACCATTGAAAGTAACACAGGGAGACGTTTCCGTCTGTCCATAGGACTGCTGCAGCTTTTCAAACTTCAGCTCTTTACATATCTTTAAATAATCTTCCTTAAATACTTTTGATCCGGCTATAATTCCCGACTTCAAAGAGGACAGATCATATTTCCTCCTCTCGGGATTGCTCAGCAGGGCCAAGAATATTGTAGGCACGCCATTTAAAATAGTAATTTTATACTTGTGGATACATTTCAAAATACAGGAGGTATGAAGCTCCGGCATCAAATAAATGCAAAATCCCACTCTCAAGCTGGCAAGAAAACCAGTACTCAATCCAAAGCAGTGGAATAAGGGAACTGACATGCACATTCTGTCACCTGCTTCCCACTTCATCTGTTCCACCGCTTCCCTTGAAATATTTACAAGCTGGTAGTGAGTGAGCATAACACCTTTTGGAAAAGATGTAGTGCCTGATGTAAATACAATGCTGGCAATATGCTGTGGAGTGACTTTATTTTCCGCTTCTTTTAGATTTTCCACATCAGAAGGATTTAGATTTTTCAAGATCTGATCTCTATTTTCCCCATGATGTTCATTTTTGCCCATATACATGTATTCTTTTACTTTACCTATATTTCTATTATTCAAACAGTTTATAATGTTTTTACTATTGCTGCAGCAATCACCATAACAAACATACTCTACATCTGAATATTCAAAAGTTTTAGCTAATTCTTCTTCCTTATATCTTGGGTTTATTAACACGGATACAGCTCCAATTTTAGCTAATGCCACATAGGTAATTATCCAATTTGGAGTATTGCCGCCCCAAATGGCAACATGAGTATTGTATTTAATGCCGCGCTTCAGGAATTTAACTGCAAATACATCGGAAAGTTCGTCTAAATCTCTCCAGGTATAAAAAACATCCCTGTATTCAAATGCACTTTCGTCTGCCATAGTTTTCAACCTCTGTAACAAAACTTGCCCTATTGTTATATTTTCCAATCTCATATATCAGATCTTCCTTTTCTAATTAAGGTAAATAATCTAAAACTTAACTAAGCATTTCTTTAAAAGTTTGGATTGCTGTTTTAGCCTGTTCATAATTAGCCATCTGCCTGTCAACTTCAATCACTGTACTTGGAATATCTGCTGAATCAAGGGCTTTTCTTACAAATACACAGTCAAATTCCTCGGGGTCACAGAACTTGGTCATGAAAATAATTACCCCATTCGCACCCGTACGCTCTGCCAAATTTACAATATAGTCAGCCCTTTTCTTGTCCACATCATATAATACAGAGCAATTACCCATATTAGAAAATTTTGCACTAAGTGCGTCCAGAGACGACTTTTCAGATTCTGTGTCCGTATCTACTCTATACTGACGTGATTCATCTGCAATATCATCTCCCACAACCTGCATATTATTGTCATCCAGAATATTCAACAGGTTTCTACTGTCAGCCAAAATTCCAGATGTGACAATTTTGATCTTTCTATCTTTTCCTTTACCGCTTTCTCTCAAAGCCTGTATAAATTTATTTACCAATTCAGTATGTTTTTCTTTTTCCATAAAATATGCACTCTTGAATATGTCGCTTCTCTGCGAAACGGTTATTTGTGGATACTCAACAAGCAGATCACTTAATTTTCTCATTGCAGCATTGTGTGCATTGTAGATTTTGATGGAATTCCAGAGTGATTCTTCAGAGAAAGATGATCCAGTTGCTTTTTCAAGATCTTTTATAACTCTCTCATATCCAGCTCTGGTAAATTTTTTTCCTCCTTCGCTGGCTCTGTTCTGCGGATAAGTCATTGGTATAAAAGGAATATCTTTCACTGCATATTTCCAGTTTTGTCCAAGGCATTTCAGTGAGTCACATAGGGAAGGTATTAGAATAGCTGATACTCCTCTATACTTGCCGGTAATTCCGAGTTCCAAAATAGATTGCATTATACTGCATATAAATGCAGGAAAATACTTTTTGGCTTCCTTTATCTCAATATCTGCACCCCAGGCTCCCATCGGAACAATTCCCATAGAATGTACAATTTCCTCAGGTGTATACACAGGTGCACAGAGAACCACTTTCTTACCTTCACTAAGATAATACTGAAGCTGCTTATCCGGGTTTTCAGCAATATCATGAAATTCCGCTAACAATTTATTTAATACATCCATTTTATTTGTCCCCCTTATTTGCTTCCATAATTTCAGTTAATCCCTGCACACGGGTTTCATACTGGGCTTCCGAGAAATTACGTGGATCAGCTTGATCTCCATCAAAGGATGCAACAGGTATATCACATTCTTCTCCAATCTGTCGGCTCATTTCATACATGAATCCGCTCCAGAGTTTGCAGGATCTATTGGTATGTACTAGCAAACCTTCTGCTCCAGTTTTTTTGGCCAGGGCAACTCTCTTATCACGGGCAAGTTCCAGATTTATAGCATTGGGAACCCTGCAATAAGCTTTTACAAGGCCGTCAAAATCATCATATAAGAATCCAAAGGCATCTGCATAAATTGTTGCTACCATATTTATTCCCCTGGATTTAAGACCTTTAGATGTAACACGAAGATAAGGCCAGCATGCAATTCCCTCAAACATAATTCTATATTTCTCATCTGCGCGGAAAGTGCTTGTACCTTCTTTAACAGCCTTTTTGTATTCCTCAACTAAAGTTTCAAATGCCTCTGCAGCTTCTACCGTTCCCCTTGCACATACTGCCACTGCCATGTGGTTCAACAAATCAAAACCATTTAATGGAGAAGGTTGATATTTAGTGTAACTGGTAGCTTCAAGCCATGCTCTCGAAGTACGATTTGAGATTTTCATAACTTCCTTGAATTTATTGTTGTCCCATTTCTTTCCCGTTATTTTTTCCAGCTGTTTAATTGCATCTATAAACTGACTTTTGATATAGGCAACCTGGGCATCCGATACTTCATAATCAGGATTAAACGGTATATCTATTAAAATAAGCGGTATATTTAGTTTTTTGGCAATACATTCATACCATTTGATCATACAGTTGCAAATATTGTTACAACATAATAGAAAATCCGGCTGCGGCATATTCTGTTCTTTGACATCCTTCAATTTTGTATAGGCAAGACTTATCCTTGCATAGGCACAAATATCATTGGGATAGCCTTCGCTCTCTGCTTCGGAACATAATCTTTCACCTGCTCCTCTGGCCGCAATTGCCGCTGCCTGATTTTCCGGATAACAGACTTTAATTCCCATTGTCTGAAAAATTTCCTGTGGAAAGTTACTTGCACACCATCCAATTTTTTCTCCCCTGTCTTTTGCCTCCTGAACTCCTTTATAATGGTTTACAATAATCTGATTCAGCTTATATGCAGCTGAATTAGGATCCAAAATCCTTCTTTTCTTCTTTTTCTTTTCTTCGGCCATTTCTAACTCCTCCTTCTTTTTAATTCACTTTATTATAAGCAGCTAATGCTGCACCAAGTGCACCCATCAATTGAGCAGAAGGTGAATAAAAAATTTCTACTCCCAGTTCCTTTGACATGGCATCTCTAACCCCGCCATTGCGAGCTACACCGCCGCTCATACAAACCTTTTCCCTTATCCCAATACGCTTTGCAAGAGAGGCAACTCGACTTGCTACAGAGCTGCAGATTCCGGCAACAAGATCATTCAATTCAACTCCGGCTGCCAATTGAGATATCACTTCCGATTCTGCAAATACAGTACAGGTACTGGAAATTTTAACAGGATGTTTTGCCGCTGCCGCCTTGACTTCCAAATCACCAATATCCAGCTGCAAAATCCTAGCCATAACATCCAAAAATCTTCCTGTTCCTGCTGCACACTTATCATTCATCAAGAAATTTACCATTCTACCTTTTTCATTCAAGCTAAGAACTTTTGCATCTTGTCCACCAATATCAATAATTGTCCTTGCATCAGGGAATACGTGCTGAGCCCCCAATGCATGACAGGTTAATTCACTTATTTCTGCATCAGCATAAGCATAGGTAGATCTTCCATATCCTGTCACTACAACATATCTTAAATCATCTTGTTTCAATCCAGATTTTTCTAATACTTTTTTTCTTGACTTATCAGGTCCTTTTGTTCCAGTTCCTGCAGTTACGATGGAAGAAGCAATTACTTTTTTTCCATCTTTCAAGATGACACATTTTGATGTTGTTGATCCTATATCAACTCCCAGTGTATACATACTTGAGGATTCCTCCTTTATTTGTAATACAAATTCTGTAAATCAATCCTTATCAATATCAATTAACATATTCATATATTTATCCTATAATATCCCGTTCTTGTATCCTTGTATTCTTGTATACTTGTTAACAAGTTCACAAGTATATAGTAGCACATTCTTTTTTATTTGTAAATAATTTCACAAAGATTTGAAGTTATTAATTTATTTATCAGCAAAGCTATTACAAAACAGGAATTGAAATCCCTTGGAATATTAGGGATTATCTAAATAATAGAGCAGCATAAAAATATCTCCAACAAAATAAACATGGCTGGAGATACAAAAATTTTTTATTTTTTCATTTGTCTACTTGACATGAAGCAGCTCACATCCGTGACAGCTTATTTAAATTGATTCTACTCCTTTCGAATGATTGAACACCTCTATATATACATTTGTATACATAATTTTCATTTTGTAAAATATTGGGGATATTCTTTTTTTGCCCTGTCAATCATCCCAGCATTAGTTTCCAAATGCTTTTCTATAGCATGTTGAGCTTTATTTAAATTATTTTCCTTAATTGCATCTGCTACGGCTTTATGTTCTTCTATTATTTCAGGCATTTTATTAACAAAAGCTACATCGAAATTACGCCATCTTATAATATGAAGCATTGGATTCTCCAAAATTTTTACCAGTCTGTAACGTTTTACACTGTCAATTATAATCTTATGAAATTGAGAATCTAAGTCTTGAAAATTTTTACTATATGATGTCATATTTCGACAATTATTTTGTAATTTTAAGTTTTTTTCCAGTCCTTCCACCAATGACAGTCTCTTATCTTCTTCGAGCTTTGTAAACATTTCATACAGTACTTCTTTTTCCACTGCAGTTCTAAGTACTAGTAGATCATCTATATAATCTATATCGATTAAACTTACATAGGTTCCCCTCTGCGGATATACAGTTAATAATTCCAATTGATCTAAACGTGTAAATACATTACGGATGATAAAACGTGAAACATCATACTCTCTGCACATTTGATTTTCACTAATTTTTTGTCCCGGCTCCAAATCAAGATTTAATATTCTATCTCGAATACTTCTATATACTTGTTTTACACTAATTGGTTGCTTGTTGTTTGATATATAATCCATACCATTCTCCTCTTTAAATTTTTTGATTATCATATAGAAAAACTAGTATTATATAATTTATACATTCTATACGATTTTTAACAAAGTTTTAATTCCGTAAATATCATTATATAATTAATGCCGCAGTATTTGCAAATGCTGTGGCATTAATTTCTAGTTCTAAACCTCCCAGTTTTACAGCATGACAGGTTAAGCAGCAACTACTTTTGGATAAATCTTGTCCACACCATATTTACATTTTCACTTTAAATTTATCACAATTTAATTACTTATTATAAATTTGTATATATGTATTGTCATACAATATTATCAGTACATCCTGTAATCCTCCGCAAACCTCTTTAGTACAGCTTTTTATAGAAGATAACTCCAACTCAAATTTATTATCCTTATGTTCCGAGTCTATTACAATACTTTTAGCATTTTTATAAAATATAGCTTTATTATAAGATAACAATCTACTTAATCTACCTTCTACACTTATACCTATACTCTTGTTTTTAAAACATTGTAAATATTGTTCCAGCTTTTTAACTACATTTTCATTCTCCAAGAAATTTGTCATTTATCCTCTCTCCTTTTTACATATAATCAAATAAAAAAGTGCTTATTGGGAAACAATAAACACTTTATAATTATTAAAATAATTAATTTGCTCCCTACGCCAGTATTAACTTAAACAGGTTCAAAGAGTCAGGTTTTAGCCTTCTCAACCAAAATGGTTCCTCTGCAAACACATATATTAAATTTTATATTTCATCTTCATATATTATACTTTGGTCAAATCTTTTGCTAAAACAGCTGAAACAATATCAATCTCTCTCTTTTTCCATGTCTTTGTCATGTCTGCCGCACCACCCATGATGAAATCCGCCTCCAAAGAAAACATCTCCGTATTCTCTAAGGTGATGGCCATGTTCCATAAATTTCTCCAGCATCTGTTTGCGAAAATCCTCGTTGTCGCCTCCGAATTGCTTTTGAAGCCCTTCAATAATACGCTTGAGATATTCACTGAGGTTGGACAGTTCCTCATCGCTCAGACAGTCAAACACCTTATCCAGTTCAGGCGATGTATCATCGTCCATCTTACCGGCTGCTGCAGCACCTTTTTCAGTCAGTTTTATATTGAAGCTGCGGCGATCTTCCTCTGACGTCTTACGCTCAATATATCCATTTTTTTCTAGTTTACTCAAAAGTTCCGCCAGGGCCTGCCTGCTCATATCTAAAAGATAGGTCAATTCTTTCTGGCTGATCTCAGGTTTCATCTTCAGAATTGAAAGAACACGTCCCTGTCCTCTGTGGGGGTTACCCCATGGTCCAAAATTTTTAAAATTTTTCATTTGACAGCGATGCAGCAATGTATGCAGATGTACAAACTGTTCTAAAATTTCTTCTCTTATTTCACTCATGTGAAATACCTTCCTTTCACTAATTTTAATTACCTAGGTATTTTTGTCAAGTACTTGACTATAGTATAATGATTTAAAACTAACTTGTCAAGTACATGACTATAATTTGTGAAAACTTTTTACTGCTTCAACTTCAATAGTCTAATTATGTTCTCAACAGTCTTTTCCACATTTCCAAGTGGCCCTATTACTTTTAGTTTATATATTTTTTCATGTTTATATCCATTCCTTTCGCCTAGCTCAAGGCACAAAACGTAATGAAAATATTTGGCTTTGAGCGAATTTTTGTTTTATTATTAAGCCATAGGGATTTCGGTACACTACAAATCACGGGGAGGTGAGTGGGCTGTCTAGCTTGCCAGACGACCGTATGTTTATATGTGTAGACTGCCTTTTCAAGCACAAATAAGTGTACCTTTGAGTACGTAACCTTATCTTTGTTTAAACAATCTCGTTTAAATGCTAGGCCGTCAGTCAATGTCGTTTATCCCTATAATTTTTTAGAACTTCTTAGTTCAGAAAGGAGTCCCATATGGCTTTGAAAATCGTGTACAAAATCTGTTGTGGAATTGATGTCCACAAAACTTTTATAGTTGCTTGTATTGCAACTACTAATTCTATAGGTATTACTACCTACAAGAGCCATCGCTTTTCTACCTACACGAGGGGTCTG
>NZ_JAJJPB010000003.1:0-191413 GCF_020908015.1 Clostridium aromativorans
TCTTTGTACTTTGAACTTTAAAATATAGGGGGATTAGATTATGGATTATAAATTGTTAACACAAGCAGTAGGGGATTTGGATGAAGACAAAGTTTTTGAAAAGAAGCTTGCGAACATGTTAGAGCTGATGCCTTCACCACAAATGCTGCAGAAGGTGTAAAAATTTGTCAAGAATGGGTGGAATGATATAACACATATGAAAGGTAGTGAATATAAATGAGCGCTAGTATTAACAAGACAAAGGCTATAATTTCCATAATGGCTGTAGCATTCTTGATGATGGGTGTTGGGGCAACTTCTCCAGCACTTGCAAGTATTGGACGTGCTTTTCCTGATATAACTTCTACATTGATTATGTTAATTGCTACACTTCCGCCATTAGTTTTAGTTCCATTTTCAATTTTGACTGGCAAATTAGCTGGAGATAAAGTAAAATATAGGACACTTGCGGTTATAGGTGTAATTTTTTTTGTAATAGGTGGTACAGTGCCATATTTTCTAAGTGATTTTACAGTTATTCTGTTTATGAGAGCTTTATTGGGAGTTGGACTGGGATTTATTACACCTTTGAGCGGAGCTCTTGTTATGAATCTTTTTAGTGGTCATGAGAGAGAAAATCTGATGGGAATTTCAAATCTTATTGCTAGTGTAGGTGGAATAGTATTTCAAATAGTAGGTGGGCTGCTTTGTGCCATTAATTGGAGAGATACATTTCTCATTTATCTCATAGGAGTTGCGGTTTTAATTATAGTTGTATTGATGTTACCAGAACCTTCAATATCACAGGGAAAAGAATCGGGTAATGCTCCAGAAAAAGTAAAAATGAATATCGTAGTTTATATGTGGGCTGTATTTTATCTTATATTCATACTTCTAACCTATCCAATGTTAACGGGAATATCTGGGCTGATACTTGAAAATAACTATGGAACTGCAGCAACTGCTGGGGTTACGCTTACAATGTGGACGGTTGGAAGCATGATTGGAGGTGCAATTTTTGGAAAAGTAGTTCAGACCATCAGCAGGTATGTAATTACTTTGTCATTAGTTTTTTGTGCAATAGGATACGTATTTATAATAATAGGAATAGGCGGAGGCTTAATGTTTTTTAATATAGGTACAACTGTATTTGGAGTTGGTGCTGGATTGATAGCTCCTGGGGTTATGTATTATGCAGGTCTTGCAGTTCGGCCTGCTGGGAGAGCAATGGTTATGGGATTAGTAATGGCGTTTATGAATTTAGGTGGTTTTTTATCGGCATTTTTCTTTTCATTTGTGGAGTCTTTGTTTCATATAACAGCCGACAACTTTCCTTTTGCTTTTGGAGCAGTATGCTTTATAGCCTTTGCAGTGATATATGGAATTTTTGTTATAAGCCAGTCTAAGAAAAAAAAGTATGTTAGTGTATAAAAAAATATAAAGTAGGAATAAAATTGTAAAGGATGGGTGAGTAATATATGACAGATGTTAAAAGATTGCAAGAAGAGAGAATTAAGTTGTTTCACGATGTATATGACAATAAGATACCTGAGAGAGTGCCCTTGAATATTTCCATTCCATTTGAGCCGACGGCGCAATTTGGAGGAATAGGTTTGATGGAGGCACAGTGGAACTCACCTGTAACCGAGGGGGCAATAGATAAGCTCTGTCAGACACTGTATTCCGATGTATGTCCCTGCGGTGGAAGTATGAGGTATCCGTCTTTTTATCAAGTACTTGAATCACAGTCTTTTGTGATGGGTTCCAATGGATTTATACAGCATCCTGAAGTTGTAGGCATGCTACCTGATGATTATGATTATCTCATAGAAAAACCCTATGATTGTATAATTGAAAGGGTTATACCAAGGCAATATAAAGCGCTTGGCGGGAATCCCATGAGTACAGCAATAAATTTTGCCAAGAGCTTTGTATTGTATAATAATGATTTTGGTGAATTAGGAGCAATTCTCAATAAGATGATTGAAAAATATGGGTATTATCCAGGTATGCCTTTTGGAGAAGGAGGTTTTACTGAAGCCCCCTTTGATTTTCTGGCGGATCAGTTGAGAAGTTTTAAAGGCATAAGCGTGGATATACGAAGAAGGCCGGAAAAAGTAGCAGAAGCTTGTGAAGCGCTTTATCCAATAGTACTGAAAAAGGGCATGCCTTCAAAAGCATCGAATTATAAATCAATTGGGATGCCTCTTCATATGCCTACATTTATGCGAGAAAAAGACTTTGCAAAGTTGTGGTGGCCGAGTTTCAAGAAACTTCTTGATGAATATGCGTCCATGGGAATTCATTGTTCTATATTCTGTGAAGATGATTGGACTAGATACCTTGATTATCTCTATGAATTGCCTACAGATACAGTGATGATGTTTGAATACGGTGACATTAGAAAAATCAAGGATAAATTGGGCAAAAAGCATATAATAACAGGGCTATATCCGATGACTATGCTATTGACTCATACTAAACAGAAATGTATAGATAAGGCTAAGGAGATAATAGATGTGCTTGCTCCAGGAGGAAAATACATGTTTGGAATGGATAAACAACCGTTATCGCTAAGTGACATAAATATGGAGAACTTTTGTGCAGTGACGGAATATATTCGTGATAATGCAAATTATCAGAATGCAGGGGAAACGGCTGGAATGCAATTTAACAAGAATGATTACAGTGCACTGCCTTCAAGAAAGATTGAAAGCAAATATTACAGTACCTGGGAGCAGTATAAGGAAAACTATCCGGAGGTTTCTGAATTTGGGAAAGCCAAACTTCAGAAATTTGAAGAGGCAATATTTCAGTATCTCGTTTATTTGTTGGTATAAGAAATGTATCAATTTTTAGATACTTTTCTTAGTGTAAAATTACTGTAGTATAATTTAGAACAAAAAATAGAAAAAGAGATTTCCTTTTGGTAATATATTAATTGAGTAAAAAAATATACTAAAGGGAGATCTCTTATGGGTAATAGATAGTATTATAAATGAAATAGACGGATGCATTAGTATTTTAACAAGAGAATCATTGAATATAGACGAGATATTAAGTGTTGATGGAGGGTAAAATGGATAATCTCGGGGAATTAAAAAAACTGATTGTAAAATATATAGAGCAGCTGGATGAGGAAAAAGCAGTAAATTTGACCAATAAAGCCTTGAATAAGGGAATGGATCCTATAACCTTGGTGGAAACTGTAAATATGGGCATGGAGAGAGTTGGGAAATTATACGAAAATAAAGATTACTATATAGCGGATTTAATACTTTCAGGACTTATTTTCAGAAAGATCTTAGAACTGGATAAGATGAAGAAGTATTTTCTTCAAAATAAGGATAAGGGATTGGGAAAAGTAGTTTTAGGGACGGTAAAAGGTGACATTCATGATATTGGAAAGGATATTTTTAAAGGTATGCTGGAAGCTAATGGATTTGAGGTAATCGATTTAGGTGTAGATGTTCCAAAAGAAGAATTTGTGAAAGCAGTTAAGGAAAACAAACCGGATATTGTATCTATGAGTGCGGCACTTACAAATACAATAGAAACAATGCGGGATGTGGTAAAGGCTTTTTTAAAAGCTGGGATAAGGGATAAAGTTAAGGTTATTGCAGGTGCCAATCATATGAATGCGGATATAAGTAAGTATATTGGAGCGGATGGTTTTTCCAATGAGGCTTCTACTGGGACTAAAATATGTTTGAAATGGATGAAGGAAAAACAGATGAGGAGTAACAAGTAATGAAGAATCCAATATATATTAAGATTGTCGAGGATATACGAAGTGAAATTAGCAGTGGCAAGTTGAAACCAGGTGATGTGCTGCCTTCTGAAACGTCTTTGTGCAGTGAATATGACACCAGCAGAATGACAGTGAGGAAGGGACTTTCTATTTTATCGAATGAGGGCTATATATATTCCGTTCCAGGGAAGGGCTATTTTGTAGAAAAGCCGGATTACAATAAATATATTTTTGCCTATGACGAAATGAGCAATTTAATTAACAATGTGGATAGAACAAAACTTTTGTCTGTGGACATCATACTTCCTGATGAAAAATTAGCCGGCAGTCTCCAGATCAGCGAGAGTAAGAAGGTTGTCATGATCCGGAGACTATTTTATACTGAAGGAGAACCTATGGCCTATGATATAAAATATCTTTTGTATAAAAGAGGAGTTCCAATTGTGGAGAATGAAATCAAAAATGCAACTTTCCCGGAAATGATATCCGATAGGACTTCTCTCTATGATTTGAACAAGGAACTTATCATATATGCCAAAATTCCGGAAGAAAAGATGAAAAAATTGCTTCACATACAGAATAAAATTGCCTTGCTTGTAGTAGAGCAAAAATTATACGATATTGAAGATAAACCCATTGGACTTGGAATAACTTATTTTCGTGGGGATTATATCAAATTGCATGGAGTAAGTAAATAGTTGGAAAAGGGGGATATTTAAAATGAATACCTTGATCGTAGCTTGTCAAACTATTGAAGATGAATTGAATAAAGCAATAGGTGAGATTGGGTGTAATTATCCGGTATTATGGATAAAATCTGGTCTTCATCTACAACCTGATTCTCTAAAAGAGTGTCTTCAGTGTGAACTGGATCATATATCCAATGTGGAGCAGGTTATTTTGGCCTTTGGATACTGTGGAAATGCCATAATTGGGCTTAAACCTCCAACATACCGCATGATTTTTCCACGGGTGGACGATTGCATTACACTGCTTCTGGGATCCTGCAAAAGACGTAATGAGCTGTCTGGTGATGGCGGAACCTATTTTTTGACTAAAGGCTGGCTGGAATCTGAGAGGAATATATGGATTGAGTATCAAGAAGCGGTGAAGCGCTATGGAAGGGAAAAGTCAGAAAAAATTTACAGTATAGTTTTCAAGCATTACCAGAAATTAGGGGTTATAAAAACCGGAGCCTATGAACTTGAAAACTACCTGGAAAAAACGAAAAAGATAGCGAGTGAATTGAAATTACAATACGAAGTTTTACCGGGAACAATTGAATACATCAAGAAGCTTCTGACGGGACCATGGGATCCCAGGGAGTTCATAACTATAAATCCAGGTGAAACTGTTACAATGGAATATATTTATGATGTGGATGGGCAGCTTTCAAAGAATGCTCAGTGTACAATTGACAGTAAACTATAAGCAGCTGATAGTAGAAATACTGGCTGCTTAACTGCAGCCAGTAGTGGAACCACAGTCCAGACAAACCATGCAGGTTCCGTTTCTAACCATTCTGGTGCTGGAACAATTAGGACAGGTTGAACCATATATTCTTTCACCGTCTATTTTTTTTGTCTTGATTTCAGTGGTACTGATTTTACCGGAATTTAATTCAGTGGAGGAGCTGCCTAAAATCAAGCTGTCCTTATCATAATTTTCAGGTTTAACCTGGCATCGGGAAAAATCTCCAAGTTCTATATCTATTATTTTACTTATGAGATCTGATATAGAGGATACGTATTTTATATAAGGATGCTTTTGGACAAATCCATAGGGCTCATATTTTTGACCGCGCAGCATTCTGGATATATCCTGGGGTGGAACATGGTATTGGAGCATCACTGATATTGCCTTGGATAGGGAATTTAAAAGCCCCATTATTATAGTACCCTCTCTGTCTGTAGTTATATATATTTCAGATATATCTCCATTTGAGGATCTGTTTACGGTAGTGTATATTTTTACGTCATCTATTTGTGCAGGATGGGTGGTTCCCCTGCGGATTCCTATGAGTTTATCACGCTTTGAATATTTTATTCCTTTTTGTAGACTTTTGGCTCTGATTAAAAGCTGCTTATAAGTTAAATCTTCAAGTTTTATATTGTCTGAAGCAGATAAATTTGTATTCAGAGGCTGGGCTGCTTTAGAAGAATCCCTATATAGGGTAATGCCCTTGATGCCCAGTTTCCAGGAGGATAAAATTACATCCTTAAAATCCTGTATGGAGGCGCTTTTAGGTAAGTTCACAGTTTTCGACACTGAACCGGATATAAGTGGGGTTATAGAAGCCACCATCTTTACGTGTCCCATGGGATCGATATATCTTTCGCCGCTGCCGCATTTATTTGACGTGTCGAATATAGCAAGGTGTTCATCTTTTAAGTGTGGAGCTCCTTCTATTTTTCCATCTAGTATCTTTTCATAAGTGAAATCGTCTTTGGTTATAGTTTCCTTTTCAAGTACATAGGACAATATATCCTCTATCTGTTCTTTGGCATAACCCAGTTTTTTTAATGCTAGAGTTATTACCGGGTTTATAATTGTCATAAATCCGCCGCCGGATAATTTCTTGTAGACAATATGGCTGAAAAATGGCTCTATTGAAGTAGCACCGCAGTCCATGGCAAAGGATATAGTACCTGTAGGAGCTATGACTGTAACCTGGGCATTTCTGTAGCCAAATTTGTCTCCGCTTTTAAGAGCATTTATCCAGCAGTTTTTTAATGTATCCCCTATATATGATAAATTTTCTTTCTTTAAGAGTTCATGCTCTACTTTCAAGGGAGTATAATTTAATCCTTCAAATTCATTCGAAAAGTTGTATCCCATGCTTTTTGAAAGTGACTCCATGTTTATGGAAGCTGCCCGGGCATGATTCCTCATTACTCTCATCATATACGGTTTATTTATTTGAAACTTTTCAAAAGGGCCTATCTCTTTTGCTATTAGAGAGGATACATAATAGGATTGACCTGTAAGTATTCCTACCAGCGAGGCTGCCAATGTTCTGGCCTCATTTGAATCATAAGGATAACCCATGACCATGAATAATGATGCTATATTTGATATACCGAGGCCTGTAGTTCTGAAGAGGTGGGTTTTCCTAGCTATATCTGCGGTGGGAAACTGTCCCCAATGTATGGAGGATTCGAGAATCAGCTGGACTAAACCAATTATATGTAAATATCCTTTCAGGTCAAAGGTATTTTTGTTTGCATTGTAAAATCTGTATATATTTATGGATGCCAAATTGCAGGAAGTATCATCCAAAAAGGCATACTCACCACAGGGATTCGTGGAATTAATCATATTATAGGCTGCATTTACCTTTCCGTCTTCTCCTGCAGGACATGTGTGCCAGGCGTTGAAAGTGTCACTGAATTGGGGAGCTGGATCTGCACATTTCCAGGCACAGGTATTAAAGGTGTCCCAGATTTCTTTTACTTTTACTGTTTTTGTAATTTTGGGATCAATTCTACCAGTGAGATTGATTATTTCATCAGGATTTACCTTTAATCTATCGACTTTGGACATAAAGCTGTTTGAAAATCTTACAGAATTATTGCTGTTTTGTCCTGAGACAGTTTCATAAGCCTCACCGTCTAAATCTGTATCATATCCCATTTTGCCGAGGGCTCTCACTTTATCTTCTTCCTTTGATTTCCAGGTTATAAAATCCATGATCTCAGGATGATTTACATCCAAACATACCATTTTGGCAGCTCTTCTTGTAGTACCTCCTGATTTGATAGCTCCTGCATTTCTGTCCAATGCCTTTAAGAAACTCATGAGCCCTGAGGAAGAACCGCCTCCGGATAATTTTTCACCCTTTGCCCTTATAGTAGAAAAATTGGTACCAGTTCCTGAACCGCCCTTAAATAGTTTTGTCTCTGTTACGAATTGATCTGATATGGAATGCGGACCTAAAAGTTTATCTTCGATAGATAGTATAAAACATGCAGAAGCCTGGGTTCTAGTATAGCTGTCTTCACATTCCATTACTTTGCCCAGCGTGTCATCGAAATAGTAACTTCCCTGTTTTACACCGCTTATACCATAGGACAGTTTAAGCCCCGTATTAAACCATTGAGGGGAGTTAGGGGCGTACATTTGATTTAAAAGTGCATATACACATTCATCATAAAAAATAGAACCTTCTTTTTCTGTCTTTATAAGACCCTCGTCTTTTAAAGATTCACACCAGAAACTTACCATTCTATGGGCGACGGATTTCATACTGTTCTCATAACCTAGTTTTCCTGGAACGCCAGCTTTTCTAAAATATTTAGAAGCTATTATGTCACAGGCATTTTGAGAATACTGTTCTGGAAATTCTAGATTTTTCATGTCTACCAAAACTTTGTGGGTCTTATGATCTTTTAAAAATACGTCTGTTTTTTTCCATTTGAATAGATCATATACGGTTTTATTACTGTCATTTTCAAGAGATTTTGTATAATATCTTTTAAACAAGTCCTTTATACTATCCAATTACAACCTACCTCCAATTTAATATATGAGCTCATTGTGTTAAAATTATATATCTTGTGTGTGTATTAAAAAAATAACTACTATATATAGTATTAATTAAGATAAATAAGTACTATATATAGTGCTTATTTATTATATTATATATTTCATAAAAGTTCAATTTATATTATATGTCATTTTCCACTGTGATTTTTAAATAGATTGTATTTTATGAGGTTATTTTAGTTTTATTATTATAAATAAACTTATGGATCATTTTAACGTTTAACTAAAAATAGTTTATAATTAATATCAGAATATAGTTTATACAAGGCGAAGGAGATTAAGTCATATGATAAGAAAATTTAAAAATTACATGCCGGAAATAGGAAAAAACTGCTTTATAGCAGACAATGCAGAGATTATAGGAAAAGTTAAAATTTATGAAGATGCAAATATATGGTTTGGAGCTGTGCTAAGAGGTGATGTAAATTATATATATGTGGGAAAGGGAAGCAATGTACAGGATAATTGCACTTTTCATACTAGTGAGGGGATGAATCCTATAGAAATAGGAGAATATGTTACTGTAGGGCATAATGCGATAATACACGGAGGCAAAGTTGGAAAATACTCTTTAATTGGTATGGGTTCCATAATATTAGATAATGCAGAGATAGGTGAATATACTATTATAGGAGCAGGAAGCCTTGTAACTAAGAATAAAAAAATACCTTCTGGAGTGATGTGCATGGGTTCTCCCGCAAAAGTTGTGAGAGAGCTTACAGAGGAGGAGAAAGAATTCCTTAGAAATTCTGCAAAAGGCTATATCATAGAGGCCGAAAACTATAAGCAATATGTTATTAGGGAGTAAATTGCGTAAAATATATATCACTTATTTTATAAATAAAGTATAGAATATAGTGTCAATAATATTTGGAGAGTGTATAATGCCGAACTTCAAATTGGGTTCTAGAGGAAGCCAGGTAATGCAGATACAGGCAACTTTGAAAAAGATAGGCTACGATCCTGGACCTATAGATGGAATATATGGTATACAAACTGAACAGGCTGTCAGAAATTTTCAGAGAAATAATGGACTGATACAGGACGGAATAATAGGGCCGGACACTTATAGGGTACTGCATAGCTTTATATTGGGATATGACAATTATATTATTAAGCCAGGGGATACGTTATACGGCATAAGTAGAAAATATGGAACTCAGGTTTATAAAATAATAACGGCCAATCCACTCATAGAGCCCTTGGGCCTAATTCCGGGGAATACAATTAAAGTGCCCTACAGCACAGATGTGGTGGATACAAACATATATTATACTTATGATGTACTGGAGACAGATCTTATGGGGCTTAAAGGTAGATATCCCTTTATAACTGTAGGTAGTGCTGGTGAAAGTGTTCTTGGAAGGCAGCTGCATTATGTGAGACTTGGGGTAGGGGGTAATCAAGTATCTTATAATGGTTCCCACCATGCTTTGGAGTGGATAACAACACCTCTTTTAATGAAGTTTATAGAAAATTTTGCCAGAGCCTATTCGGAAGGGGAAAATATAAGAGGATATAATATAGGAGATATATGGAGCAGGAGCAGTATATATATAGTTCCTATGGTTAACCCTGATGGAGTAGATCTTGTTTTGAATGGATTAGCTAGAGATAACCCCTATTATTATGAGCTTATAAGGTGGAATAGAGGTAGTGCTGATTTTTCTAGAGATTGGGAAGCAAATAACAGGGGAGTTGATCTCAATCATAATTATAATGCAAACTGGCAGCTCTCAAAGGAATCCGAGCCTTCCTACGGTGTGTACGGTCCAGGACCTACCAGATATTCAGGGCCTTATGCTGAATCAGAGCCAGAAACCAGGACAATGGTCAATTTCACAAATAATCATGATTTTAGGTTGGTACTGGCGTATCACAGTCAGGGACAGGTTATTTACTGGCAATATAATGCTTTGACTCCTCCAGAGTCGAGGAGAATAGCAGAGTTGTTCTCTGAAGTGAGCGGATACAGGCTGGAAGAAACTACTGGTATAGCATCCTATTCGGGATACAAGGATTGGTTTATACAGGATCACGGAAAGCCTGGCTTTACTATAGAAGTGGGTAGAGGGATTAATCCTCTCCCTATAAATCAGTTTGATCAAATATACAATGAAAATGAAGAACTTCTTCTTCTAGCTTCAGTTATATAGGAATTTTATTAAATAGTAAAGAGTTAAGGGCAGTGGATGGTTTTAGATCTTCTGGTATTAATATAAAAAGATTATCTGAAGCTCTGAACTCTGGACTAGTGACTCTATTTATATATGTCTACCAGAAGGCCGCTTATGTCATCTATAGTAGCGGCCACATCCAGATTTGATTTTTGATCGTTTATAAGAGCCTCAGTGAGCTCTTCTAATTTCTTATCTATAGTATCCACTGTTATAAAGTACTGTGTCTGCCAAAAACTTATATCTTTTTTTACATTGTACATATATTTTAAAACGGATTCCAAATATTCTTTTATTATCTTTTTATAAATTTTAACATCTGAATAGCATTTTGTTATAGATAATCTGTTTCCTCTTTTTTTGATTTCATCAAACATATTTTTAAGCTGCTCTTCTGATTTTTTTTCCATCTGAGAGTTGAAGCTTTGGGAAAAATCTTTTTTTACTTTTATATTTTTGTTGTTTGAGGAAGGAGAAGAAGCTCTTCCAATTCTAGAAATTTCCATAAAGCACCTCCATATTTTTTATTTAAAAATTTAAAACTGAATATTGTCTCTCAACTTTATTATATATAATATCTTGGCAAAAATATAGTATAATTTTATCATAACTCACAGCTAAATATATAATTGACTATAGAATTTTTATATAACAGTGATAATGGCTATTTAATATGTATAAGATTACAGTGTTTTCAAAAAATAAAACTTGGGTAGGTGATTTTATGTGGTTTGAGAAAAGTTCAAATGAAATAATAAAAGAATTCAATACGGATAGGATAAATGGACTGAGTTCAAGGGAAGCTTTAATTAGAAAAGATAAATATGGTCCCAATAAATTGGCAGGGAAGAAAAAAAAATCTGTTTTAAGACTTTTGTTTGAACAGATAAATGACGTGTTGATATATATATTGCTGGCAGCGGCCGTAATTTCCGCTTTACTTGGAGAAGTAAGTGATGCAGTTATTATAGTAATTGTAGTTATATTAAATGCCGTAATAGGATTGATTCAGGAATCAAGAGCTGAAAGAGCACTTGAATCCTTAAAAAAGCTTTCTTTTCCCAAAGCACTTGTGAAAAGAGATGGGAGTATTCAGGAAATAGCTTCCGAAGAGGTAGTAATAGGAGATATAGTGATTTTGGAGGCTGGCAAGTACGTCCCCTGCGATTTAAGGTTAATTGAAACTGCCAACCTTAAGATAGAGGAATCAGCTCTAACCGGTGAATCAGTACCTTCTGAAAAATATGCAGAGAATGTCTTAGAAGGTGAGAATATATCTCTTGGAGATCAGCAGAATATGGCTTTTATGTCAACTATGGTAACTTATGGAAGAGGTGTAGGTGTTGCTGTAGCCACAGGCATGAATACTGAGATAGGGAAGATAGCAAAAATGCTTGATGAGGATGAAAAAAATCTGACTCCTCTTCAGGTGAAACTTGCACAGCTTGGTAAGGCACTTGGTTTCGCAGTACTTATAATATGTGTTCTCATGTTTGGTGTGGCAGTGATTCAAAAAAGGGATTTATTTGAAATGTTTCTGACAGCCATAAGTCTGGCAGTGGCTGCTGTTCCGGAGGGATTACCTGCCATGGTTACCATAGTTCTTGCAGTGGGAGTCCAGAGAATGATAAAGAAGAATGCCATAGTCAGGAAATTACCTGCCATAGAAACCTTAGGCTCCGTAAATATAATATGTTCCGATAAAACTGGGACTTTAACACAGAATAAAATGACTGTAACGAAATTTTATGCTGATGGCATTTTGAATGATATTTCAGGTCTGGATGTGAAAAACAAAGTTCATTCCGCTCTTGTAAAAGATATGATGCTCTGTAATGATGCTACTTATTCTGCAGATTCCAAAACCGGAGATCCAACTGAAATTGCACTACTTGAATTAGGAGCTAAATTTGATTTATACAAGGAAGATGAAAATAAGTTACATCCCAGGGCAAATGAGATACCCTTTGATTCGGACAGAAAGCTTATGACTACTTTGAATAAATTCGGTGATAAGTACGATATAATTACAAAAGGGGCTGTGGATAATTTAATTAAGCTGTGTAACAGCATATATGTAAATGATAATATAGTTCCACTTACTGAAGAGCTGAAATCAAAAATAATGGATGCTTCTGACAGCATGTCGAAAGATGCCCTTAGGGTACTTGCGGCAGCTTTTAAAAGGGTGGATTCAACTGAAATTGAAATTGATTCTATGGAAAGAGGTTTGACTTTTGTCGGTCTGGTTGGAATGATAGATCCTCCAAGAGAAAATGTTGAAAATTCCATAGAAGAATGTAGAAAATCAGGTATAAGGACGGTTATGATTACTGGAGATCATAAGAATACAGCCTTTGCCATAGCAAAAGAGCTTGGAATAGCAAAGGATTCCTCTCAGGTCATACTGGGATATGAATTTGATAAATTATCTGAAGAGGATGCCGAAGACAAAATTGACCATTTGAGAGTTTTTGCCAGAGTATCACCTGAACACAAAGTGAAAATTGTAAAGACATTGAAGAAAAAGGGAAATATAGTTTCCATGACTGGAGATGGTGTGAATGATGCACCTTCGTTAAAAACTGCAGATATAGGTGTAGCTATGGGAATTACGGGAACTGATGTGGCTAAAGATGCCTCGGATATGATATTGACTGATGACAATTTTTCAACTATTGTGGAAGCGGTAAAAGAGGGAAGAAATATATACAATAATATAAGGAAATCCATAGTATTTCTTCTTTCCTGCAATATAGGAGAGATAATAGCTCTGTTTATTGGCATAGTTCTGGGGTGGCCTTCGATATTAAGACCCATTCACCTTTTATGGGTGAATCTTATAACAGACAGCCTTCCAGCACTGGCCCTGGGAGTGGATCCTGATGATCCGGATATAATGAAAGAAAAACCTCGTAATGCGAAAGAGGGACTATTTTCAGGAAAAAATGGGGCACTTTTAATAGGCAACGGTATTTTGATAGGTATAATCACGCTGAGTGCTTTTTATGTAGGTACCAGAATATATCCAAATTCTCTTATGCATGCCCAGACTATGTCTTTTGTGGTATTGAGTGTGTCTCAGCTTTTTTATACCTTGAGTATAAGACATAGTGAAAAATCCATGTTCCAGGTTGGAATTTTTACCAATAAGTATTTGATTGGTGCGATAGTACTTGGAATAATACTTCAGAATATAGTGATCACAGTGCCATTTTTGGCATCTGTATTCAAAGTGTTTAGGCTCACCTTGAATGACTGGCTGTTTGTACTTTTGTTATCCATAATACCTCTTATTGTGAATGAAACTGTAAAAATACTCTGGAACAGGATAGTTAAAAGTTAATAGTGGGAAATGAATGTTAAATGGAGATTTTCGGACAAAAACGAAAATCTCCATTTAAATTGAATAAGCAATGGTAACCATCAGATAAAATGTGAGCTATTTTCACTGGGAAATAATTTTTTTAGTTTCCTATAAAGTGTCATTCTTGGAATTCCTAAAGTTTCCGCTGTTTTCGATTTGTTAAAATTATTTTTTATCAATGTATTCATTATCAATTTACTTTCAGTTTCATGGATGGAATTTTTTAGAAGCTTATCTTTATTATTTTCGTTGAGATCATTTTGATGGTTGTCTTCTAATAAAAATTCAGGTAAATCATCCATGGTTATAACTTTATTTTTGGAAGTTACCATTATCCTTCCCAATATATTTGTCAATTCTCTTATATTACCGGGCCAGTCATAGGAGGATAGAACTTTTAATATATTGTCGGGAAAATATTTTTTTATGTTGTATTTTTGGTAGAATCTATTTTGTATAGATTCTACCAAAATGTCTATATCCCCCTTACGCTCCCTGAGAGGAGGAATTTCAAGATTTAAAAAATTAAGCCTGTAAAACAAATCCTTTCTGAAAGTACCCTGAAGTACTTTTTTCTTCAAATCGCAGTTGGTGGCAGCTATTACCCTTACATCTATATTTATTATTTTATTACTGCCTATACGTTCTACTTCGTTTTCCTGTAAAACTCTAAGTAGTTTTGCTTGAAGAACTAATGGTATATCCCCTATTTCATCCAGAAATATAGTTCCGCCATTTGCCAGTTCAAATTTTCCGCATTTACCCTCTTTTGAAGCTCCGGTAAAAGAGCCGCTGTCATATCCAAACAATTCTGATTCTGCAAGATTTTCTGGTATTGCGGCACAATTTACTTTTACGAATGGATTAAGTCGTCTTTTGCTTTTATTATGAATAGCATGGGCAAACATTTCTTTACCAACACCGCTTTCACCGGTTATAAGTACAGTAAAATTAGAAAGAGCAAACTTTTCTGCCATTTTTTTACACTTTTTTCCGCTAGTGGAGTTTACTAAAATATCATTGAAATTATATTTTGCATGAAATGATGCATTTATACTATTGAATTTATTGGCCATATCTGTATTATCAAAGGACTCAGATGTAAATAAGCTCATTCCTCCTATTAATTGATTTCCGTATAAAAGAGGAATACTGTGAATGATAACTTTCGTTTTATCATTAAATTTATATATCTTCTCATTTTCAGGGATTCCTGTCTTAATTACATCTGGAAGTTTGGAATTGGGAATGATATTTTCTACTTGGGAATCCTCCAAATCTTTAAGTGTAATTTGAAAAAATTTTGTAAAAGCAGGATTTACATCTAATATATTGCATTTGGCATCTACAAATATAACTGGAAGTGAAATATTGTAAAATATCATGTGATTTATGTTACTTATATACTGTTTTAATTCTATTCTGGAAATTTTATCGTTCATAATTTAAAATGTCATCACCTTACCTTTTTTGAGTGTACAATAAATTTTGCTGTTGCAATTACAAAATGTATCAATATGTTACCCTAAAATTGTAACATATTGATGCACATGATTTCAATACGAAAGATCATAACACCGTGAAAAAGATCTCTTATACAAATATAATGTCGACTTTAAATGAATATTTAATATCTATATTTTTAAAATGTAAAGTAAAATAAATTATGAATCAGAAAATTAAAATTTTATGTGATGATTTTATCGAGGTTATATGTTTACAAGCAGGAGTTTATATAGTATTTTACTAAATGAAAATATTTAATGGAATGTATATATGAATACTATAGTTTAATATACTATTTATATGAATGATAAATTTCATGATTGCCAATAAGGTTTTTATTGGCATGGTAAATGCTACTAATAAAAATACTGAAATAATTTTCTGTAATTTAAAAAGGGGTGAAGTTAATGCAATTTACATCTGTTGAATGTTTCCTCGTAGTAATGGCATTTTTACTAATAGGGGAAGTTGTATCAGAAAAAACGAAGGCCTATGTTCCTTCAGTATTTATCTCGGCTGTTTTATTTTTAATAGCATTTTGGACATTTGCACCAAAGGATGTAGTTGTACGGGCATCTTTTGGTAAAGAGTTTATACAGATTGCTATGGGACTTCTTCTTGTACATCTAGGTACTCTTATGAGTTTGAGAAAACTGATAAGTCAGTGGAAGGCGGTAGTGGTTGCAGTCTGTGGAGTGTGTGGAATTATGGCTTTGACTATGACTGTAGGACTATTGCTGTTCGATTGGCACACAGTTGTGGCTGCAACACCACCTCTTACTGGGGGAATAGTGGCAGCATTACTTATGTCTGAGGGATTGAAGGCTCAAGGTATTACTGCTCTTGCAGTACTTCCAATAGCTATGTTTATAACCCACAGTTTTTTTGGATATCCTATTACCTCCTGGTGTTTAAAAAAAGAGGGAAAGAGAGTTATAAAGGACTTTAGAGAAAATGGTCCTGATCCAAAAGTTCTAAAAGAAGGAAGTATGTTTCAGGAAGAAAGTGAGAGGAAAAAGCTTATACCTGCACTTCCGAAAGCTTATCAGAGCTCTCCAATGATACTTTTTAAAGTAATACTGGTATCCATGCTTGCGGGATGGCTGTCTAATTTAACTGGCGGGGCAGTGAATCAGTATGTGATATGTCTCATACTTGGAGTTGTTTTTTGTGAACTGGGTTTTCTGGAAGAACAGTCTCTTGTCAAAGCAGGGGTTTTTAACTGGCTTATATTGGGACTTCTGGCCTATGTATTTTCGCAGCTGTCCAGTGTTACACCAGCACAGCTTTTAGGAATAATAGGACCGATAATTGTACTTATAATTTTGGGAATTCTGGGTATGTTTATAATGTCAATGCTCGTGGGTAGACCTCTTGGATTTTCAAAAGAAATGGCTTTTGCCTGTGCACTTACAGCACTTTTCGGCTTTCCGGCGGATTATGTTATAACTACGGAAGTCTGTAAATCTGTGGGCAGTACAGAGGAAGAAAAAAATTATCTGATAGACATATTGCTTCCTAGAATGCTGGTAGGTGGTTTTATGACAGTATCTATTGCATCTGTAGTCATAGCTAGTATATTCCTTAAGCTATTATAAATTATTTATTAAAATTAGGAGGCGCTTATTTATATGGGGAATGACGTGTTGGAGAGGGCAAAAAATATTAAAGATTGGTTGGTGGATTTAAGAAGAGATTTTCACAGACATCCTGAACAGTCGCTTAAAGAGTACAGGACATCCAAAATAATTACTAAAAATTTAATTGACATGGGGATTAAAGTGGATCATATTGGAGAAACAGGAATAGTTGGCATTCTAGAAGGAAGTTCAAAAGGTAAGGTTATTGCACTCAGGGCAGATATAGATGCATTATCTGTAACTGAAAAGACAGGTCTTCCGTTTTCATCGGAAAATATAGGTTATATGCATGCCTGTGGGCATGATTTCCATGCTTCTATGCTTTTAGGAGCAGCAAAACTATTGTCTGAGAAAAAGGATGAATTAAAGGGTACTGTTAAATTTTTATTTCAGCCTGCAGAAGAAATTGCGGAAGGAGCAAAGCAGATGGTGCAGGGGGGAGCCCTTAAAAATCCAGATGTGGACTATATTTTTGGTATGCATGTATGGTCTGATATATCCATAAATAAAGTGTCATTACAGGAAGGGCCAATTATGGCGAGTGCAGATATCTGGAAATTAAAAGTGCTTGGTAAATCTTGTCATGGTTCTTCTCCATGGCAGGGAGTGGATTCCATAACATGCGCTTCTGCAATAATTCAGGGTATACAGACTATAGTGAGCAGGGTGAATGATGTAAGAAGTCCAATAGTAATAAATATAGGAACTATAAGAGGCGGAGAGAGATTTAATGTAACTCCCGGTACCACTGAAATGGAAGGTATGAACAGAACTTTCAATGCTAATGTTAGAAAGGAACTTCCAAAATGGATGGAGAGAATAATTAAAAACACCTGTGAAGCATATGGATGTGATTATGAATTTAATTATACTTTTAAATGTGCTGTGACTGATAATGAACCCAAACACACTAGAGCGGCCATAAATTCCATAAAAAAGTTTATGGGTGAAGATGGAGTCATAAGTATAGACAGAATAATGGGCTCAGAGGATTTTTCTGAATATCTGGAGGAAATTCCGGGTTCATTGATGCTCCTTGGTGGAAGAAACGAGGAGAAGGGATGCAACTACTCTCATCATTCCAATTATTTTAATGTGGATGAAGATGCCCTTCCCATAGGGACAGCAGCTTATACTCAAGTAGCTCTTGATTTTCTTTCCTAGTTTGAAAAGCTGTATGCAATTCTGAAATGAATCGCATACAGCTTTTACTTAATGAGTTTTGTTCCATTTTCATCCTGAAAAATTAAATTTCTCTTCATAAGTCCTCCCAGGGCGTTTTTAAAATAATTTTTACTTTCATGAAATGTGGTTTTTATATCTTCAGGAGAACTTTTGTCATTATAGGGCATAAACCCGCCGTGTGATTTTAGGTAATCCAGTATTGTATCCTCCAGGGATAACCTCTCGTACTTTGGAGTTTTCCTGGGCGTAAGTCCCAGTTTACCATCTTCGTAAATCCTTTTTATTCTCAAATTGAGTTCATCGCCGATATTTAGCTTTGTAAAATATTCATTTCTTAATATAACACCCTTATATTTTTTATCAATTACCACCATGGCACTGTTGTTTGTCTGGAAACCATAGACAATGCCCTTTACCTCTGCACCTATATTGTATTTTTCATTTTCCTCCTCCACTTCTAAAAGATATCTGTCTATGTCTGTAGTTGCAGCTATTCTATTTGTCTTATCCAGATAGAGGTAAAAGGGATAGCATTTTCCCAGAATGAGTTTATACTTTTGTTCTGATATTGGAACCAGCACATCCCTTTCCAGGCCTATGCCTATGAAATAGCCGAAGCTGACTTGCGATACTGTTTTTAGCAGTGCAATTTCTCCTACCTGAGCCAGTGGTGATTTAAGAGTAGCAATTATTTTGTCTTTTGAATCCTTATATATAAAGGCATTTAGCTCATCCCCTATGGAAAGTTCTTTTCCCAGGGTATTTTTATTTGGAAGAAGTATGTCATCCCTGATACTGCCTGTTTTGGCATCCAGATAATATCCGAACTTGGTTTTCCGGGCTATTTTTAAGAGATTGAATTTCCCTAACGATACCATTTTATTTCACTCCTAGCTTTTTCAAAGTACAAAGTGCAAACTTAAACGATGCACAGTTTGCAATTTACAATATTGAACTTTGATATTTGAATATGATTTTTATTGTATTCAAAAATCATTATATACTATTATTCGCAATGATGCCAGAAAACTAACCTCCAAAATTTGTTTTAAGGGAAGAGCCTTCTATTGAAACGTGTACGTCCATTTTGAGCTGGCTTTTTTGAAATATGTTATCTGAATTTTCTCTAGGATATCTTCTTTGAAAGTCTTCCGTTATATGAAATATATCCAAATTTTTATCCTTATATTGTTTAAATATATCGTCACAGGCATAAATTATGTTCCTTTCCGCATTTGCCTCTATTGCTTTTATGGAGGCTTGATTTAAGTTGAGTTTATTTTGTGCTTCGGATATGCTTGCTTTTGTGTTTATTATTTTTTTTACTACTAATTTTTTACCATCGTAATACATTTTTGTTTTTGTGGTATTTTTTAGTATTTCCAGTCCTATATATTTGGAGGAAATATCCGGATTTGTGACTTCCATGGAGCCTCCGTTTATATTATTCAACATAAAATTATAGCCTAATGCAGTTTCTCTTCTCAATGTGTCCACCATTTTGTAATTGGTGATTATGGCCCCGTCTCCTATTTCTATTCTATTTTCGGGTTGATCCTGTTTTATCTGTACCATGGGAATAACAGATGTCTTGGATTTAGTATGCATTTCATTTAAAAAATCATTTAAGCTGGTCATAACTTCTCTGGAGGATGAGGGTATGTTCTTTATTAGGTCATGAATAAAGACCCCCAGATATTCCTGACCCTTTAATTTCATATTGATAAAATTGTCCGGACACCCCTTTAGAATAGCTATATTTGCCCTTAGTACAAATTCCTGATCCCTTTCAAAAAAATCTATAAAATCTTTCATGCTGCGTTCTGCAGCTTTTTGAGTAAATATAATTCCCATATTCTGAGTGTAATTTAATTTGTAATTGGAAGATAGATTTATATCTCTTATGGTTTCAAACATAGTTTTTCTTGAACCTTTAAAGAGGATCCTCTGGTCGCTGTTAGAAGAACTGGTAACAGTTTTTTGAGGCTTGAAGGCTTCTACATAAATTATGGGATTGTCCTGGCTATCTACATCTATTATACAGGCTGTTGCAAATATGACCTTATCTATATCGTTGTAGTTAAAGCATCCAGTGAGGAAAGATGCACATATTATTAGAAAGCAGCAGAGAAATTTTTTCATATCTTATCATCCTTGTTAAAATTATTATTGGATATATTGGTCAATTTTCCTCTGAGGAAAATATCCCTGTACCTTAAATTCTTTCTGGTAAGTATAGGGGTAATGTATGGGTAGCCGCAGCTGTCCAGAGATGCTACATCCGATATCATTACGAACAATCCCATGAAGAATCCAAGCATACCAATTAGAGAACACAGGAGCAGTATTATAGAACTCCATACAAGTATGGGACCGTATAATTTAGGTGTTAAAAAGGAAGATATGGCAGATATGGCCACTATTATAACCGTACTTTGGGAAGTAAGGCCGGCGCTTACTGCTGCCTGGCCAAGTATGAGTGCTCCTACTATACTCATGGACTGCCCTATGGGTTGGGGAAGCCGTATTCCAGCTTCCCTTAGAAGCTGGAAGAAAAACAACATCAAATAAACTTCTATACTAGTGGGAATGGGCACGTCTGCTCTGGATGAAGAGAGCCTGAATACAAATATAAGAGGTATAAGTGAAAAATGATAGGTTGTAAGTGCTATATACAGTCCTGGCAGAAATACTGAAATCCCAAAAGCTGCAATTCTAATTAGCCTGACTATACTTGTGTAGTAAGTATTCAGATAATAATCATCCGCCATCTGAAAATTTTCTATAAAGAAATAAGGTGCGCTGAGGGCAAAGGGAGTACCGTCTACAAGAATAAGCACCCTGCCCTGTAGTATCTTGGATGCTGCAGTATCGGCTTTTTCAGTATAACCTATGGTATCAAAAATAGTTCCTGAATTTTTTAACTGTTCTTCTATATAATTTGTATCGAGAAGAAAATCTATGTTCATTTTTGAAAATTTATCATTGATGTATTTTATTACCTTTTGTGAAACCAGATCTTGGAGATACAAAAAAACTACAGTTGTATTGGAAATTTTACCTACAATCTTGTATTCTATTTTTAATTGTGGGCTTTTTATTCTTCTCCTTATAAGAGATATATTGTCCATTAAAGCTTCTGTTAAGCCTTCTCTTGGGCCCTTTATCACTGTTTCAGTTAAAGGGGTGTTTATAGTTCTCTTGTTGAATCCTTTGGCTTCACAGTATATGACATTGCCATAAAAATCAGATAATATTATAACGTCACCGGATAAAATGTGCAGTAGTGCATCATCTTTGGAATTTACATCACCTAGGGAGTTGCTGTAGAGAACCTGATCTTTTATCATTTCCACGTCAGTGATGGATTTGCTGTTTTTTATCAGAGGGGCTATTATATATTCGCTTATAAATTTTGAATCACACATGTCGTCTATAAATAACAGATATATGATTCCCCTACTGCATTTTATTTCACGGTGTTTTAAATCAGAGTTATTCTTTAATTTTTCGTTTATATAATTTAAATAATTATTCATATTTTCATCACCAGCTATATTATCTGTATTTTCTTGAATAACATTCATGGTTTAGCAGATAATATTCTTATGTAAAATTTAGTGTGAATGGAGATTATTTATGGGCAAATTCAGCTTTAAACATATATTTTTCATAGTGCCTGCCCTGTCAATATCCAGTTTGAAAACATATCCTCAAATTTTTATGAACATGTCCGGCAGAGACAGCTGGGTGGCTATTATAATAACTTGTATGATAATGTTGATTTATTTTGACTACCTGATAAATATATGTTTGAAAAACAATTGTTATAGTTTGCATGAAATATTTACTACCTCTTTTGGAAATTTATTTGGAAACCTGCTTTTAATCGTATTTGCATCGGCGGTTTTTTTATCTCTTATAGAGAGTGCCTCTGTAGAGGCAAATGTAGTACATACTAATTTTTTTATAGAAAGTCCTGTATGGTACATACTGCTATTTGTAGTAATACCGGGGTTCTATACCGTAAAAAGGGGTAGATATTCCGTAATGGCAGTTATCATGGTGTGTATAGCTATTTCCGTATTCAATGGAATAAACCTGGCTATTTTGACATCCAGATTTAAGGATTATGGTAGATTGTTCCCCATATTTGAACATGGAATAAATGCTGACTTTTTTTTATCCATTGTGAAATCGATAGGTATGTATTCTTCCATTGTTATAGCACTGCCCTATTTGAGTCAGCTGGATATTAAAAAGGGGCTTAGGACATATTCTTTTTTGGGTAATTTATTTGTAGCTCAGATGATAATTGTTGCTGTAGTGGGAGTACTTGCCACTTTCAATGTGGAGAGGGCAAATACCATTGTGTATCCTAAATTGGTCCAGACTCAGCTCATATCGTACTTTGGCTTTATAGCCAGCGGTGAATTCTATGTGATATTTCAGGTAATATCAGGCTGGTTTTCAAAATATGTAACTACATTTTTTGCCCTTGTATTGATATTTAGAGAATTTAAAATAAATAAAGTCGTAAATCCCAATATATTTTTGATTGTATTTACTGTTGTCATTTATGTGGTATCCTATATGACTTCAAAAAATTTACTTACACTTTTTAGTTTTCTGAATTTGTATGTATATGTGTGTGTAGCTGCACTGTTCCTACTGCCCCTAGTTGCTTTTACTGTGTTTAATTTAAAATCTTCGGGAAAATAATTTTCAATTCTATCCGAAAATTTTCATTAATTGTACATTATGAACTGTAAATTGTAAATTAAATGGAGGGTATGATAATGGGTAATATATTTAAAGGTATGGCTTCTTTGATTACATATAAACATAAAAAGGAAGTACAGGAATTTTATATACCTGAAATAAATGAAAACTCAGGAAATAAAGGCTATGATTATAATTCTTTAAATATAAAAAATGGCCTCAAGCAGAATAATGAAGACAAAATTTCATCGAATATTGATTCCAATGTAGAATTTATTCAGCAGGAATTTCACTATCCAGTCAACAAGGATATTATAGTGAGAAGAATTAGGATTGCAGGAAGATATAATGCATTTATAGCTTACTTGAATGGTGCCGTGGATAATAATATTGTAAATAATTTCATATTGAGGCCTCTTCTAAATTATAGAATTGAAAATGAGAGTGGGAATCAGGAAGATAAGGATTCGAATACAGATAAAAAACAAAAAGAGGTAAATTTCATTTTAAATAATGTAATTGAAATCAATTATATGAAAACTGTAAATAAACTTAAAGATGTCATATATCAGATAATTGTAGGTAATACAGTGCTGTATATAGATGGATGTGATTATTATGGCTCCTATGGCACGAAGGGGTTTGAAAAAAGAGAGGTAAATACGCCCCAGACGGAGGGATCTGTAAAGGGTTCTTATGAAGCTTTTACAGAAAATCTATCCACTAATGTAGCTCTTGTAAGAAAACTTATAAGAAATAAGGATCTGATTACAGAAAAGCTCAGGGTGGGGGACAGCAATAACAATGAATGTGCAATTATGTACATAGAGGGTATAGTAAACCCTGCAATAGTACAGGAAGTAAAGAGAAGAATAAGCAGCATAAAGACAGATTTTATATCTGGAACGGGAATGCTCGGAGAATATATTGGAGACAACACCTGGTCTCTGGTTCCCACAGTACTGTCTACGGAGAGAAGTGACAGAACATGCTATTATATTATGGAGGGAAGAGTGGCGCTGATTTCAAATGGCACCCCCTATGTTCTCATTCTGCCGATTACATTTTTCACATTGTTTCATACTTCGGAAGATTATATTTTAAAATGGCAGTATGGCTTTCTGCTGAGAGCTGTTAGAATATTTGGAATACTTGTATCACTGCTGCTTCCAGGGATGTATGTGGCACTGATAAACTATCATCAGGAGATGATCCCCTCTTCTCTTCTCATATCGATTGCCAGAACGAGAGAAGAAGTGCCCTTTCCCACTATTGTAGAAGTTATATTTATGGAGATTTCCTTTGAACTCATAAGAGAAGCCGGTATAAGGATACCGGGAATTTTGGGAAATACCATAGGTATAGTAGGTGCACTTATAATAGGTCAGGCAGCTGTGCAGGCAAGCATAATAAGCCCTATTTTAATCATAGTAATTTCCTTTACAGTACTTGGAAATTATTCCATACCTGATTTCAGCTTGACTTATGCTACCAGGATAATTAGATTGTCCTTTATCTTTTTTGGATATATACTGGGACTTTTGGGTGTATGCCTTGGAATAGTGGCTTATATAGCCATATTAGGCAATATAAAGTCCTTCGGAGTTCCTTTCCTCTCCAATTTTCCGCCTAAGACAAATAAAAGCAAGGATACTATTTTGAATTACCCTATCTGGAAGCAGGAATTCAGGCCCGATGAATTAAATACCATGGACTCAAAAAGACAGCCTGAGAATTCTAAAGGCTGGATGAATCAGGATGCCAATGTTGAAAAGAAGGATAAAAATATTTGAAGTAGGTGGAGATTTATGAATGAAGGTAACATAGGGCTGTTTCAAGCTGTATCCCTTGTAGTCTTGGCTATTATAAATAAAATATTTTATTCCAGTGCTGCTGCAATAGTTCAGAGAGTTGGAACTGCAGCCTGGTATTCAACCCTAGGCTCCTGCATCATAAGTCTGGTGTTTTTCTGTATTATATACATGCTTATGAAGAGATTTCCAGGAATGAATTTAATTCAGATATTTGATGAAGTTGTTGGCAAGTTTTTGGGGAAGATACTGGGAATGATACTCTGCGCATACTGTGTTTTTTATGCAGGATCTAATTTAAGGGAATTTGTTGATATGATAAAGATATACAACCTGCCACAGACTCCTCCCAGCTTTATAATGGGATGTATTCTACTGGTGTCAATGTTAATTACCTACTTTGGATTCAAAGGGCTTGGACAGTTGTGCGGCATTTGCCTTGTGCCCGTTATACTGGGCCTTGTCCTGGTGTTTTCCATGGCCTATCCAATATACAATTTTAATCATTTAAAGCCCTACCTTGGATATGGCATTATCAAAACTTTAAAGTCCGAATTTTTGAGAAGTTCTTCTTACAGCGAATTTATAATTTTATTTGTTGTGACAGACTCCCTCAGAGATTTAAAAGAAATAAAAAAAGCAGGTATTATAAGCATAATATTTTCTGGAATTGTATTCATGTTCTGCTTTATGTTCTACCTTGCCTCTTTCAACTATGCTTTTGGAGAAGAAAATATATCTGGTATTTTTGAACTCTCAAAGACAATTTATTTCAATAGATTTATTCAAAGAGTGGAGACAATATTTCTCATGACCTGGGTTATACCTTCCATGATAACTACAGCTATAGCATTTTATATATGTATAAGTATTTACTGTAAAATATACAATATAAAAGACCATAAACCCCTTTTGCTTCCCTTTGCCTTTCTGGTTTTTGTTGTGGCAATTATCCCCAAAAATATAATGGAGCTGATATCCATAAATTTAGCATTAATCCGTGAATACAGTATGTTTATAAATTATTTTATACCCACTGCTGTGCTTATCATAGCCATTCTATTAAAGAGAAAGGGTGGTAATTCAAATGTACAGAAAAATTAGTTTGCTTTTGATCTTCCTTATGCTTTTTACTGTACTTACAGGTTGCTATGATGCAGTGGAAATTGATGATGAAGTTTACCCTGTGATGCTGGGAGTGGATAAGGGAGCCAACAACAAATTTAGAATTACAATACAGTATTCTGTATATGGTGCAGCAAACAGAAATCAGGAAGGTACTCAACGTACGCAGTCCAATATAGCTGTTATAGAAGCTCCCAGTATTATAGAGTCCATGGAGATGTTTGGACAGGAAATATCCCGCAGAATCACATTGAAACATCTGAAAGTCATTGTATTTTCAGAAAAAATTGCAGTGGAGGGGATAGGAAAATATATTTTAGGAATACAGAGATACAGGGAGATGAGAAATACTGTGGCTATTACTGTGGTAAAAGGTGAAGCCCAAAATTTTGTCAGAGAAAATTTATCTATTATAGGAGAGAGCCTTCCCAAGATGGTTGAACTGTTTTTTTCCCAGCCTCTGCATAATTCCTATTCCGCTGAGGAACAATTTTTTGATTTTTACCAGAGTATTCTTTCATCGTATAAACAGCCTGTTGCATCCTATGGCGGTGTAAATGATTATAGCAATATAGGAGAAGGAGAGAATCAAAAAGATATTCCGCCTATTACAGGTAAAGGGTATCTACCCGGAGAAATTCCAAGAAAGGGATCAGCTAAGAGGGAGCTTTCAGGTACAGCTGTATTTAATGGGGATAAAATGGTAGGTTACCTGGATAGCTATGAAACCAGGTACTATCTTCTTGTAGAAGGTAAGTTTAGGGGTGCCACCATAACTATAAATGACAAGTACAAACCTAGTACTGTTATCGTGGCCTATATTAAATTGGCTAGAAAGCCTAAGGTAAAAGCACATTTCAGCGGTGGGAAGCCTGTAATCGATGTGAATTTGAAAGTGGAGGCAGATATAGTTTCCATTAACAATAAAACCCCCTATGAAAAATTATATATGATACAGGATTTAAATGCTCAGATAAAAGATTTTTTGAGCAAGGGTATAAATAAAACCATTGAAAAAACCCAAAAAGAATATGAATCTGATATTTTCGGATTTGGGTACCATGTAGTGGACAATTTTAAAACCATTCAGGAATGGGAAGATTATAACTGGCTAAGTCATTATAAGGATGCAAAGATCAATGTAAATTTAACTGTAAATGTAAGAAGAATGGGAGCGGGCTTTTATACGTCGGATATATGGGATTCTGGAGGAAGGGTGGAAAAATGAAATATATACTGTGTTTTTTGATATTGTGTTCTGGCTACTATACATTAAGTTATGGGATTTACATATGGGTAAGGGAAAACAATAGACTGGCGGCCTTTGGAGTATGGCTTCTGGCTCTGGTGTCTACTATAGTTCCCATTATAATGCTTATAATCAATGGATAATTTAGCTTATATTATTTATAATGTTATTATAGTATTAAATTGAAAAATTTTTAGCTCGGATATAAAAAGCCAATAGGAGGTAAAATATAATGAATTTCATACGGGTGTCATCGGCCTGCCCGCTGACGAATATAGGGGACATAGAGTTTAATTTGAAAAACATAGAGGATTGTATAGATAAAGCATCGGTGGAAAAATCAAAACTTGTGGTATTTCCTGAACTTTCCATAACTTCGTATACCTGTGCAGATCTCTTTGAGCAGCAGCTCCTTTTGAAAATGACGCTGGAAGCTTTGAAGGAGCTGTGTGATTATTCTAAAGGGAAAGATATTCTAATAGCAGTAGGAGCACCTATTGTATACAATAACTGCCTGTATAACTGTGCATGTATAGTATTTAAGGGAAATATTTTGGGGATTGTTCCTAAAAGCTATATCCCCAATTATGAGGAATTTTATGAAAAAAGATGGTTTACAGAGGGAATAGATGTCATAGACGAAAGCATTGATTTTTATTTTCAAAAGAATATACCCTTTGGTGTGAATTTAATATTTACCTGTGGAGATTTCAGGTTTGGTTTTGAAATATGCGAAGATCTCTGGGCAGTAATACCTCCAAGCAGTTATCTCTGTCTTATGGGGGCAAATATTTTGGGAAATTTATCTGCTTCAAATGAAGTTGTAAGCAAGTCTTCCTACAGGAGGAATCTCATATGTTCCCAAAGTGCCAGGGGTATGTGCTCTTACGTATATTCATCCTCGGGAGTATTTGAATCCTCTACGGATTTGGTTTTCAGCGGTGACTTGTGCATATCAGAAAATGGCGTTCTGCTGAACTCAAATAATAGATTTAAAAGAGAAAATGAGGTTATAACTGCAATCCTGGATGTAGACAAATTAAAAAGTCAGCGCCTGAAAAATGTGAGTTTTAGAGATAATGTAAAAAAATTTTCACACAAACCGGTAAACATAGAGTTTAGATTTGAAAATATGGATTATGGTGAGTTCAACAGAAGAGTTGAAAAACATCCTTTTGTACCTGACAATAAGAATGAAAGGGAGATAAGGTGCAGAGAAATATTCAACATACAGACTGCAGCTCTTGGAAAGAGAATAAGTCATACTAATTTGAAAAAGACCGTGGTAGGTATATCTGGAGGTCTGGATTCTACACTGGCACTGCTGGTGACAGTCAAAACTTTTGATATCCTTCAAATTCCAAGAAAAAATGTAATAACTGTAACTATGCCGGGATTCGGGACTACTGATAGAACCTACAATAATGCGGTGAGCTTATGTAGAAATTTGGGTACGGAATTAAGGGAAATCAACATAGTAGATGCATGCACCCAGCATTTTAAGGATATTTCCCATGATAGGCGTATACATGATGTAACTTATGAAAATGTTCAGGCACGAGAGAGAACTCAAATTATAATGGATATAGCCAATAAAGAGGGAGGGCTTGTAATTGGCACGGGGGATCTATCAGAATTGGCTCTTGGATGGTGTACATATAACGGAGATCATATGTCCATGTATGGAGTAAACTGTTCTATACCTAAAACACTAGTGAGATACCTGGTAAGATATGTGGCAGACAGGGAAACTTCTCAAAACATATCGGATATTTTAATAGATGTACTAAGTACTCCAGTAAGCCCTGAACTTTTGCCCAAGGATAAAGAGGGACAAATATCCCAGAAGACAGAAGATATAGTAGGGCCTTACGAACTTCACGATTTCTTTTTATACTATTTTGTGAGATTGAATTATTCTCCGCAGAAGATACTGTTTTTAGCTAAACAGGCTTATAAAAATGATTACAGCAGTCAGGTTATTGAAAAATGGTTTGATGTATTTATAAAGAGGTTTTTTACCCAGCAGTTCAAGCGTTCTGCAATTCCCGACGGTCCTAAAGTGGGTACAGTTAGCTTGTCTCCACGAGGAGATTGGAGAATGCCTTCGGATGCAAGCTATAAATTGTGGGTGGACTCCATAATTAAGGACTAGAGAACTTTATACTTTGTTAATTGCATATAATGGTGTATCATTGTATTATAGAATGATAAAAGGAGGATTGTATGTTTAACCTTATTTTATGGATTGTAATTGGAGCAGCAGCATTGACAGTAGATATAGTGACCAGTGCATTTTTGTTTATATGGTTTACGATTGGAGCTATTGGGGCTATTATAGCACAAATATTGAATTATTCATTTTTAGTACAATTTATAGTCTTTGTGGTCGTAAGCACAGTACTTATGATAATATGCTATCCAATAGTGAAAAAAAATATAAAAAAATCTGTAAAACCTACACCGCTCAGAGAGAAAACCTATATTGGCAAAGATATTGTGGTAGATGAAGAAATGGTGAAAAATAATGGAGTAAAAGTTGATGGAGTTTACTGGAATATAAAAAACAGGGAATATGTACTTAAAAAAGGTGACAGAATAAAGATAGTGGGAATGGAAGGAAATAAGTTGATTATAAAAAAATTGTAAGTTTATTGTGGTTTAAAAATAAATATTATATGGATTGGAGATGTAATTATGATAGGTAAAATTCTTATTCTGGTTGTTCTCATAGCTATTTTAGCTGCTGTGATATCTTCTATTAAAATTGTAAATACGGGATATGTGACCATTATAGAAAGGTTTGGACAATTTCATAGAGTTCTGCAGCCTGGCTGGCATTTTATAATTCCATTTGCGGACTTTGTACGAAGGAAGGTTTCCACTAAACAGCAGATACTTGATATTGAGCCGCAGAGTGTCATAACCCAGGACAACGTAAAAATTTCCATAGATAATGTCATATTCTATAGAGTATTGAGTCCTAAAGATGCTATCTACAATATAGAAGATTACAGGGCAGGTATAATTTTTTCAACTATTACCAATATGAGAAATATTGTAGGCAATATGACTTTGGATGAGGTGCTCTCAGGAAGAGATAAGATAAACAGTGAACTTTTAAGGGTAGTGGATGATATTACGGATGCCTACGGAATAAAGATACTGTCTGTGGAGATTAAAAATATCATGCCTCCTGCTGAAATACAGCAGGCCATGGAAAAACAGATGAAGGCTGAAAGAGATAAAAGGGCTGTAATACTTCAGGCAGAAGGGCAAAAGCAAAGTGATATAGCCAGGGCAGAAGGAGAAAAACAGGCTAAGATACTGCAGGCTGAAGCTGAAAAAGAAGCAAATATAAGAAGGGCAGAGGGACTTAGACAATCTCAGATACTGGAAGCGGAAGGTAAGGCAAAGGCCATAGAATCCGTAGCAGCAGCAGATTCAAAAGCCATTGATCTTGTGAACAGGGCCATAATAGATTCAGGTACTGATGAGAGGGTAATAGCTTTGAAACAAGTAGAGGCCTTAAAGGAAATGGCTAAGAATCCAGCAAACAAGCTTATCCTTCCCAACGAAGCGGTGTCTTCTCTGGGAAATATGGCAGCAATAGCAGATATGCTTCAGAGAAAATAATTTAGACAATTCACGATATACAGTCTACAGTTCACAATTGATGAGGATTTTCGGCATATACTGGAAATCCTCTATGACATTTAAACTCAAGCCTTAAACTTTTGGAAAGCGGTGTAGCTTTATGAGCATTAGATTCATATATGGCAGGGCAGGCAGTGGAAAAAGTCACTACTGCTTGAGCAGTATAAAGAATAGGATATACGATGGAAGTGACAGGAAGCTTATAATTATAGTCCCCGAGCAGTTTTCCTTTCAGGCAGAAAAAAAATTAATAGAGGCAATTGGGGAAAGGGGTATGCTGAAAGCCCAGGTACTCAGTTTTAGAAGGATGGCGGAAAGGGTTCTTAGTGAAGTAGGAGGAGGGACTAGAAAAAATATAAATGATGCAGGCAGGAGTATACTTTTATATAAAATAATAGAGGAAAATAGAGACAGATTAAAAGTATTTGGCAAAGCTTCTAAAGAGAAGGGGTTCATAAATTTGATATCTGATTCCATAATTGAATTGAAAAGATACAAAATATCTCCTATGCTTTTAAAAGAAAGTGTAGATAAAGTGGAAAATGTGAATTTAGGAAACAAATTAGATGATATTGCCATAATTTTCTCTGAATTTGAGAATATACTCCATAAAAAATATCTGGATTTGGAAGATACCTTAAACATGCTCAGCGAAAAACTGGATGAATCCAAAATGTTTGACAATGCGGAAATATGGGTGGATGAATTTTTCAGCTTTACTCCCCAGGAATATGAGATCTTGAAAAAAATCATGCATAAGTCATATAGGATCAATATAACTCTATGTATGGAAGGAAGAGAAAAAAATCCTTCTGCCGAAAGCATGGATTTATTTTTGCCCACCAGGATTACAGAGAAAAAACTTTTACAGATTGCTAAAGATAACAATATAACCTATGATAGACCTATTGTTTTAAATTGCAGCCCCTGTCACAGGTTTAGAGAAAATCCTGAACTCCAGCATCTTCAAGATTATTTGTTTTCCTATCCCTATAGGATATACGATAGATCAGTTAAAGATATAGGTATATACAAAGCATTGAACCAATATACTGAAATAGAACATACCGCCAGAGATATTGTAAAGGCATGTAGAGATAAAGGCCTTAGATTTAGAGATATTGCAGTTGTAACTGGAGATTTAGATGGATATGAAAGTTTGATAAAAGCAGTGTTCAATGAATATGACATACCTTATTTTATAGATAAGAAGAGAGAAATTGTAAATAATCCTATTATAATTTTGATAGTTTCTGCTGTGGAAATATTGTCTAAAAACTGGTCCTATGAATCTGTATTTAGATATTTGAAAACAGGAATTTTGAATTTAGAATTTGATGAAATAGATATGCTGGAAAACTATGTCCTTGCAAATGGAATAAGAGGAAAAAGGTGGACTCAATCTGAACCCTGGGATTTTAGAATGAATTATGATGTTTCTGAAAAGGAGATATCTGAAGAGGAGGCAGAGTATTTAAATAGAATAAACTCCATAAGAGACAAGGTGAGAGAGCCCATACTCAAACTTTCAGCTGCTATAAAAGGTAAAAAAAAGGGAGTACAGATATGCCAGGGTCTTTATGATTTTCTCTGTGAATTGAAAATCCCTGAAAAAATAAAGGAACTTATAGAAGATTTTAAAGATAATTCCAAATTGGATAAAGCCAATGAGTACAGCCAGATATGGGATATAGTGGTGGATGTACTGGATCAAATAGTGGATTCCAGGGGAGATGAAGCTTTTGGAATGGAAGCTTTTAATGAGATGTTAATGAATAGCTTTTTACAGTATAGAATAGGAGTGATCCCGCCTTCGCTGGATCAGGTTTTAGTAAGCAGTGTAACTAGGCTCAGGAGTCATGATATAAGGGCCCTTTATATTGTAGGGGTGAATGACGGCATTTTCCCCGCTGTTATACCTTCAGATGGAATTTTTACAGATGAAGACAGAGATCTGCTCAGGGAAAGGGGATTGGAATTGAAAGAAAATACCAGAAGCAGAGCTTTGGAGGAGCAGTTTCTAGTATACACTACACTGACTGCAGTGGATAAATATTTAAAATTGAGCTATTCCATGAGCGACGGAGAGGGGAAGACCAAAAGACCTTCTATTGTAATATCCATCATAAAAAAGCTTTTCCCAAAATTACAGGAAGAAAGTAATGTGATGGATGCTGCAGGAGATGAAGAGAGTATAGAAGCTGTAAATACACCTAAAGCTACTTTTAATGAGTTGATTTTGAATATAAGAAAAAATATAGGCCATAGTGATTCTATAAATCCTATTTGGATAGATGTGTACAGGTGGTATAGAAGAGATAATCGGTGGAATGAAAAATTAAAAGGCGTTTTAAATGGATTTTCCTATAATAATAAAGTGGAAATTATAGATACCGGTAAGGTGAGAAAACTTTATGGAGGGCATTTAACAGTGAGTGTTTCAAGGCTGGAAAAATATGCCCAGTGTCCATTTGCATATTTTGTACAATATGGACTCCAAGTTAAGGAAAGGAAAATGTATAATTTTAGTCCACCGGATCTTGGGAGTTTTATGCATGATATACTCCAAAAATTTTCTGTAGATTTAAAGGAGAAAAATCTGACATGGAAAGATATAGACGAAGAATGGTGCGAAGAAAATGTAAATTATATAGTAGATAAGGCCTTAAATGATAAACCCCGTTCTGTATTAAATAGCTCTAGAAGGTACAGACATCTTACGGATAGAATAAAAAGAATTCTTATAAGATCCCTGTGGCTTATAACACAGCATATGAAGAGGGGGGAATTTCAGCCCAAGGCATATGAACTATCCTTTGGATATAAAGGTGATTTTCCGCCTATTTCAATAAAACTTCATTCCGGTGAAGAAGTTAGTCTTGTGGGAAGAGCTGACAGAGTGGATACCATGGAAGAGGACAGCGTGACATATCTTAGAATAATAGATTATAAATCAGGTACTAAAGAGTTTAAGCTTTCCGATATATATTATGGCTTTCAAATGCAGCTTTTAATATATTTAGATGCCATACTTACAGAATTAGATGAAAGAGTTAATGTAGATGCCATTCCTGCAGGCATATTGTATTTTAAACTAGACGATCCTATAATAAGATCATCGAGTGATATATCAGAGGGTGAGATAGAAAAGAGAATAGTTAAGAGTTTGAGGATGAACGGACTGCTTCTGAGTGATCCGGATATTATCAAAAAGATGGATAAGGATATGGAAAGATCTTCAAATATTATACCTGCTTCTGTAAAAAAGGATGGCACTCTTTCAAAATCAAATTCGTCTCTGGCAACTGCTGAGCAATTTCAGCTTCTTAGAAAATATGTGAGGGGTACTATAGAAAAATTATGCGAGAAGATGCTGGAGGGAAATATAGAGATTACTCCATATAGGAACAAAAATAGAAGCGCCTGTAGTTACTGTATTTATTCGGCAATTTGTCAATTTGATATTTCTATAGAGGGTAATAGGTACAAAGTGATAAAGGATAAAAATGACGAAGAGATATGGAAGGACATTGAAAATGAAGTTCATAAATAGGAGGATAAGATATGAGATTATTACTCACTAACGATGATGGAATAGATGCTGAAGGTTTGCATATTCTAGCAAAATGTTTTGAAAAGGATAATGAAGTTATAGTTGCTGCTCCGAACATGCAGAGGAGTGGAAGTGGACATTCGATAACCACTGATAGATCTTTAACTGCAGAGGAAGTAAAAATTCCAGGGATTAACTCAAAAGCATATAGTATAAATGGAACTCCTGCAGATTGTGTGAGGGTGGGATTAAATAAAATAGAGGATAAAAAAATAGACATGGTAATCTCCGGAATAAACAATGGGTTTAATTTGGGTATAGATGTACTGTATTCCGGGACAGTTTCTGCAGCTATTGAGGCAGCTATCTGTAAGGTTCCTTCTATGGCGGTATCTTTGGATACCAAAGGCGGCAATTACGATTATAATATAGCAGCAAAGTATGCCTTGGAGGTATTTTCTACAATTAGGGGCAGATATAAAAAAGATGATGTGGTCTTGAATTTAAACGTTCCCCTCCTGCCAATAGAGAAAATAAAGGGTATAAAGGTCTGTAATATGGGATTTAAATATAAGAGGAAAGGTATGGATTCAAAGGAGTGTAATGAAACTACAGATGTGAAATATATAAATGATGGTTATGTGACTCTGACTCCACTGCATTATGACTTGACAAATTATAATATAATGAAACAGGTTGCAGAACTGTTTTCTAAAATGTCTTAAAGAAGAGAGGAACTATGGAAAAGTTTAAAACAGCTGTGATACTGGCAGGAGGAAAGAGTTCACGAATGGGATTTGATAAACAATTTATAAAGATAAATGAAAAAAGATTGCTGGAAATCATGGTTGACAGATTGAAAAAAGAATTTGATGATATTATTATAGTTACGAATAAACCAGAACGGTATGCAGGCAGTTCATGTAGGATAGTTTGCGATGAAATAAAACAAAAAGGTCCGTTGAGTGGGATTCATATTGGACTCAAGAAAAGCAGCAGCAAGTATGTGTATTTCGTAGCTTGTGATATGCCGAATATAAACATTGATTATATAAGACATATGAAGGAAAAAATAAGGAACTTAGATGTAGATGCATGTATAACTAAAGTGGGAAATAGGCTGGAACATTTTAATGCTTTTTATTCTAGAGGTGTGATTAAAAATATAGAAAATCTCCTTTTAAAAAATTGCAGAGCTGTAGCTTGTTTAACTAGTAAAGTCAATACTTTCTATATAGAAGAGCAAGAAGCAAGAAGATACAGCCCAGACTGGAATATGTTTCTAAACATAAATACTAAAAAGGATTTAGATAAATATATTAATTCATTAGATGATTAAAAATGCATTAGCCTATATGTGATGGAGGAATAATATGATAGATTCGTATGGAAGAAACATAAATTATTTGAGAATATCTATTACAGATTTATGTAATCTCAGATGTAGATACTGTATGCCTGAAAAAGGTATAACAAAAATACAACGTGATCAGATATTGAGGCTGGAGGAAATATATGAGCTGGCGAAAATTTTTGTGTCATTGGGAGTAAATAAAGTGAGGATAACAGGAGGAGAGCCCCTGATTAGAAAGGGCATCCTGAATTTAATTGAAAACGTAGGCAAGCTAAATGGAATTAAAGATTTTGCCATGACTACAAATGGAATACTTCTTAAAAAATATGCCGGGAATTTAAGGAGTGCAGGTCTCAACAGGGTAAATGTGAGTCTGGATACTTTAGATGAAAAAAAATACCATGATATAACTAGAGGAGGATGCCTGAAAGATGTTCTTGAGGGAATTGAAGAAGCTAGGAAAGTGGGACTTGCACCGATAAAATTAAACACGGTTTTGATCGGCGGGTTTAATGACAGTGAAATAGAAAGCTTTGTCAATCTAACAAAATATGAGAAAATAGATGTAAGATTTATTGAGCTTATGCCCATCGGACAGACAAAGGACTGGTCACTGAATAAATTTATATCCAATAAAACGGTTTTAGAGAAAGTTAAAGAATTAAAGGAGGTCACAAAGGAGGATGTTTCATCGCCGGCTAATTATTATAAATTACCCGGTGGAGAAGGGAGAGTGGGGCTCATAAGTCCTGTTTCCCATAAGTTCTGTAAAAATTGCAACAGAGTTAGATTGACAGCAGATGGTAAGGTTAAACGTTGTCTTCTTTCAAATGATGAGATAGATCTGAGATCAGCATTGAGAAATGGGGAAGACTTAAGGGAAATAATAGTTAACTTAATTAAGAACAAACCTAAAGAGCATGATCTGGAGAATGGAAAGTATATAAAGAGAAATATGACAGCTATAGGGGGGTAATGATAGAATTTATATGTTTCTGTGACAAATAGCTTTCTAGGATGATAGTTCAATAATTGATAGTGAGGTGAGCTGAGCAGTGACCAGAATGCATAATGTACCCAATATGATTTTGATTGGTTCAACTGCTAGAAATAGCGGGAAAACTACTCTTGCCGGTTTAATAATAAATAGATATAAATTAAATGGATCGGTAGTGGGTTTAAAAGTAACAACTATTCACGATAAAAATAGAAAATGTATACGTGGAGGAGAAGGCTGCGGGGCATGTTCAAGCTTAAAGGGGAATTTTCAAATAACGGAGGAATTGAATGCATCCAATAATAAAGATACATCTTTATTATTAGCTGCAGGAGCGGATAGAGTTTACTGGCTGAAAACACTGGAAGGTAATATATATGAAGGATTTGAGACTGTTATAGACCGTATACCTAAAGATGCCCTTATAGTATGTGAATCAAATAGTTTACGAACTGCTGTTAATCCGGGTGTTTTTATCATGATAAAAAATACTCGGGATTGTCAAATAAAAAAATCAGCAGGTAAAGTTATAGATCAAGCTGACATAATTATAGAAAACAATTTCAATGATGATTTTCAGGAAATAATAGAGAAAATAGGAAACATAATAAAAAATAAACCCAGTAAAGATGCGATGTTTTGATATTTCCTCAAGAATTGACATAATAAATTTATTAGTGTATAATCTATGTTAATAAATAGAATATAGTAAGGATTCTGAGATATACGCAGGCTTTAGTTTTGAACCTACATTAGAGAAACGGAAGTTCAATATTTAGATGAGTACATGTACCCTAAGCAATTGGCTGTAGGAGGATGGAGACATCTGTGAGGACATCCACCTGTGGAGACATAGGTGTCAAAATAAAGTTAACGGTATTTTGGATGATGTAATCTATGAAATTATAAAGTTCAAGAGAGATGCTAAAATCTCTCTTTTTTATAATTTAAATTTATGAGTTTTGGATAAATTAAGAGTTTAAATGAAAGTAAGCTTGACTTCAAATTCTGAATATTTTAAAATAAGAATATATTAAAAATTTGTTTATATAGAAATAAAAGTATATAATAAACTTTTAATATATAAAGTTTGGGGGAATGGATATGGATAAAAAAATTTTAACAGTATGCCCCTATTGTGGTGCAGGATGTAACCTTTATTTATATGTAAGAGATAATAAAATAATTAAGGCGGAACCAGCTAATGGTAGGACGAATGATGGTTCACTGTGCCTAAAGGGATATTTTGGTTGGGACTTTTTGAATGATCCCAAGATTTTAACAGCCCGTTTAAATAAACCTATGATAAGAAAAAATAATAAGCTGGAAGAAGTGTCCTGGAAGGAAGCTATTGATTTTACGGCTTCAAAATTGTTGGATATAAAAGAAAAATATGGTCCCGATTCAATAATGGGCACAGGATGTGCCAGAGGTTCGGGAAATGAAGCAAACTATGTTATGCAAAAATTTATGAGAGCAGCAGTGGGAACCAATAATGTAGATCACTGTGCCAGAGTCTGACATGCTCCTTCTGTAGCCGGTCTGGCTCGTGTTTTAGGAAATGGTGCTATGTCAAATGGAATACATGAAATAGATGATACTGATTTACTGCTTATTTTTGGTTACAATGGGGCGTCTTCACATCCTATAGTTGCCAAAAGGATAGTTAATGCAAAGCAGAAGGGTGCAAAAGTTATAGTGGTGGATCCACGTATAACTGAATCAGGAAGAATAGCTGATCTTTGGCTGCCTATAAAGAATGGAACTAATATGGCTCTTGTAAATGGTTTTGCAAATGCACTTATAAATGAAAAATTATATGATGAAGAGTATGTTAAAGATCATACCAGCGGATTTAAAGAATACAGTGCAATAGTGGAAAAGTACACTCCTGAGTATGTAGAAAAAATCACCAATATAAATGCCAGGGATATAGTAAAAGCTATGGAAATGTATTCTAGTGCTAAAAATGCAATGATACTCTATGGAATGGGAGTTTGTCAGTTTGCACAAGCTGTAGATGTGGTCAAGGGATTGGCATCACTGGCACTTTTGACTGGAAATTTTGGAAGGGCTAATGTGGGAATAGGGCCGGTTAGAGGGCAGAACAATGTTCAGGGCGCCTGTGACATGGGAGTACTTCCCAATGTATATCCTGGGTATCAGAGTGTAACTGATGATAAAATCAAGAGTAAATTTGAAAAAGCCTGGAAGGTCAAGCTTTCAAATAAAATAGGGTGTCATTTGACAGAAGTTCCCCGCAGGACTCTTAAAGAAAATAAGTTAAAGGCGTATTATATAATGGGAGAGGATCCGGTTCAAAGTGATCCTGATTCCGAAGAGATGAGAAGGACATTGGAGAAATTGGAATTTGTCATAGTTCAGGATATTTTTATGAATAAAACCTGTCTTTATGCAGATGTGATTTTACCGGCTACTTCCTGGGGAGAGCATGAGGGTGTATTCACCTGTGCGGATAGAGGGTTTCAAAGGTTTAGAAAAGTAGTAGAACCTAAGGGAGATGTTAAGCCTGACTGGCAGATAATTTCCGAAATATCCTCTGCCATGGGGTATCCTATGCACTATGATAATACGGAGGAAATATGGGATGAACTCAGGAATCTATGTCCTAATTTTAAAGGGGTAACCTACGAAAGACTGGATAAACTGGGAGGAATTCAATGGCCATGTCCTTCAGAAGATCATCCAGGTACATCTTATCTATATGAAGGCAATAAATTCAATACGTCAACAGGCAGGGGAAATCTTTTTGCTGCGGAATGGAGGCCTCCTGTAGAATCTGTAGATGAAGAATATCCACTGGTTCTCTCCACTGTAAGGGAAGCAGGGCATTATTCTGTTAGAACCATGACCGGTAATTGTAGGGCACTTCAGCAGCTGGCAGATGAACCTGGATATGTGCAGATTAATTCTGAGGATGCAGATAGATTTAAGATAAAAGATGAACAGATTATGAGAATAAGCTCCAGAAGAGGTTCTGTTTTAGCCAGGGCGCTGGTGACAGAGAGGGTAAACAGAGGTGCAGTTTATATGACGTATCAGTGGTGGATAGGTGCGTGTAACGAGCTTACCTCTAATAATCTTGATCCTGTGTCGAAAACTCCAGAATTAAAATATTGTGCCGTTAAAATAGAGGCTATAGAAGATCAAATAGAAGCGGAAAAATATGTAAAAGAAGAATATGATAAAATAAAGAGAAAAATGGGAGCAAAAGTACAATAGGGGGAATATATTTTGATAAAATTATGTAAAGCTTTAGATGCAGTATTAGATAATGCATCATTACTTGAAAGTGAAACGATTCCACTGGATGAAGCTTTGAACAGGGTACTGGCGGAAAATATAAATTCAAAAGATAATTTACCTCCATTTAATAAGTCATCTATGGATGGATATGCTTTAAAGAGCACTGATACTGGGGAAGGACAGTCAAAGTTTAAAATTGTTGGATCCATAAAAGCAGGAGATGTTCCTAGAACTGAGATAAAAAAGGGAGAAGCTATAAAGATAATGACAGGAGCTGCCGTACCAAAAGGTGCAGATGCAGTTATTCAGATTGAGAAAGTGAAGACCTGTAAAGATGAACTTGAAGTCTGTGGAAAAGTCTGTGAGGGAAAAAATGTATTGATGGAAGGGGAAGAAATAAAAAAAGGTGACTCTGTTTTTGAAAGGGGAACATTTTTAAGGCCTTCAGAAATAGGGATGCTGGCTTCTCTAGGATATGGCAGGGTTCAATGTTATAGAAAACCTAAAATTATAATTATAACCACTGGTGATGAACTTGTGGGTGTAGATGACAAGATAACTGAGGGAAAGGTTAGAAATTGTAATGAATATGCTCTCGTGGCTTTAAGTAAGAATTTAAATGTAAGTGTAAAATCCTATGGAATAGTTGAGGATCAAAAGGAAAAAATTCTAGGTGCAGTAAAAAATGCACTTGAAGAAGGGGATATAGTCATAACCTCAGGCGGTGTATCCGTAGGGGATTATGATTTTATAGAAGATGTTCTTCATGAAATAGGGGCGGATATAAAGTTTACATCTGTGGAAGTAAAACCTGGCAAGCCGGTTACTTTTGCCACTTTCAAAAATAAACTGTTTTTTGGACTTCCGGGAAATCCTCTATCTGTTATAAATACTTTTGAAATTTTTGCAGCACCAGCTGTAAAGAAAATGATGGGCAGAAAGGATGTAATAAATGATGAGTTTCCTGTGATTTTAGAGGATGATTTTAAGTCAAAAGGTGACAGAGATAATTATATATATGTGAACATAGAAAAAAAAGACGGAAAGTATTATGCACGTAATACTGGAATGCAGAGCTCAAATGCACTTTTTACATTGACCCGTTCAAATGGTGTGATAATTATTAAAAAGGGAATTAAGTCTGTAAGAGCTGGAGATATTTTAAATGGCAAATTCATATTTAAATAGGAAGCCCGTTGTTTCTATAATTTCAGCTGGTTCTAATTCGGGAAAAACTACGTTGATAGAGGGAATAATAAAAAGTCTTAAAAAACGAGGATATAAAGCAGGTGTTATAAAATATGATGTGCATGAGTTTCAGATAGATCATCCGGGAAAAGACACTTATAGGTTTGCTGAGGCTGGGGCGGACAGTGTTGTAATTGCCTCAGACAATAAGGTGGCTTTGATAAAAAAAACCGAAAAAAGGGAGAGCATAGAGAAACTTTTGGAACTTTTTCAAGATATGGATATTATAATAGTTGAAGGGTTTAAGAATAATATGTTTCCCAAGATAGAGGTTTATAGAAAATCTGTAAATTCCACACTGATCTATGGAAACTGCAGTGGTGATTTTACGAATTTTGCAGCTGTTGCCAGTGATGAAAATATGGAGCTGGATATACCTGTACTGGATTTAAATGACATAGAGGAAATAACGGATTTTATTGAAACAAATTTTATGGAGGGGTAAAGTATGGACAAGACATTTCAAATCAAGGTGACCAAGTATGATGGGAAACACAGCAAAGTTGTGGATGAATTGGCCATATGTGAATATCCCCTAAATATATTTGTAAATGGAAGGCATCTAGCTGTGCTTTTGTGTACACCGGAAAAACTTGAGGAATTGACTGTAGGATTTTTGATTTTTCATGGGATTATAAAATCCTATGATGAAGTTAAATCTGTAAAAATAGATGAGAAAATGGGAAGGGCAGAAGTACTTTTAAATTGTGAAGATATAGATACTTCCAACTACTTAAAACAAGTACTTCCCCATAATTTTAATGAGCAAGACAGCACTGAGTTTTTTTCACATATAATGAATTCTCTTAAAATAGGGAGAATTCAAAACGAAAATGTCCATGTAAAGGGAGAAATAATCTATGATTTAATGAAAAAAAGTCTGTCTTATTCTGATGCTTTTAGAAATACCGGTGGAGTTCACTGTGCTGCTCTTTGTGATGGATACAATATAGTGTCCATTTGTGAAGACATAGCAAGGCACAATGCTGTGGACAAATTATTGGGGAAAGCTTTTATGGAGGGTATTAATTTAAAGGATAAGATACTATTTCTAAGCAGCAGAGTTTCCTTTGAGATGGTGTTTAAAATTGCCAGATTTGGAGTTCCAATAGTGATATCAAAATCTGCACCTACGTATCTTTCAATAAAATTTGCTGAGGCCTTAAATGTCACCTTAGTAGGGTTTGTAAGGGAGAGGAGAATGAATGTATATACAAATCCCCAGCGAATAATATAACTGGCATAGGGACAATTTAGCGAATATTAAAATATTATTAAAGGAAGGTGAAATTTAAAATGGAGAATGTATTGAAACAAGGTTTAAAAAGTGGTGATCTATCTGCATGGGATGTAATTGAAAAATATCCTAAGGAGCAGCGGTATACCCTTGCAATACTTCAGGATATACAGAAAAAATATAAATATATACCCAGAGAAGCTCTGGAAAACCTGGCTGTATATCTGGAGACTCCTCTTAGTAGGTTATATGGTATGGCTACTTTTTATAAAGCTTTGAGTCTCACTCCAAAGGGAGAAAATATAATAACAGTATGTGATGGAACGGCCTGTCATGTTGCAGGATCCATGATTGTGATGGACGAACTTGAAAAAGCAATAGGAATAAAGCCAGGGGAAACTACCAAAGATTTAAAATTTTCTATAAATACAGTCAACTGCATAGGCTGCTGTGCTATAGCACCTGTAATGATGATAAATGAAAAGTATTATGGAAATCTGACTCCAAAGTCGGTCCGTGAAATTCTCAGTGAGTATAGGGGTGGGAAATAATGGGTGATAAAAAGATTGTCAATGTGTGTTGTGGTACAGGTTGTTTAGCTAAGGGAAGTATGGAGGTGTATAAAGAGCTTAAATCACAGATAGCCAAATTAAATTCAAATTCAAATATAGATGTTGTGCTTAAGGCTACGGGATGTGATGGATTATGTGAGAAAGGTCCTGTGCTTAAAATATATCCAGACGATATTGCATATTTTAAAGTTAAAGTTGGAGATGTAGGAAATGTTGTTGAGAAAACCCTTGTTAATGGTGAGATTATAGATAAGCTGCTCTATTTTGAAACTTCCACTAAAAAAAGGCTCAGAAATCATAAGGAAAGTGAGTTTTGCAAAAGGCAGAATAAAATTGCCCTTAGGAATGTAGGAGAAATAGATCCTACTAGTATTGAGGATTATGTTGAAAGAGGAGGGTATAGAGCTCTGAAGAAAGCTATCAACACCATGAAGCCTGAACAGGTGCTTGAGGAGGTATCAAAATCGGGGCTTCGCGGAAGAGGGGGAGCAGGATTCCCCACAGGGCGTAAATGGAAAACTGCTGCTGATATTGATACTGCACCTAAATATGTAGTCTGTAACGGCGATGAAGGGGATCCAGGGGCTTTTATGGACAGAAGTATAATGGAAGGAGATCCAAACAGTGTAATAGAAGGTATGATTCTCTGTGCCTACGCAGTAGGGGGAACCAATGGATTTGCCTATATAAGAGATGAATATGGGCTTGCTGTAGAGAATATGCAGAAGGCCATAGATGCGGCGAGAAGAGAAAATTTGCTTGGTAAAGGTATACTTGGAAGTGATTTTTCCTTTGATATACAGATAGTAAGGGGTGGAGGAGCATTTGTATGCGGTGAGTCGACTGCTCTCATGTCGTCTATAGAGGGAAAAGTGGGTGAGCCCAGGGCCAAATATATACACACCACTGAAAAAGGCCTTTGGGGACAGCCAACTGTCTTAAATAATGTGGAAACCTGGGCAAATGTTCCTATAATAGTTGAAAAAGGTGGAGACTGGTATCATTCTATAGGTACTATGGAAAAGAGCAAGGGAACGAAGGTGTTTTCATTGGTTGGAAAAGTTAAAAATACCGGCCTTGTGGAAGTGCCTATGGGAACTACATTGAGAGAGATAATATTTGATATAGGCGGAGGAGTTTTAAATGACAGGAAGTTTAAAGCTGTCCAAATAGGGGGACCTTCTGGAGGGTGTCTGCCGGAAGAATACCTGGATCTAAAAGTTGACTATGATACTTTGGTGAAGGCAGATTCTATGATGGGTTCGGGTGGAATGATCGTAATGGATGACAGAACTTGTATGGTAGATGTAACCAGGTATTACCTGAGCTTTTTAGCAGAGGAATCCTGCGGGAAATGTGTACCCTGTAGAGAGGGAGTAAAGAGGATGCTGGAGATATTGACAGATATATGCGATGGCAAGGGCAAGGAAGGAGATATAGAGGAACTTCTTGAAATATCTTCTATGACCAGTCAGGCATCATTGTGCAGTCTCGGGAAAAGTGCACCTAACCCTGTAATAGCCTCTATTAGGTATTTCAGAGATGAATTTGAGGAACATATAAGAAATAAGAGATGTAGGGCAGGAGTTTGTAAAAAGCTTACCACGTTTGGCATAGATGAAGATAAATGTGTAGGATGCGATGTCTGCAGGAAAAATTGTCCTGCTGAATGTATTACGGGAGAGGTGAAGAAAGTTCATAAAATAGATGCTGATAAATGTCTGAGATGCGGCAACTGTATTAATATGTGCAGATTTGACGCTGTCAAAGTTCTATAAGGAGGAGGCAAATATGAAGATTACGATAGATGGTAAAATATGCGAAGCTGAACCTGGAGAATTTATATTGGAAGTGGCCAGAAGAAATAATATATATATACCTACCTTATGTCACAGTGATGCACTTCCGGGACTTGCCAGTTGTAGACTTTGTATAGTAGAGGTAATAGATAGAGGGCGTTCTAAAGTTGTAACTTCCTGTATATTTCCTATAAGTAAGGAAGTAGAGGTCGTGACTAATTCGTATAAGATAAGAAGGATGAGAAAAAATATAGTCATGCTGCTTCAGGCGAGGTGTCCTGCCAATAAAGAAGTGGCAGAACTTGCCAGGGCTTTTGAAGTTGAACAGAAAAGAGTGAAGAGGTTTAAACTGGACATGGAGGAAAATTGTATTTTATGCGGACTCTGTGCTAGAGCCTGCAAAGAACTTGGAGCCGGTGCCATATCCACAGTCAATCGAGGAATATATAAAAAAGTATCCACTCCTTATGGAGACCCCTCACCTGATTGTATAGGTTGTGCTTCCTGTGCAAATGTGTGTCCTACAAATGCAATAAAAGTGGTGGACTGGGATGGAGAGAGAAAAATATGGGGCAAGAAGTTTAAAATGGTAAAATGTGATCTGTGTGGAAAATATTTTGCAACAGAAGAACATGTAAAATATGCTTATAGCAGATTAAATATGGATCCGCCTGAAAAACTCTTATGCAGCACCTGTAAAAAGAAAATTGCCGCTAAGGATATAAAGGATATATTTGAAACGGTATAAAGTGTGGATTTGTCCTGCTAATAGCTTGTCTTTTATAATATATTTTAATTGTGAATGGTATTTTACACGTTAAGTTTTAAATGAATGAAAGGTGGGTGAAGTCAAATGAAACCAGATCTTAATTCCTTTGTAATAGTAGATCCTGATAAATGTATAGGATGTAGAGCCTGTGAAATTGCCTGTGCTGCAAAGCATAGAGAGAAAAATAATCAAGGACGTACTATTGGAACTATGAATGGTGTTGTAACTCCGAGAAGATTTCTAGTGCAGAATAAGGGAACGGTTATGCCGATACAGTGTAGGCATTGTGAGGATGCTCCCTGTGCAAATTCCTGTCCAGTAGGGGCTATAGTTGAAAAGAATGGGAGTATAATTGTAAACGGGAAAAAGTGTATAGGATGTAATACCTGTGCGTTGGTGTGCCCGGTGGGGGCGGTAAATTTACTGCCGAGAATTGAAAGCAAAATAGTTACAGGAGGAATTGGAGTTAAAATTAAAGTTGCAGCCTATAAATGTGATTTATGCAAAGAGGAAGGCGGAGAGCCAGCCTGTGTCAGAGAATGTCCTGAAGATGCTCTTAGAGTAGTGGATCCAAGGGAGAGTAAGAAGGACCGCAGTGTAAAGGCTGCATTGGAGCTGCTTGAAGTAAATGGAGATGTTTGATAGGTAGTTATTAAAATTTAGGGAAAGAAGGGAATGTTTTATATGCTCACAGGTATTCCTATTATAAATATAGATAAAGAATTGTGTACAGGTTGCAGAAGGTGTGCAGAGGTGTGTCCGGTGGATGCCATAGAGGGAGAGGAGGGTAAACCACAGTTCATAAACAAAGATAAATGCATAATGTGTGGACAATGCATTCAGATGTGCAAGGGTTATGAGTCCGTATATGATGAAGTTCCTACTCCTATGAGTAAAAGGTTATTTGACAGAGGGCTATTGGAAGATGTCAATGAACCGCTTTTTGCGGCATATAATGTAAGTCAAGTAAAAAGAATTAAGGATATATTGAAAAACAGGGACGTGTTCAAAATTGTAGAATGTGCTCCTTCAGTAAGAGTTGCTCTGGGAGAGGATTTTGGATTGCCTCTTGGATCTTTGACTCCTGGAAAGATGGCAGCCGCACTGAGAAAACTTGGGTTTGATAGGGTATATGATACTAATTTTGGAGCAGATCTTACTATAATGGAAGAGGGCAGTGAACTTTTGCGGAGGATAACGGAAAGAGGTGTACTTCCTATGTTTACATCCTGTTGTCCTGCCTGGGTGAAGTATATGGAGCAGACTTATCCTGAACTCCTTCCTCATCTTTCAAGTTGTAAATCACCTCAACAGATGGCAGGAGCTATTTTTAAAACATATGGAGCAAAAGTTGACGATGTTAATCCTGCCAGGATTTATACGGTATCTGTAATGCCGTGCACCTGTAAGGAATTTGAGTGTGAAAGAGATGAGATGCAGGATAGTGGATATAGAGATGTGGATGTAGCAGTAACTACCAGAGAACTGGCATATTTGATAAAAGATGCCCATATTGACTTCAATGAGCTGCAGGAGGAAGAGTTTGATGCACCGCTTGGGGTGTATACTGGAGCTGGAACTATATTTGGTTCTACAGGTGGAGTTATGGAGGCAGCACTTAGGACGGGATATGAACTCTACACTAAAAAACCTATACCTAAAATAGATCTGACTATGGTCAGAGGCGGTGAAGGATTCAGGGTAGCCCAGGTGGATTTAGGCGATTTTAAGCTGAAAGTGGCAGTTGTTTCCGGCTTAAAACATGTAAAAGAAGTGATGGAGAGTGTAAAAAATGGAAGATGTCATATCCATTTTATAGAAGTTATGACATGTCCTCAAGGATGTATAAGTGGAGGCGGCCAGCCTAAGGTAATATTTGAATCCGACAGGGAAAATGCTTATAATAAAAGAAAAGAAGGTTTGTATGTGCATGATTCAAAGCTAAAATTTAGAAAATCACATGAAAACCCTGCAATAAAGAAATTATATAAAGATTTTTTAGAGGAGCCTCTGGGTTATAGATCTCATGAATTGCTGCATACAGAATACAAGTCTAGAAAAAGGGAGAATTAAAAAAATGAAGAATTGCTTTGTAATGGCTGATCCAAATAAATGTATAGGATGCAGGACTTGCGAGGCTGCCTGTGCCATTGAACATTCGGGAGAAGATTTTTTTAATGTCAGTATTTCAAAGATAAATTTTAACCCGCGGTTGAATGTAATAAAAAATGCTAAGGTAAGTGTACCGGTACAGTGCAGACAGTGTGAGGACTCTCCGTGTTTAAGGGTATGTCCTGTAAATGCAATTAGTAATGAAGAGGGACTTGTGTTTGTGAATAAAAATATGTGTATAGGATGTAAAAGCTGTCTTATAGCTTGCCCTTACGGAACTATAGAGTTGGTTACAGAATATGAAGAGGGAGAAAAAACACTAAAAAACAGATTTAGGGTAGTAAGTGAAGACAAAGCTGTACAGGAGGAGAAAGATAAGGTAGTGGCAAATAAATGTGATCTGTGTAGGGGAAGAAAAAATGGTCCGGCCTGTATAGAAGTTTGCCCAACACAGGCTCTTCAATTGGTAACTTATGATGACAGTGGAAATATTGTAAAAAAGAAATCCGCAAATGAGTGCAGGGTTGGCTAAAAGTTTAAAGTAAAATGTTAAAGTACAGTTTTGAACTGTACTTTAACATTTTACTTAGAAATAATCTTGAGTTTTTAGGTCTTTAAGTCTAGAACTATTAAAATGTTTTTCAAACGTATATTCATTGATATTATACAGCAATTTTTATGCCAGCTGTAAAATGGCTGCAGATGAGGTAGGTTTTAAGTTTAATATCATAATGATAAAAAGCAGTATCAATATGATATTATAAAAAACATATTTATCATATTGATACTGCTTTTATTTTATTCAATCTTAAAATATGATATACTTTAAATAAATACTACACTTGAAATATTTAAAGGAGAGAATAAGACGGTGGAGAATTTCGATTTTATTCAAGAGGAAAGTAACATGTGCAGAATTGATATGGACAGTATATTAGAATACGATATATCCTCTTTTATACTTCAGGCAATTTTTGATTGCTGCTATGATGGACTCATAATTACAGATGAGAATCTTTTAATAAAAAAAGTTAATGTTACAGCTGTTAAAATATTGGGCATAAAAGAAGAAGCTATATATACAACTTACCTGAATGAAATACTGAGGGATGATGTGTTAAAATCTGTGGTGCTTACGGGAGAAAGCAAATTTTCACAGGATTGTAATTTTTATATAAATGGGAGTAGAATAAGGTGTGTTGTAAATTTGGTTCCTGTGAAATTACGGGGGAGAATAATAGGATTGGTGCTTGCCATTAGGGACACCAGGAAGCTCCATAGAATGGTAAACAATGTAGTGGGATATAAGGCATCTTTTACCTTTGATGATGTAATTACAAGAAGTGAGAATGTCAAAGCCATTATAAAGCTGGCTAAAAGAGCAGCCAAAACGAACTGCAATATACTTATAGAAGGCAAAAGCGGTACGGGAAAAGAGGTATTTGCACAATCCATTCATAACTACAGCAGTAGAAATGGGGGACCCTTTGTGGCTGTAAATTGTGCAGCCATACCCAGAGAACTGGTGGAAAGTGAATTATTTGGATATGAAAAAGGAGCCTTTACTGGAGCATCAAGAGGAGGAAATCCTGGTAAATTTGAACTGGCAGATGGAGGAACTATATTTTTGGATGAAGTGGGTGAACTTCCCCTGGATATTCAATCCAAACTCTTGAGGGTTTTGGACAATCTCAAAATAGTGAGAGTGGGGGGAAATTATGAAAAGCCTATAGATGTAAGAGTAATTGCAGCTACAAACAGAGTACTTAAGGACGAAATAGCAAATAAAAATTTTAGAGGCGATCTGTATTACAGGCTTAATGTGATGAGCATTCACCTCTTACCTCTAAAGGACAGAAAAGAAGATATAGAACTTTTAGCACAGCACTTTGTAAATAGATTGAATATCAAAAACCCCTCTGAGCCCAAGTATATAGATTCTTCCTATGTGGAAAAATTAAATCAGCATGGTTTTGAAGGGAATATAAGGGAACTCAGGAATATAGTAGAGAGATCCTATTATCTTTGTGAAGGCAATATGATAACTTCAAGATATTTTATGGAAAAAAGCACAAAAAGTGACATGAAAGCAGTTGATGATCCATCAAATAAAGTTTTACCTCTGGAAATTGTAGAGGAGAAGTGCATTAGAAATGCCCTTAAGTATTGCAGCGGTAATGCCATGAAGGCATCTGAATTATTGAAGATAGGTAAAGCTACTATATATAGAAAGATAAATAAGTACGGTATAGATTTGAATTCATACAATAAAAAATGATCTTACAAAATAAATTTTCCTGGAGTTCAGGTGAAGAAAACATTCTTTAGGGTAAACTCCACCTGAATTCAGGAATCACTGGATAATTATCTTGCTATTTTTTTCCTGGCTTCTAAGGGAATTTTGTATTCGCAGGGCATTGACAGCTGGCATTTCTGACATAAAAAATTGGTACAGGATATATTTCCCTTATTGTATCTGCCAATAACGTGATGCGGGCAGATTTGGATGCAGCTTCCGCAGGAATTGCAGTAATCGTAAACTCCACTATAAGCCCTTTTGGTGGCTTTATAAGGTATGCTTACAATTATACTTCCAAGCCTTCCTGCACAACCGCGTTTAGTTATGAGAGTTTTATTCAAACTGAGAGTTCCCAGTCCGGATATAAATGCTATATGTTTTTCTGACCAATTGCTTTTATAGTTTTTCACTGTAAATCTTGGACTTATTGAGGGAATGACCGAAATTCCTCCCATTTCTCCTATGTTTTTGGATATAAATTTACAGAGCGTATTGACAAAGGACATATTTTCGATTTTTTCATAAGTCCACTTTAGTGAAGAAACAGAGTTTTTGTTTTTAAATAAGTTTCTAATAGCAGATGAAAAAGGCAGAAAATAGGATATAACTGATTTTGCTTCAGGCATCCACTCTTTAGGGGTTAAGTGTCTGGGATCTACCACTGTACTGTCCTTTAATTTTAAAAATAATGGATCCCGGGCTTGAGCGACTCCTATTAATGGCGCATCAAAAATTCTTATATTATTTAATTCTGAAATTCTGTTATAGGGTGAAGTTAAAGTGAATTCATTTATCTGTTTTACCATATTCTCAATTTTGTATACATGTGATGCTTTTTCCTCTACATCATCTAAATTCATATAAGTTGAATTGACGTGTATGCTTTTTTTGAAGGTTCTATATTTATTGGGAGACAGTCCTTCATATTTGGTAAAAACTTTGCTAAAGTATGCCGGATCTATATATCCTACACTAAGAGCTATATTTCTTATACTCTTGTCTGTAGTAGTTAAAAGGCGTTTTGATTCTTTCAGACGGATTTTGGATAGATAATCTATAAAATTTATACCTGTATTGTATTTAAAATATCTGCTAAAATACTGAGGACTTAGATGTACTTCTTCAGCAGCAGATTCCAAACTTATATTTTTATTAAAATTCTTATTTATAAAATCTATGGCAGTATGAATTATATTTTTATCAGAATCAATTTTATTGTTGTTTAGAGTTGTAAAGTTCTTATCTCTTTTTTTAAGTAAAAATAATATTTTATTTATGGAATCCTTTACTTCTGAAGGTTTTGCCGGCTTTAAAATATAATCTTTTACTCCAAGCTTTATGGCATTTTGGGCAAAGTTGAAGTCATCATAAGCAGTCAGTATAATAGTTTTTACGTTTGGAAGAAACTTAGATATTTCCTCTTGGGCTTCAAGTCCATTTTTTTCAGGCATTTTTATGTCCATTATAATTATGTGAGGGTTATATTTTTTGGCAAATAGTATAGCTTCACTTCCAGTCTTAGCATCTTCAACAATATCTAGATTTTTGAAGGATTTTCTTAATACAAGTCTCATAGCTTGACGCTCTAATGTTTCGTCATCCGCAATTAGCAATCTATACATTGATATAATCACCTCCGCTAAATTTTAATGTACTAGTGGAATTTTAATATAAACTGTTGTTCCCACATTAGGTGAGCTTTTAATGTCAATTCCGTATTGTGCTCCAAAATAGTATTTTATTCTATCCTGAACTATTTGGATCCCTATACTGATATTTGAATCATCTCTACTTGAAGAATTCATTTTATCTTTCAGAGATCTTAATTTTGCAGCTTCTATTCCCACCCCATTATCTTGAATTTTGAAAATTACATAGTTTCCCGCTACAGTTTCTGAATCTATATAAACTTTTCCAAATTCTTTTTTGGGTTCTATACCGTGTATGACGGCATTTTCTACTATGGGCTGCAGGGTCATGGCGGGAATTTTACAATTCAACACATTGTCCGAGATATTTATTTTATAACTTAATTTATCTTTAAATCTTACAGATTGGATGTACAGATATTTTTTTATATTGTCTATTTCAATAGATATATTTACCATCTTATCAGAATTTCTTAAACTATATCTCAATATATCAGACAGTGCATATATGAGTTCTACAGTGTTGTTAGAACTTTCTAAGAGTGACATGCTGGCCATGGTATTCAATGTGTTAAATAGAAAGTGAGGGTTGATTTGAGATTGAATGGATTTTATTTGAATATCCCTGGCTAATTGCTGAAACTTCATTTTTTCCTTGGTTTCCTGTAACAGCTTAGAATGAGTGATGTTGGCAACTCCCATTTTGGCAATGAGATTTGCAAACATATACATAAAATCAGCTGAATTTTTTATCTTTTCGTAAGCTACTATATTTATTTCTTTCAGAGCAGTTTCTAACTTATCCAATGGCAGATACAATTCTTTAGAAATCTTTTTTAAGTTAATTGAATTTCTTGTATCATTTTCCTTTATGGATACTTGTCCACAAAGCATTGATCCAATGTGAACATTATTCACAATTATAGGGGCAGAGAAATCTGTAAGTCCCGTATGGCAGCGATAGATAATGGGCTTTTTTAATTTAGAAGATTTTATTCCTCCCATGGCATCGCAATTTATGCATCTCCTGTAGCCTTCCTTTGAGGTTCGGATGAGGTTGCAAAATTTTGAAAAATTACTGGGCTTAATAAGGGGAACGCCATTTCTATTTACAGTTATGGTAGATAGATTTGTCAATTTAGAATACTTGTCTTGTATGTCCTGCAGAGAACCTACATCTATAAGTTTATCCAATGTATAGTGCTCTAAATCATCCATATAAACACCTCATAATGTAAAACAGATTTTTTATAAATAAATTCAATATATAAATTCATATTATCATATCTTTAGACAATTGAAAATATTCAAATCATACAGAAGCTGTATTTATATATAATTATAACCTGAAATATAAATTTATCAAATCCAAATGTAAAAAAAGTACATAAATAGATATAAAAAGTGCAAATTAAATTAGTTAATATATGTATTAAATTAATCAATAATTTGCAAAATAAGTATGCGAAAGTAATGTAAAATTAATTTTAAGAATTAATATTATTTATATGGAGGTGTTCCTATGGGACAGGAAGCATTGGGAATGATAGAAACAAGAGGATTGGTAGGAGCAATAGAAGCTGCCGATTCAATGGTAAAAGCAGCAAACGTAGTTCTTATAGGCTATGAAAAAATTGGTTCAGGGCTTGTAACTGTTATGGTAAGAGGTGATGTAGGCGCAGTGAAAGCAGCTACAGATGCCGGTGCAGCTTCAGCTAAGAGAGTAGGAGAGGTTGTATCAATACATGTTATTCCAAGACCTCATACAGACGTGGAAAAAATATTACCTAAAATTTCAGAATAATTGATTAGGGGTAGATATGATGGATAATGAGTTAATAGAGAAGGTTTTAGATGAAATAAGAAAAAAGGTGGATTTGAAAAATTTTGATCAAGAACAGCTGAATAAAATTATAAAATCCTCATCTGAAAATTTAATGCAAAGGCAAAATAATGATATTCGAAAAGAAAATAAAATAGATAATGAGAGGGAGGTAGATTCAATGAGTGCACCATCACCAATAACTGAGTATGTTGGAACATCAAACTATGGGGATACAGTTGGACTGGTAATTGCAAATGTTGACAGTATGTTACATGAAAAAATGGGTATTGACAAGAAATATCGTTCTATAGGAATCATAAGTGACAGAACAGGGGCAGGCCCACAGATAATGGCTGCAGATGAGGCTGTAAAAGCTACTAATACGGAAGTTGTAAGTATCGAACTTCCAAGGGATACTAAAGGCGGTGCAGGACATGGTGCCTTGATCATATTGGCTTCAGAGGATGTATCGGATTCGAGAAGGGCAGTGGAAGTTGCACTTAGGGATACGAACAGAACCTTTGGAGATGTTTATGGATTTGATGCAGGCCATGTGGAACTTCACTACACTGCCAGGGCAAGCTATGCATTGAACAAGGCCTTTGGTGCTCCAATAGGAAAATCTTTTGGCATAATAGTAGGGGCTCCGGCAGGATTGGGAGTGGTAATGGCAGATAAAGCGCTCAAAACTGCAAACGTTGACCTGGTAAGTTATGCAAGTCCTGGAAATGGAGGGACTTCCTATACAAATGAGGTTATCATAACTATAACTGGAGATTCAGGTGCTGTAAGACAATCGGTAGTTGCCGCTAGAGAAGTGGGGTTATCTATAGCAAGATCAATGGGACAGAATCCTGTGTCTACTACTGGTAAACCTTATATTTAAAAATTTAAAGGGTTTAATATGTTTTAAGGAGGGTTCTAGTTAATGAAAAGATCCAAGAGATTTGAAGTATTAGAGAAAAGACCGATTCATCAAGATGGGTATGTTAAAGAATGGCCGGAAGTTGGGCTTATAGCAATAGGAAGTCCAAGTGATCCAGCTCCAAGTATTAAATTGGAGAATGGAAAAGTAGTCGAAATGGATGGAAAAAAGAGGGAAGAGTTTGATTTTATAGACACTTTTTTAGCAGATCATTCAATAAATCTAGAGAATACCGAAAAAGCCATGGCACTGGATTCAACTGATATTGCAAGAATGCTGGTTGATATAAATGTTTCGAGAGATGAAATAATAAAGATAACAACTTCACTTACTGCGGCAAAATTGGTGGAAGTAGTTGATAAATTAAATGTAGTTGAAATGATGATGGCTCTTCAGAAGATGAGGGCAAGGAAAACACCTGCCAACCAGGCACATGTTACCAATGTGCGGGATAATCCGGTACAGATTGCAGCAGATGCTGCTGAATCAGGTATCAGGGGCTTTGCGGAAATGGAAACTACCGTAGGTATAGTGAGATATGCACCATTCAATGCAATTGGAATTCTGGTGGGAGCACAGACAGGAAGACCTGGAGTGTTGACACAGTGCTCGTTGGAGGAAGCTACAGAGCTTAGATTGGGTATGCTTGGATATACGGCTTATGCAGAAACAATATCCGTATACGGTACGGAAAATGTATTTGTAGATGGTGATGATACTCCATATTCAAAAGCTTTTCTTGCATCGGCTTATGCTTCAAGGGGACTTAAAATGAGGTTTACTTCTGGAACCGGTTCTGAAGTTCAGATGGGTTATGCAGAAGGAAAATCCATGCTCTATCTGGAAGCAAGATGCATAATGATAACAAAGGGTGCCGGAGTTCAAGGCCTTCAGAATGGTTCAGTCAGCTGTATAGGTGTTCCAGCAGCAGTACCAGGAGGAATAAGGGCAGTATTGGGTGAAAATCTTATAACTGAAATGCTGGATCTTGAAGTTGCTTCAAGTAATGACCAGACTTTCACACATTCAGATATTAGAAAAACTGCAAGGACAATGATGCAGTTCTTACCAGGAACTGACTTTATATGTTCCGGTTATAGTTCAACTCCAAACTACGACAACATGTTTGCAGGTTCCAACTGGGATGCGGAGGATTATGATGATTGGATAGTGCTTCAGAGAGACCTTAAAGTTGATGGAGGACTTCAGCCGGTAAAAGAAGAAGATGTAGTGGCAGCTAGGAATAAGGCAGCTAGAGCAATGCAGGCACTGTTTAAAGAGCTTGGGCTCCCTGCTATAACCGATGAGGAAGTTGAAGCTGCAACCTATGCCCATGGAAGCAAGGATATGCCAGCTAGAAATGTAGTAGAGGATTTAAAAGCAGCTCAGGAATTATTGTCCCGAGGAGTAACTGGATTGGATATAGTAAAGGGACTTTATAAGGGCGGTTTTAAAGATGTAGCTGAAAATGTCCTCAATATATTGAGACAGAGGATAGCGGGAGATTATCTGCATGCATCTTCAATATTTGATAATAAATTCAATGTTATAAGTGCTGTCAATGATAAAAATGACTATATGGGACCTGGAACCGGTTATAGAGTAGAGGGAGAAAGATGGAATAAATTGAAAGACATAACATTTGCTCTAGATCCTGAAAAAATGTAAGAAAGAGAGGGATTGGAATATGGTAAATTCAGTATCTAACGAGGAATTAATAGAGTCTATAGTGCAGAAAGTTTTAGAGCAATTGCAATCTGGTGGATCTCATAACAGTACTTCTGCAGGCGGCGATGCTCCAGCCTCCAAAGTGGGAAACATGAAAATAGAGGAAATAGGTCCTGCACAACGGGGTAAGAAGAGTGATGAAGTAGTAGTGGGATTGGCGCCGGCTTTTGGATTATACCAAACTGAAACTATAATAGGAATACCTCACAATGAAGTCCTGAGAGAAATTCTTGCAGGCATAGAAGAAGAGGGGATTTCCTACAGGCTTATAAGGGTTTTAAATACCTCTGATGTGGCTTTTATAGCTCATGCTGCAGCTAAGTTAAGTGGCTCAGGTGTTGGCATAGGAATACAGTCAAAGGGCACCACGGTTATTCATCAAAAAGATTTGGATCCATTAAATAACCTGGAGTTGTTTTCACAGGCACCGTTGATTGACAAGAAGACTTTTAGGGCAATAGGCAAAAATGCAGCCAGATATGCTAAAGGTGAGTCTCCAGATCCAGTACCAGTTGTAAATGATCAGATGGCACGACCGAAATATCAGGCAAAAGCTGCAATACTTCACATAAAGGAAACTGAGCATGTGAATAGAAGTGCTAAACCTGTCGAACTAAAAGTAAGTTTTGAATAGGGGTGAAAATTATGGCTAATAATGATTTGATAGAACAGATAGTTAATGAAGTTTTAAAAAATATAGGTTCTGATGGAGCTGGAAACAAAACGGCTCAAAACAATTCATCTTCTTGTTCTACCGGGAATACTTTAAATGCAGAAAATGATTATCCGTTGAGCAAGAAAAGACCTGATCTTGTAAAGACCAAAACAGGTAAAAACATAAATGATATAAATATAGAGAATGTTTTAAATGGAAAGATAACTCCAGATGATATAAAGATAACTCCAGAAGTGCTTCTGTATCAAGCTCAGATAGCGGAATCAGTTGGAAGAAAACAGTTCGCACAAAATCTTAAAAGAGCAGCTGAACTCACAAAAGTTCCAGATGCCAGGGTTCTTGAAATATATGGAGCAATGAGACCTCATAGATCGACAAAACAGGAACTTTTGGATATAGCTAAGGAACTTGAAAATGACTACGGTGCCAAGATAAATGCTTCACTTGTGAGAGAAGCAGCTGAAGTTTATGAAAAGAGAAATATGTTGAGAGCTTAGGCGGGTGATATGATGAAATTTGTAGCAGGAGTTGATATAGGAAATTCCACTACTGAAGTTGCAATCGCGGATGTGGAAGACAAATTAGAGTTTAAAACAAGTAGTATAGGCAGGACTACAGGAATTAAAGGGACCCTGGATAATGTGGCGGGAATAATGAGAGCTCTGGAAGATGCTTGTCAAAATATACATATAAAGATAGAAAATTTAGATGTCATATGTATAAATGAAGCAACTCCGGTTATTGGAGATGTAGCTATGGAGACTATAACCGAAACGATCATTACAGAGTCTACCATGATAGGGCATAATCCGGATACCCCTGGAGGTATGGGAATAGGAGTTGGAAAAACCATATATTTAGATGAACTGAAAAACATGTCAGCAAATGAGCCTGTAATATGTGTAATTCCTAGAAAAGTTGATTTTGAAACTGCTGCAAATAGATTGAATGAGGCCTTTGACAATAATATTGATATCACTGCTGCCATAGTACAAGGTGATGATGGGGTCATAATAAACAATAGACTGAAAAAGCATATTCCTATTGTAGATGAAGTATCTTATATAGATAAAGTTCCTATGGGAATGTTGGCAGCAGTAGAGGTTGCATCTCTTGGAAGGACTATAAAGGTGTTGTCAAATCCCTATGGACTGGCTACAGTTTTTAAACTTTCGCCAGAGGAAACCAAACATGTTATTCCAATAGCAAGGGCCCTGATTGGAAATAGATCCGCCGTTGTAATAAGGACTCCTGAAGGAGATGTGAAAGAGAGAGTCATACCTGCCGGAAAATTGATACTTATGGGAGAAAAACAAAAAGAGCAGATTCCAATAGAAAATGGTTCAGAAACGATAATGAATGAATTGGAAAAATTATGGCCTATTAAAGATGTAACAGGTGAATCAGGAACCAATGTAGGCGGAATGTTGGAAAGAGTAAGACAGGTAATGAGCGAGCTTACAAGTCAGAGTATAGACAATGTGAAAATTCAGGATATTTTAGCTGTGGATACCTTTATACCTCAAAAAGTTCAAGGGGGAGTGGCCGGTGAATTCTCCCTTGAAAATGCGGTGGCACTGGCAGCCATGGTAAAAACCAGCAGGTTACCTATGGAGAGTATTGCTAAAAAATTGGAAAATGAAACCAAGGTAAAAGTTATAATAGGCGGAGTTGAGGCAAATGTAGCAGTTAGGGGAGCGCTTACTACTCCGGGTACGGATAAACCATTGGTAATACTCGATATAGGAGGAGGTTCTACAGATTCAGCCTATATAAGTGGAGAGGATAATATAAGATCCATTCATCATGCAGGAGCAGGTCAGATGGTTACAATGCTGATAAATTCAGAGTTGGGATTAGATGACGTGAGTTTAGCAGAGGATATAAAGAGATATCCTCTGGCTAAAGTTGAAAGTCTTTTTAATATAAGATATGAAGATGGAAATGTATGTTTTTATCAAAATCAGCTGGATTCTTCTCTATTTGCGAGAAATGTAATTGTAAAAAGTGAAAATGATCTGATCCCAATTCCGACTAAGCATTCTATAGAGAAGATAAGAATGGTCAGGAGAGAATCCAAAGAAAAAGTATTTGTAACAAATATTAAAAGAGCTCTAAAGGATATAGCACCTGATCATAATATAAGATCTGTGGACTTTGTGGTGCTTGTGGGAGGATCTGCACTGGATTTTGAAATACCTGAAATGATATCCGATGAATTGTCCCATTATGGAGTAATATGCGGCAGCGGCAATATACGGGGCCTTATGGGACCTAGAAATGCAGTAGCTACAGGTCTGGTAATTGCCTATTACCAGAGTATACATTCTGATAAATCCAGAGGATAAAAGAGGTAGTTTGATATGATTGATAATGTAAGTGTAAATAGACCTTGTATAAATGTATGCCTGGATAATCCTGCAGAATCTCTTTTAAAAGAGATTCTCGCCGGGTTAGAAGAAGAGGGCATTCCCTATGAATTGAAAAATATGAATTTTACCCAGGATGAAATAATTAAAATTGCTTATGAGGTTTCTGAGGAATCTAGAATGGGAATAGCCATTGCATTGAAAAATGATAGAGTAGTACTCCATTATAGTAAGCTTAAAGAAAATCATCCTCTTATAGATATGAGGCTTGATTATTATGAAAAACGTAAAGCCAGGATAATTGGCTGTAATGCTGCCAGACTTTATAAAGTAATGCCTTTTAAATCCTTTGAAGATACAGATGAAAATCAATTGGGTCAGCAGGTAAAATCAGCGGTTATTTCTGCTTTGAAGGACTTTAATTTGAATATTTCCTAAAATTTTATGTAGTTACTCCATATGTAACAAGGGAGGGATTTTTATGAATGGAGAGGCCCTTGGTATTATTGAAACTATTGGAATGGCTGCGGCAATAGAAGCTGCAGATAGTTGTGTAAAATCAGCAAATGTAACTCTTATAGGTTACGAACTGACCAGAGGGAGAGGCCTTGTAACAATTAAGATAAAGGGAGATGTGGGAGCGGTTAAAGCTGCAATCAACGCAGCAAAGGTAAGTGCAGGTAAGGTCAACGGTGTCTATTCTACTCTTGTTATACCAAGGCCTGCTGAAAATTTAGATAGTATTATAGAATCAAAAGAAACAGTGGGGCTTGAAAAAAAACGTGAAAAAGCTGAGGATGAGGATACAGATTCTCAAGTAAAAATAGGACAGAATGAAAAATTGGAAAATTCTAATTCACAGAAACCTCATTTGAATGAAAAAAATGGAGATATCCAGAAAGAAGCTAATCTGAGTGAAGAAATTGAAGAGGAAGGTTCCACTGACGTAGTTGAGGAAACTGTACCTGAAAGGAAGCAGACTGTTAAAGTTCAAAATGATGATTCCTCCAAGGAAAAGAAAAATGAAGAAGATAATAAGGAAGTATGCAATATATGCCATGATCCTCAATGCCCTAGGAGAAAGGGACAGCCGAGAAATCTGTGTATTCACTATAAAAATCATGGAAAGGCGATAGAGAATGATGGAAACTAATATGTTAAAGCAGGCCAATTCATTTATTATGGAAATGGAGAAATCATTTAAAAGTCCTAATAAGATTCATGTAGATCAAAATTTAAAAGTTGGGGTGGATTTAGGGACTTCTAATATTGTGATAACAGTTCTGGACGAAAATAATAGACCTGTTACTGGGGAACTGTATTCCGCCAATGTGGTAAGGGACGGTATAGTGGTTGAATATTTGAATGCTGTGAATATACTTAGAAAATTAAAGGGAAAGCTAGAGGTTGTTTTAGATAGAAAGCTGGAATATGCTGCTACAGCTATACCACCGGGAATAAGTTCCGGAAATACGAAGGTTATTGCAAATGTAGTTGAGGCCGCTGATTTTATAGTTACCAATATAATAGATGAACCCACTGCAGCTTCTAATGTTTTGAAGATAAGAGATGGTGCAGTAGTGGATGTAGGAGGAGGAACTACTGGAATATCAGTATTAAAAGATGGCAAAGTGGTACATTCAGCAGATGAACCTACAGGAGGACATCATTTGAGCTTAGTTGTATCCGGAGCACTTCATATGGATTATGAAGAGGCAGAAAAATATAAGATAAACGAGGAAAATTATGATGAGGTATTTGCTCTAGTCAGACCGGTAATTGAAAAAATGGCGGATATAGTATTGAAAAATATTGAAGGATATGATGTGAGCACTATATACCTGGTGGGGGGGACTTGTTGTTTAAAAAATATAGAGAGTATATTTAAAAAATATACTGGTATAGAAACTATTAAGCCATATAATCCTCTTCTTGTAACGCCTATGGGAATAGCTATGAATGATATCAAGAAGTAAGTATAGCTGTCAGCTTATATAAGTGGGGTGAATAAATGGATATAAAAGATTTGCTAAGGCCTATGGTTGCCCAAATTATGAATATGTTAAATAGGAGAATATTGTTGTTTATATCAGGAGGAGCGGTAAATATAAAGGATATATTTGAGATGCTGGCCTCTATGAGTATATTGCAGTACGATATAGTAATGACAGAATCTGCAAAAAGGGTAATACCACAAAAATATGTGGATGCTCTCAATGGAAAACTGATAGAATGTAAAGAAGAACTGACTAATGCAGTGAGAGAAGATGATCTGGTTTTGATACCGGTGATGACTAGAAATACACTGGCAAAATGTGCAGTTGGCATAGAGGATAATTTGGTTACCCTGGGAATAGCCGAAGCTCTTATGATGGATAGGGAAATCATTGCTGTATCAGACAGTTTTGATCCTCAGAATTCTAAGAATGTAGGTTTAGGATTAAGTAGAAATGAAGCATATAATAGATTTATATTGAGCTACAGAGATAATTTGTCCAGCTTGGGAGTTGATTTTATTGAGGGAGATCAGCTTGGTGGAACTTTAAAGAGCAAATTTCTCCTTTTAAATGATTCGTCTGCAGGTAGTCAGGAAAAGAAGACTGCATCCAATACGGAGGTTAAGGATAAAAATATAACTGACCATAATATACCAAAACCCTGTGGAAAAAATAAAATATTATCCGATGTTGTAACTGCGAAAGATATTTTAGCTAATATGGATAATTCAAGGGAAATTTATATAAAGCAAGGGTCATTGATAACTCCTCTGGCGAAAGATTATGTGGACAATAATAATATAGTTATAAAATATTATTGATCACCTGAATTTTAAGAAAGAGGGATGAGCATGTATTTAGCTAAAGTAGTTGGAAATGTTGTTTCTACTCAAAAAAATGAAAAATTGGTTGGAAGTAAACTGCTTATTATAAAAAAAATAGATGAAAATGAAAATATAATAGGAGAACCTGTGGTGGCTATAGATACAGTAGGAGCTGGAATTAATGAAATTGTCATTGTGGTTACGGGAAGTGGAGCTAGGAATGCCAGCGAGTCGGGAAGTGATATACCGGCAGATGCGTCTATCGTCGGGATTGTAGATGAGGTGGAGTGGAACAAACACTGATGTATTTGCCTTTTTTAAAATGGCATTTTAGGTGGTGATTGGTATGAAGATATACACTAAAACTGGTGACAAGGGAAGTACCAGTTTGGTGGGTGGAGAGAGAACAAACAAATATGATCTTAGAGTGTGGGCCTACGGGAGTATAGATGAGGCAAATTCATCTATTGGTCTTGCTAGAGCTTGCATGGAAGATGAGAATTTAAAGGGCAAACTTTTAAAAATACAAAAAACTCTCTTTGAGGTTGCAGCAGAATTGGCATCGCTGGGAACTAAAAATTATAGGTCCAGGATAGAAGAGGAGGATGTTGTATTTTTAGAAGATACTATAGATGAACTGGATAGAATGCGTCCTGTACAAAATGGATTTATAGTACCAGGTGGTACTGTGGAATCTGCTCATCTTGATGTGGCTAGAACAGATGTGAGAAGGGCAGAAAGATATATATCAGAACTCAGAAATCATTATGAAGTAAATGACAGCTTGCAAAAATATGTAAATAGGTTATCTGATGCTATATATGCTGTAGCTAGGTATTTCGACTATAAGGATATTTTAAAAAAGACAGAAGAGAAGCTAACTAGCTTAAACAGTGGCGAGAAAATCGACTGCAGAGGCAATCCCCAAAAAAACTTGCTGACAAATACAGTACTTAACAGGGAGACTGCTGAATATATAGCCGGGAAATGCATAGAAAAATCTTATGATATAGGTGTACCAATGGTAATATGTATTGTAGATTTTGACGGTAATGTGATACTGCTGGAGCGAATGGATAACTCTCTTTTAATAAGCTTGAAAGTTGCTTTTAAAAAAGCATATACGGCTGCAGCTCTTAAAAGCCCTACAGGAGAACTATATAAGGCATTACTGCCAGGAGGAGAGTTCTATGGGCTTAATAACGATGAAAACATAATAACTTTTGCAGGGGGATTTCCTTTAAAAATAGATGGGCATATTGTAGGAGCTATAGGAGTAAGCGGGGGTACAGTAGATGAAGATACCAGCGTTTCAAAATATGGAGTAGAAGTTTTTGAGGAGGTAGTAAAGTATGGAATTAAAAGGTAATGATTTATCCCTGATAATAGAAAAAGTGTTAAAAGAGTTAAATGAAAAAGATACTAAAGAGAAAGTCAGCGATGGAGTATTTAAGACTATGGATGAAGCTATAGAAGCAGCTTATGAGGCTCAAAAGGTTTATCAGAAATATACTCTTGAACAGCGTGAAAAATTGATAAGTTCTATGAAAAAAGCACTGCTGGAAAATGCGATGAATATAGCTAATCTCTGTGTAAAAGAATCAGGAATGGGCAGAGTCGATCATAAGTATTTGAAATTAAAGCTGGTGGCTGAAAAAACCCAGGGTACAGAAATTCTGAAGACTGAAGCTTATACGGGCGATAAGGGTCTTACATTGGTTGAACGGGGTGCTTTTGGAGTGATAGGATCTATAACTCCGTCTACTAACCCTGCTGCTACAGTTGCCTGCAATGCAATATGCATGCTGGCAGGAGGAAACACGGTGGTATTTTCACCACATCCAGGTGCATTTAAGTCATCTATAGAAACTATGAAAGTTTTAAATAAAGCTATAAAGGAAGCAGGAGGACCGGACAATTTACTCACTGCTGTTGCAAAACCTTCACTTGAAAATACCAATGTACTTTTAAAGGATAAGAGAATAAGAATGCTTGTTGCTACAGGTGGACCTGGAATAGTAAGAATGGTACTGTCTTCAGGTAAAAAAGCTATAGGTGCTGGGGCAGGAAACCCTCCTGTTGTAGTTGACGAAACCGCAGATATTAAAAAAGCAGCCAAGGATATAATATCAGGGTGCAGTTTTGATAACAATTTACCTTGCATAGCAGAAAAAGAAGCTTTGGTAGTTGAGGATGTATATGAACAGCTTATTGAGTATATGAAGGAAAATAGGGCGGTTTATGAGATAAACGATACTCAGGCAGATAAATTGGTTAGAAAGGTTTTAAATCAGGATAGCAAAACCGGCCAATATTCTATAAATAAAACTTTTGTTGGCAAAAGTGCTAAATATCTTCTTGATAGCATAGGTGAAAGAGCTTCGGATGAAACGGAATGTTTGATTTACAGAACTGAAAATCGTCATCCATTTGTACAGTTGGAATTGATGATGCCTATACTGCCAATAGTTAAAACAAAAGATTTTAAAGAGGCATTAAAACTGGCCGTAGAAGATGAGCATGGTAACAGACATACCGCTATAATGCATTCCAAGAATATAGATAATTTGACTGAAATGGCAAGAAAAATAGATACTACCATATTTGTTAAAAATGCACCTTCTTATGCAGGCATAGGTTTTGGAGGAGAGGGTTATACAACTTATACTATAGCAGGACCTACAGGTGAGGGGCTTACGAATGCTGTTTCCTTTACTAGAATAAGAAGATGCTCTATGGTGGATTCATTTAGAATAGTTTAAATAAGTCTATATTAGGATCCTTGGGGGAAAGAGAGGTGTAATGTTGGATTTATTAAATAAGATTAAAGAAGCAGGTATTATAGGTGCTGGAGGAGCAGGATTTCCAACTTATATCAAGCTAAATTGTAAAGTTGAGTATTTTATAATAAATGGTCTGGAATGTGAGCCACTTTTGCAATCAGATAAATATTTAATGAGAAATAAAAGCGATGAGATAGTGAGTACAGCGGAGAAGATAGGTGATAAAATTGAAGCTGTACACATTGTAATAGGTTTAAAGGAAGAGTACTATGATGAAATCCGTGCTCTTAGAGAATCCATAGAAAAGCTGAATTCTAAAGTAGAACTTCATTTAAGCAGTGCTTTTTATCCTGCAGGAGATGAACAGACGCTTGTTTATGAAGTAACGGGCAGAACAATACCTCCTGGAGGAATCCCTTTAAATGTAGGTGCAGTGGTATCAAACGTGGGAACGGTATTTAATATATTTGAAGCTATACAGGATAAACCAGTTATATATAAATTTGTAACTGTCATAGGAGAGGTATATAACCCTTCAATTATCAAAGTTCCAATAGGTACATCGGTTAAAGAGTGCATTGAAAAATGCGGCGGAACTACCGTAGATGATTATGTGGTTATAATGGGCGGACCTATGATGGGAAAATTACTTTCAGAAGAATCATTCGAAAATAGGGTTATTACCAAAACAGATGGTGCAGTTCTTGTAATTCCAGCGGATCACTATTTAGCTCAGAGAGAAAAGATGACTATAAAACATATGAAAAATCAGGCTAAATCAGCTTGCATACAATGTCATTATTGTACTGATATGTGTCCTAGATTTTTAATTGGACATCCGATTCATCCTCATAAGATAATGAGAGCTGTTGCGTTGAGCGAGGATAATGATGAATTGTTTAAGGAAGCACTCATATGTTGTGAATGCGGTATTTGCGAATTATATGCTTGTCCAATGGGACTGTCTCCTAAACGTATAAATGTATACTTTAAGGGAAAGTTAAGAGAAAAAGGTATAAAATGGAAAAATGTTACGAATATATTTGAAGGACATGTTCTCAGAGATTACAGGAAAGTACCTACAAAAAGGTTGATATCAAGATTGGCATTGAACAAATATGTAGATCAGCAAATTGAAGAAGGGGAAGAAATAAGTCCCGAAGAAGTGAGTATTCCATTAAAGCAGGGAATAGGAGCACCGGCTTCTCCTGTGGTAAAAACGGGAGATAAGGTTGAAAAAGGACAGCTGATTGGAAAAATAGAAGAGGGTAAAATGGGTTCAAACGTACATGCCAGCGTTGACGGTGAAGTTATTGAAGTAGGTCAAAATGTAGTCATAAAGACTATGCAAGTTGAGGTGATACCATGATAAGAACTATAGGTTTAATAGAATTAAATAGTATAGCCAGGGGAATTGAGACGGCAGATGTGATGATTAAGAGTGGAGAGGTACAACTGCTTTTAGCAAAAACCATTTGCCCCGGAAAGTATATGATACTTATTACAGGAAATGTAGGAGCTGTGAAATCGGCAGTTCAAAGCGGGCAAAATATAGGGGCACAGTATGTGGTAGATAAATTGGTGCTCCCCAATGTACATCCCCAGGTGATTGCTGCAATTAGTGAGGCCACGGGAATTGACGAATTGAATGATCTGGGAGTTATGGAATTTTTCGGAGTAGCTTCTGCTATTATAGCGGCAGATGCAGCGGCTAAATCTGCCAATGTAAAGCTCATAGAGGTAAGGCTGGGCATGGGTATAGGCGGGAAAGCTTTTGTAACCCTTACAGGGGATGTAAGTGCAGTTAAAAATGCGGTTACAGTTGGATCAAATACAGCTCTGGAAAGTGGAATGCTGGTTAACAAAGCAGTTATATCAAGGCCAAGTAAGGAGCTTTTGCAATATCTTCTGTAAAAAAGAGTAGATTATCTTATTAAATTCCAGTAAAGTATTTATTTGCTGGAATTTATAAATTTTATCCGAATCTAAGAATCACTTGATTTTTAGGGTTAATATTAATGGACAAAAAGGGGGATATTTATATGAGTATGAATAGTAAAGAAGAGTTATTTGAAGATGTAAACGATGTCGAGATAGGAGATATAATAGATCTTGATTTTTTACAGAAGATTCAGGATAATTTTGCTAAAAGTGTAGGAGTAGCTGCTATAGCTTCAGATGATACAGGTAAACCCGTAGTAAAAGAAAGTGAATTCACAGATTTTTGTATGAAGTTGACAAGGGGATGTAGAATTGGAAATGAAAGATGCCAGGAATGTGACAAGAATGGCGGCATGGAATCCTACAGAAAAGGAAGACCTGTTGTTTATCAGTGCCATGCTGGTCTTGTAGATTTTGCTGCCCCCATACTTTTGAAGGGAAGGGTTATTGGAAACATGCTGGGAGGACAGGTCCTGACTGAAAAACCTGATGAAAATAAATTTAAAAAAATAGCTGAGGAGATAGGCGTTGATCCGGAAGAATATATAAAAGCCCTTAGAAAAGTTAAAATTGTAGAAAGAGATAAAGTAGAAGCTGCGGCAAATGTACTCTATATGATTTCAAACATCCTTTCAAAACTTGGATATAATCAATATCAGTTAAAGAACCTAAGTCAAAATATAAATGAAAATCTAGAACAGATAGCTGCAGCTGTGGAGGAACTTTCCTCATCTGCTTCAAGTGTGTCAGAGGATCAGCAATCTTTAAATAGAGAAGTACAAAATATAAAGGAACTTTCTGAAAAGATACACAAAATTATAAACTATATAAAGAGCATTGCAGATCAGACAAATATGCTTGGACTTAATGCAGCTATTGAAGCTGCTAGAGCGGGGGAATATGGAAAGGGCTTTGGTGTAGTAGCAGATGAAATAAGAAAGCTTTCAGATAGTTCCAAAGAGACAGCTTTGAATATTGTAAAACTTAATTCCAGTATTCAGGATTCAGTTTCAAAAACAGTTAAAGTTTCAGATCATACTCTAAAGGCAAACGAAAATCAGGCATCAGCTGCTGAGCAGATCAGCGCAAGTTTGCAGGAGGTACTGTCACTGGTTTCCAATATGAATGAACTGGCACAGAGCTTTAAATAATATTAAATTTTTCGAATATTAGTACAGAAAATTTTATATTATATACCTGCAATTTTTTACTCTAATTGTCCACGAAGTATTTTAAATTGTTTAAATATATGAATATTTAAATAAGATGAAGTATAAATTAAAAAAATATATAGAATATAAAATATTTACAGGTAGATTGTCCAATTCTATTTAAAATAGTCTTAAAATCTTAAAAAGAAAGCTGTCATAAAAGTGAATAATAATATATAATCATTCCATACTAAAGTTAAAGTAAAATTTACTTTTAGAGGTGCAAAAAATGGTATCTAAATTGGGAAGATTATTAATTGGTAAAAGCTTAAAAACCAATGAATTGAAATCCGAGAAATTCAATGTATTTTGGGGACTACCAGTACTGTCCAGCGATGCGATATCCTCAGTGGCATATGCAGGTGAAGAGATACTCTGGGTACTAATACCTGTTTTAGGTATAATGTCATATAAATACATGTTTTATTCAGCACTTTGCATTGTGTTTTTAATGATTTTGGTCACACTTTCATATAGACAAACTATAGATGCTTATCCTCAAGGAGGGGGGTCTTATATTGTTGCAAAAGACAATCTTGGAACAATCCCTGGACTTGTAGCAGGAGCATCTTTAACTATTGGCTATGTTTTGACCGTAGCAGTAAGTACATCTGCAGGTACAGCAGCTATAATCTCTGCAGTGCCTGTACTATTACCTTATAGGGTTACTATAACCCTATTATTTATATTTATTATAACCATAGGTAATTTAAGGGGGATAAGGGAATCTGCAAAGGCATTCGGTACCCCCACTTATTTATTTATGATTGTGATATTGTCTATGATATTTTTTGGAATATTTAAAGTGAAGGTGTTGGGATACGTACCTGAGCCCATGTATAAAATACCGACAGCAGTTTCTAATATAACTGTGTTTTTGTTTTTAAGGGCTTTTTCTTCAGGATGCACGGCACTTACTGGAATAGAAGCAGTGAGCAATGGTATCCCCAGCTTTAAGGAACCTTCACAGAAAAATGCCAAGAGAGTTTTAGAACTTTTGGCATTGGTGGTGCTTGTAATATTTGGAGGAGTGTCTTATCTTGCCACTCTCTACCATGCAGTACCTAATTCAGATGTAACTGTAGTTGCCCAAATCGCCCATCAGGTATTTGGCGGCAATATTATGTTTTATTTGGTCCAAGTGACTACTGCCATTATACTCATAATGGCCAGCAATACTGCCTTTGCAGGACTTCCGCTCTTGCTGGCTTTTATAGCTAAGGATGGATTTGCTCCAAGGCAGTTTGCCAAGAGGGGAAAAAGACTTGGATATTCAAATGGAATCATAACCCTTGGATTGGTTTCAGCCATGCTGGTTGTTATGTTTCAAGGAGATACTCACTATTTGATGCCACTGTATGCAGTGGGAGTTTTTATATCCTTTACATTGTCCCAGGCGGGAATGTTTAAAAGATGGATAAGGCTCAAAAGTAAAGGCTGGATCCGCAGGGCTGCCATAAATGGTATAGGTACGCTTGTTACCTTTGCCACAGCTGTTATACTGGGGATAACTAGATTTTTAAATGGAGCATGGATTGTATTCATACTTATACCTGCATTGGTTTATCTTATGATAGCTGTTAGGAGACATTATTCTGAAGTGGCCAGACAGTTGAAACTTACGTTAAATGAGAGACCCAAGGAAAAAGTGGATATATCTAAACAAAAGCGATATGTAATAGTACCTATAGATACTTTGAATAAGTCTTTTTTAAAAGCCTTAAATTACGCCAGAACAATATCAGACAATATAATAATTTTTCACGTGTCAGTAGATGATGAGGCTACAAAAAAGCTTTTAAAAAAATGGCACGAGTATAATGTAGATATACCCATAGTGGTGAAAAGATCCCCTTATAGAAGTATATTGGGGCCTTTGGTCAAATTTATAGAGTCGGAAGAATATGCAGCGGGACCTAAAGATACTGTGACAGTGGTTCTGGCCCAGCTTGTGGTTACAAAATGGTGGGGGAATATACTTCACAATCAAACTGCATTGTTTATCAGAACCATGCTTCTTAGAAGAAGAAATATAGCTGTAGTTACAGTTCCGTATATAATATTTGAGGATTAAATATAAAAATGGCAAAATGCCATTTTTATATTTTACAAAATTTTTTTATGAAAATTGTTGATTATTTATGTAAATTGTGATATTATAATTTACATATTCAAGTGAAGTACATGTGTATTTTATTTGCGAACAAGGACGGGATTTTATGAATGCTAAGTTTCTCATAATTGATACTAGAATACTTCCTGATGTATTTACTAAGGTGGTAAAAGTGAAGGAACTCTTGAGAACTAAAGAGGTAAAAGATATATCAGAAGGAGTAAAGAAAGTTGGTATAAGCAGGAGCACTTATTATAAATATAAGGATGCAGTTTTTACATTATCTGAAGGCATAATTGGTCACAAGATAACTATTGGATTGATTTTAGCCCATAAAGCAGGTACTTTGTCTAAGATACTTGATATAATAGCTCAAAAAAAAGGTAACATACTCACTATAAATCAGGACATACCTATCAATAATGCTGCTACTGTATCTATAACTTTTGATGCTTCTAAATTAGAAGTAGAGGTCAACGAATTGTTGGAAGATATAAGGAATTTAAAGAACGTTATAAAAGTTAATTTAGCCGCAGTAGAATAGAAATATAATTGTGTTTAATTATACATATAGTATTTAATTTCAAATAAAAAAGCTATGACAAGGAAGAGTAAACAATCAACTGTTTTTAGAGAGGGGAATTCATAGGCTGAAATATTCCTCAAGCGAGAGTTGTTGAAAACCACCTTTGAGTTGTATATTGAAGCTTAAACAGTAGATATTTCCGCAGGTCTGCGTTAAGGATTTTAGAGATGGCAGTAATTTAATTGTATCATGTATTTACAGTTATTATTGATGTATGTAACATATATAGAGGGGAATGTATGTTCTGCATTCTTTTGACATTGCTGCTAATTTGGGTGGAAACACGATAAAACTCGTCCCATAAAGGGGATGGGTTTTTATTTTTTTAGCTATAATTTGATACTTTAGCAATTTAGATTATTAAAATAAAAGGGAGGCTGTTAAATGATAAATATAGCAATGCTGGGATATGGAGTAGTAGGCAGCGGTGTAGCTGAATTGATATTGAGAAATAAGGATAAATTTAAAACTGAATTAAACGAAGAACTTGTATTGTCAAAAATTTTGGTCAGAAATCTTGAAAGACATGCAAATAATAAGAACAGGGAACTCTTAACGGAAAATATAGAGGATATTTTTAAAGAAAAAGTAGATATTGTAGTAGAAGCCATGGGTGGACTTGATCCATCCTACGAATATGTGAAAAGGGCCTTAAATATGAAAAAACATGTTGTTACAGCCAACAAGGATTTAATTGCAGAATATGGATATGAACTTCTGAGGCTGGCCAGGGAAAATGGAGTTACAATTCACTTTGAAGCAAGTGTAGGAGGGGGAATACCCATACTGAAGTCGATAAATGAGTGCCTTGTAGGAAACCAAATAAAAAGTATAAAATCCATATTAAATGGTACTACGAATTTTATACTATCCAAAATGAACCATAATGGGATGAGCTATGAAAATGCACTAGAACTTGCACAGAAACTGGGCTTTGCAGAGGCAAATCCTGAATCAGATGTAAAAGGTTATGATGCTGCAAGAAAGCTCTCTATTTTGTCCACTATTGCCTATAATATAAGGGTGAGTTGGAAAGATATAAATATTGAAGGAATTACAGAAATTGACAGCGATGATTTTAGGTATGCAAAGTTAAAAAAATGTAATATAAAGCTTCTGGGTATCAGTAAGGTTTTCAATGATCATGTATATGCATCTGTTATGCCTGTCATGGTGAAAGAGGATTCGGTACTTGGAAAAATAGAGGATGAGTACAATGCAATTTTAGTAGAAGGTGATGCTGTAGGAGATGTGATGTTTTCAGGAAAGGGTGCTGGAATGTTTCCAACGGCCAGTGCAGTTTTTGGAGACATAGCAGATATAATTGAACACAAGAACGAAAAATCTATTGTATTCGGTAAAGAAAAAGCAAAGATAAATGGAAGCTGGGGGTTGAAGGGTAAATGGTTTATGCGAATAAAGACAGATAACAGGATGAATGTTATAGAGAGCTTACCTGTAAATTTCAAAAAATGCTATATTTTATCTAATGATTTTTCAGGAAATAAAAATGAGGTGGCAGCTTTTGTAATCTCAGATAATGAAAATGCTGTGAATAATTATATTGAAAAAATAGGAGATAAAAAATGCGTTAAATCAGTAAAAAAAATTTTGGTTCTAGATAAATAGTAGATTGTATTTCTCAAAATAATAAATTTTTATGGATAGGAGTGATATAAGAAATGGCTAAGGTAAGAGTTAGAATACCTGCAACTACTGCTAACATGGGACCTGGATTTGATACTTTAGGTATGGCTTTAAAGTTATATAATGAAATTGAAGTCGAGGAAATAGACAGACCCACAGAAATATACAACAATGATTTGAAATTAGAGAAGGATTTTAAAGATAATCTCATATATAAAAGTATAGCGGAAACTATGAATAGACAAAAATATCCCTACGAGGGGCTTAAAATAAACGTAATTAAATGTGATATACCTATTTGTAGAGGCCTGGGAAGCAGTTCTGCCTGTATAGTTGGTGGAATATCGGCTGCTAATGCAATTATGGGAAACAAGATGAGTTTGGAGAATATAATTGATCTGGCCACAGAAATAGAGGGTCATCCGGATAATGTAGTGCCGGCTACTCTGGGGGGAATGGTTATATCTCTTAGGGTAGGGGAGAAGATAAAGTATTCTAAGGTGACAATTCCAAGTAAATTGAAATTTGTTGCTATGATACCATCTTTTCAAGTTAGTACAGCTCTCTCAAGAGAAGTGCTGCCAGCTACTTATTTAAAAGAAGATTGCATATTCAATATATCGAGATCTGCTATGCTTATAAGTGCTCTTTATAACAGTGAATTTGATAAATTGAGGATATGCTTTGGGGATAGGGTGCATCAGCCTTATAGAAAAAATTTAATAAAACATTCCGAGGCCATATTTAAAAGATCAAAAGAACTGGGATCTATAGGTGAATTTATAAGTGGTTCAGGATCTACACTTATGGCTGTGCTGGATGAAAATGTAGATGAGTTTATGAAGTCAATGAAGAATTTTTTAGATAAGTTAGAAGATAATTGGAATATAATGCTACTTGAACCGGATTTAGAGGGAGCTAAGATTGCCAGTTGATGGTTAACGTGCGGATCAAATGGAACATTTGTATTTTTGTATATTGCTTATTGATTAGTGCTATAGAAGATAAGAATATGAAATAAAGGAGTTTTGATTGCTTGTATAGAATTCTAAAATTGATAATTTAATATACAAAAGAGGTGAAGCTATGCTTGATGTTGAAATGATGCTTAGAGATGATATAGAAATTTCTAATGTGCATCATCGGGATTTAATCGAGATAAAAAAATGGATGGAGATGAAAAATGCTTTTGCCAGAGAGGAGACAGATCTAGATAAACTCACAGAAAGATTTTTGGAAAGCTATATAAGTGAATGTGAATTTTTTTTGAAGATAAAAAAAAATAACAAATTAGTAGGTATATTGAAGGGAAGGATTGAGTTCAAAGTTGAAAATGAACTCTGGATATGGTTTTTCTATCTGGATAAAATATACGATGATTTGAGGGACTTTATAATAATTGAACTTATGAATTATTTTTCAAAAGAATACAATGCGACTGTTTTTTTTACGAGAGTAATTAAAAACGAAATTGAAAATTTGAATTTTTGGAAGCAAATGGGATTTAAAACAATTAGAATGGTAAAAAATTTTTACAATGTAAATGATAGATATATGGATATGATAATTATGGGAAAAGTTAATGGCTAAAGGTAATATTTTTTTTTACACCCTAATAATATATATAAATAGCATAAAGTAGGGGTGAAAAAAATGAAGTACACACGATACGATTTAAAAAAGGATAATAGTACTAAAACTTTTGTGATTTTTATATTTATAATACTTTTGTCAGCATTTATATTGGGAACTTTTATATTCCAGATTATAGTAAAGAACCCGGTTAACCTGGGTTATACCAATACATCCCAAAATAAGACAGAAAGTGAATATGAAAGTAATTCAGTTTTAAAAAATGAAGATGTAAAATTTGTAGCTGTTCAGGGCGGTATTTACAAGGATAGAAATAATGTGGAGAAAGAAAAAGAAGTGCTTTCTAAACATGGAATACCATTTTGTATCACGGAATCGGGTAAAACAAGAGTATTTTTAGGAATTTTTTCAGAAGATGATGCGGATAAAATTATGAAATCTCTTAGAGAACAAAATATTGAAACTTCCCCAAAGGTGTTTACGATAAAACAGGATGATATATGTGATACTGAGATAATTCAGATAATAGATGCAAACTTGAAGATACTGAATAAACTTTCCTCAGAAGATGTAAAATCAATACAGACTGTAGAATTAAAAAGATGGTGCTCTTCTATTGAAAAAGGAGAAGCAGGAAATTATAGGAATAAATCGATCTTAAAAGAATTGAAGGAATATATAAATAAACTTCCTAAGGAAATAACAAAGGATAATAATGATGAGAATTATGTTTATTTATTTAACAAGTTGAATAAAATAGGCTCTAATTAAGTTTAAAATATTCTAAATATGGTTATTATCGGCAATGGCTAGTAAGGGTATATTTATACCAGTACCTGCCATTTTTATATTAAATTTAAAAAATTTTTTTAACAATAATATATTTACTTGTTTATGTATTTATTAAATGATAAACTATATAAGATATATCATTAAGGTAGGGGATTTTATGTGAAAGAAGCAGGGAAAAAAAGAGGACTTTTATGGCTTTTTATATTTCTGGGAGCTATATTGGGCAGTGTTCTTGGAGATGCAATTGGAAATAATTTGGACTTTCTAAGCCTTCTTAAAGACTCTTATTCGGTTGGAATGCCTAAACCACTGGTATTAAATCTTAAAGTTTTGGCAGTGACTTTTGGTGTAAATTTTAAAATAAATATTATGACTATAGTAGGAATAATTATGGCTATAATATTATATAGAAGGTATTAGGAAGTGATAACTTGAAAATTGTATTGGCTTCAGCCTCTAGCAGGAGAAAAGAGCTTTTAAAAAGATTAGTAAAGAGCTTTCAAGTAATAGTAAGTGATTTTAATGAAAGTTCTATTGTATTTCATAAAGACTGTGCTTCATATGTTATGAAATTAGCTGAGGGCAAGGCGAAAAATGTATGTGATAAATGTACAGATAGGGATTTAATTATAATAGGGTGTGATACAGTAGTATTTTTTAATGGAAAGATAATGGGGAAACCCAGCAGCGGCGAAGAGGCTTTTTATATGTTAAAATCCTTAAGTGGAAATGAACACAGAGTATATTCAGGGATATCGGTTATAGACAAGAGTTCAAATAAAATCTATAACGATTTTGTATGTACTACTGTAAAATTTTCTGAAATAGATGATAGGCAAATAGGAAAATATTTAAAAACTGGAGAGTACATAGATAAGGCAGGATCCTATGGCATACAGGGTTATGGAGGAATTTTCGTAGAGGAAATTTGTGGATGTTATTATAATGTGGTAGGATTACCTTTAAATAAGTTGTATAATATGTTAAGTAGGATGGGGGTAAATTTATAATAGGGAGTTTTTAAATGAAAGACATGTTAAAAATTATGGATTTACCAGAAAATGAAAGACCACGGGAAAGATTATTCAGATATGGCTCAGAAGTGCTGTCCAATGCAGAGCTTTTAGCTATAATACTTGGATGTGGATCCAAGAAAGAAAATATAATATCCTTGAGTAATAGAATTATAAGAAACAGCGGGGGACTAAATGGGATTCTCAATTCTACAACGGAAGATCTCACAGATACTTGTGGTATTGGAAGAGCGAAAGCTGCTAAGATAATGGCGGTGGTGGAACTGTCAAAGAGATTTAGATCCTATAGGGGCGGCAGTGATTATAAAATATGCAGTCCTGAGGATGCAGCAATGTTGGTTATGGAAGAGATGAAAGAATTGAAGCAGGAATATCTCAAAGTCATGATATTAAACACCAAGAATGTAGTTATGGGAATTAAGAATGTATTTGTTGGAAGTTTAAATTCTTCCATAGTCCATCCAAGAGAAGTGTTTTTTTATGCCATAAAAAAGAATGCTGCTTCTATAATAGTTTGTCATAATCATCCCTCTGGGGATCCATCACCCAGCAGTGAAGATATAAATGTAACTTATAGATTAAAAGAATGTGGTGAACTTTTAGGTATAAAGTTAATTGACCATTTGATAATAGGCGGGGGAATATACGTGAGTTTAAAAGAAAAAGGAATTTTGAGTGATTGAAAGGAGAAAATATAAATGGGATTTTTTGGAATGTCAAGAGATATGGGAATTGACCTTGGAACAGCTAATACTTTAATATATGTTAAAGGAAAGGGAATAGTACTTAGGGAACCTTCTGTAGTAGCTATAAACAGTGACGTTAAGAAGGTCATGGCAATAGGCAATGAAGCCAAGGATATGATAGGAAGAACGCCGGGAAATATAGTGGCTATAAGACCTCTTAAAGATGGAGTTATTGCCGATTTTGATGTTACACATGCTATGCTGAGAAAATTTATAGAAAAAGTAAGCCCTAAATCTGCATTTGCAGGTCCTAGAATTTTTGTGTGTTTTCCCTCAGGAGTTACTGAAGTGGAAAAAAGGGCTATAGAAGAAGCCACAAAACATGCAGGTGCTAGAGACGTGCTCCTTATGGAAGAGCCTATGGCGGCTGCTATTGGAGCTGGCCTGCCTGTAAACGAACCAACGGGAAGCATGATTGTGGATATAGGAGGAGGAACTACAGAAGTTGCCATAATATCATTGGGAGGAATTGTAACGAGCAAGTCTTTGAGGATTGCAGGAGATGAATTAGATCAAGCTATAATAAGCTATATAAAAAAGGAATATAACCTGATGATAGGAGAGAGGACGGCAGAAAACGTAAAAATTGAATTGGGTTCGGCTTTTGATATGGATGAGAATAAATCCATGGAGATAAGGGGCAGAGATTTGATTTCAGGATTGCCTAAGGTCATAAATATAACTGAAACTGAAGTCAGGGAAGCCTTAAAAGAACCTATAATAGCCATAATTGATGCTATAAAGACTACACTTGAAAAGACACCTCCAGAACTTGCATCGGATATAATGGACAAAGGAATTATGCTGGCGGGAGGAGGAGCTATGCTGAGAGGACTGGATTTACTGATAAATCAGGAGACCCATATGCCTGTTCATATAGCTGAGTCACCTCTTGACTGTGTTGCGCTTGGTGCAGGGAAAGCTCTAGATACTATTGATAAGATAGTAGCCAGTAGAAAATAGTGATAGGTTATGAGATTTTTAAAAAATAAGTTGATAGTAACTATAATAATACTTTCGATTGTATTTTTATTTCTAATTCCTTTTAGTATCAAGGGCGGCAGTGGATCGGTTTTAAGAAATGGAATAGGTGTTACTTTTAGTTCAGTTCAGGGAGGTTTGTATAAGTTTAATGGTGGGCTGAAAAATTTCATAAGCTTTCTCATAAATTTTTCTGAAGTAAAGAGTGAAAATGAGGAATTAAGTAAGGAAAACAGCTCATTAAAAAATAAACTGGTAGAATATAATACCTTGAAAAGTGAGAATTCACAGCTTAGAAAGGAACTTAATTTCAAAAAACAAAGGGCAGAATATGACTATATAGGCTGTGACATAGTAGGCAAGAGCAGTGATGGAATTCTAGACGAACTTGTAATAAATAGAGGAAGTGCAGATGGTATAGAAAAGCAAATGGTGGCTGTTACCGCAGAAGGTCTTGTAGGTCAGGTTGTTCATGTAGAAAAGAGTTGGTCTATAGTTCAATGTTTGACTAACGAAAATTTGGCGGTAGGGGGTACTATTGCAAGAGCAACGGCGGATACAAATGGAGTAGTAAACAGCGGCATTGTAAAGGGATATAAGGGCAGTGAAGATAAATATTTAGCTAAGCTTTACTACTTACCTCAGGAATCCACTATTAAAAAAGGCGATGAAATTTTAACTTCAGGAATTGACAATTCATATCCTCAGGGAATAAGAATTGGATCCGTAATAAGCGTAGAAGATGATAAGGGAAAGGTAATGAAAAATGCTGTGATAAAACCTTATGTGAATTTTGATAAAATTCAGGAGCTGTTAATAGTGGTTCCTAAGAATAAAATAGATATTAAATACTAGGGTGAGATAAAATGAAAAAAATATTAGTTCTTGTTCTCTTATCAATTTTATTATTTATTTTAGACAATGTATTGATGCCTTTTTTTGCTGTAAAAACATTTTATCCAAGTTTATTGTTGATTTTTATAATTTGCTATTCTATTGTAAATGGAAAATGGGAAGGATTATGGTTGGGAATATTTGCAGGAATCCTTCAGGATATATATTTTTCCCAGGGAATTGGAATAAATTCTTTTACCAATATGATAGTGTGTATTATGGCGGGAGCAATAGGAAATAGTATATTTAAAGAAAAGAGAATCATCCCCATTATTTCTTGCTTTTCGCTAATCCTTTTTAAAGGAATTTTAATATGGAGTATTCTCTACTTAAGTAAAGTATATGTAAATATGTCAAATGTATTTTTCTCTGCTATTTATGATATGATTCTGTGTGTTTTTATATATAAACCAGTTTATAATTTTTGTAGAAAAGATTATATGCAGGTTAAATGGAAATTTTAAAATAAGGAGAAAAATTTATAAAAGTGGAGGTGGTACCTTGTGAGGGAAAAAATGCACTCTAGTATGACAAGATACACTGCGCTCATTATAATTATGTCAGTTGTCTTTACTACTATAGCGGGAAGGCTTTTCTTTCTTCAGGTAGTAAAGGGACAGGAGTATAAAGAACAATCTAATAATAAATCCATAAGAGAAATTCCAGATATAGCTCCAAGAGGAAAGATTTTGGACAGTAAAGGCAAGATTTTGGCTACCAGTACTCAGGGATATATGCTGGTGTATAACCAGACAGATGACAATGATGAAGTTTTTTTCACTACTATGAGCAGGGTGTTTAAAATATTGGATGACAGCGGTGAAAGTCAGCAGGATGATTTTGAGCTCAAGATAAATCCCTTTAAATTTGAATTCAGAAGTGACGATGAGGAAACCAGAAAAAATCTTGAAATTAAATTTAAAAGGGACAGGGGATTGAATGAAGATATCGAGAAAAGCATTAAAAACAAGAATAAAAATATTTCTGATGATGAGCTAAAAGTTTTAGTCAACAAAGAACTTCTGAAGATATCTCCGGAAGATACTTTTAAAAAACTTGTAAAACAGTACAACATCAGCAGTGCCTATTCACTTGAGCAGCAGAGAAGGTTTATGATTGTAAAGGATACTTTGAAAATGCAGAGCTTTTCCGGATATAAGCCTGTGACAGTGGCCAGCAATATAAAAAAGGAAACCGCTTTTAAGTTTTTACAGATGTTAAATGAACTTCCAGGAATAGATGTAACTACCCAGCCTATAAGGTCTTATCCCAACGGTAATTTGGGATCCAACTTTATAGGATATATATCGAAGATATCTTCTGACTATGAAAAGTATACGGAAAAAGGATATGACGTGAGCAGTGATTATGTAGGTCAGGCAGGAATTGAAGGAGCTCTTGAAGATAGACTGAAAGGTTCAAAAGGTGGAAGAATAGTAAAACTCAATAAAAATGGAAGGATAACTGAAGAACTTGGAAAAAGGGAGCCCTATCCGGGTCAGACGGTACAACTTACAGTAAATAAGGATGTTCAAAAGGCAGCAGAGGCTTCTCTTGAAAATACCCTGGCAAGTCTTAGAGCTAATCCATATCAGATGAGGCGTTCCAACACTTCAAATGCTACGAGGGGCACTGCAGTGGTAGTTAATGTGAATACAGGAGCTATAGTGGCAATGGCACAGGTGCCGCGGTATAATCCAAATGATTTTGCTGTTCCAGGAAGATTGACTTCGGAAATGTACAGCCAGTACTTCAACCCTGATTTGAAACAGTTTGGGAAAAATTATATTGAATCACGGGGTATTACAGGTAATTATCCAGGGGAAAGTGAGGATGAAGTGCTGAACACCCTTTTCCCGGTAGACAAAAGTATAAAAAACAACACCACTATAAGAAAAGACGTCTACGACATATACCCAAAGCCATTTTACAATTATGCCACACAGTCTCTTATACCTCCAGGATCCACTTTCAAGCCTATGACGGCTATTGCAGGACTTGAAACCGGTGTTATAACTCCTGATTTTTCCGTGGATGACGAGGGCTATTTCTATCAGGGAAGTAAAAAGGTACCTTTTGAATTGGATGGTCCCAATGGAGTTGTAAATCTCATAACTGCCATACAGAAATCCAGTAACCCCTACTTTATGACGGTGGCGGAAAAACTCAGAAATGCCTTCGGAGACGATATTCTGGCCAAATATGCATGGAAATTTGGACTTGGTGTAGATCCAAACAGCAGTGTTAAACCAACTACGGGAATAGAGATACCGGAAAAGTTTGGACAAGTATATAATACTGTTTCAAATAAAAACACCTATGCCAATACCTATCTCTGGAAAACCATGTCCATACTTAAAAATGGACAGGATGACTACGGCCACAAGGTTGTTACTGTAGATTTATATGACAACAGCAGTGATTCAAAACAGACTACTGCAACTAAAAACAGTATTAAAACACTCATAAAGGATTCCATAAAAAATGGGAAAGAATCTTTTGACAGGTCAAAATACAAGGAATTGTTTTCGCAGCTTGCACTAGAAGATCCCAACAATAAAAAAGATATCAGCAGCAGCCAAATGGACAATTTAATAAATGTGATATACAGTATAACTATTTCGGATGCCAATGCCCAGCTGAAGGTTCCTGCCAACATAGAAAATGCAGCCATAGGTCAAGGGCTGAACCAGTTCACACCTCTCCAAATGGCAAATTATGTTGCTACTATTGCCAACGGCGGAACCAGGTATAAACTGCATCTTGTGGATCAGTATTTGGATGCAGACGGGAAAGTTATTGAAAAAGTTAATCCAGAGATTATAGAAAAAACTGGAGTTAGTTCTGCTAATTTGGAGACTGTTAAAGCGGGGATGAGTGCTGTTAATGAGAAAGGTACGGCAGCAGCCGTATTCAGCGGATTTCCCATAAGTACTGCAGGTAAAACAGGTACTGCCAGCTTTGCTAATCAAGACCAGGTGGGAAGAACCGACTATGCTGAGTACATTGGATTTGCCCCAATTGACAAGCCTCAGATAGCCGTATGTGTGGTCTTGTTTGACGGTGGTCAGGGAGGAGTGGGAGCAGCCTCTATAGCTAGAGATATCTATTCTGCATATTTTACTTCAAATGGTACTATAAGCGGCTCCACTACTACTGGAACAAAATAGTCAATAAAAGTAATTTGCGAATAGACTGATCTATTCGCAAATTTTATGTCATAATAGCTTGATACCAGGTGGTATTTAAAAATAAAGACGGAATTTAAGAAGGAATTATACAAAAAGTGTTGAATTACTATTTTAGAGGTGACTTATGGAGGCTGGTATGATAGATAATAATATAATGGTTAAAGGCAACCGAGATGGAATAAATATAATAATAAATATGAATAAATTTAAGGATTTTGAAGATATGCTGGAATCTTTAGTTAAAAGACTTTCTGTTGGAAGTATGTTTTACAAAGGATGTACTATTAAAATAACTACGGAATTGGAGTACATAAATCAGAGACAGTTTGCTAAATTGAAAGATGTATTATTTGAAAAATTCTTGGTGAAAGATTGTATATTTGAAGACAGCAATGAAAAACCCAATAAAATATTTTCAGGAATTTATGAGGGAAGGACTAAGTTTCTAAGAAAAACTGTAAGAAGTGGACAAGTTATAAATTATTCGGGAAATATAGTGGTAATTGGGGATGTGAATGCTGGCTCAGAAATATACGCAGGTGGAAACGTAATAGTCTTCGGATCACTGAGAGGATATGTTCATGCTGGATTTGGGGGCAACTCTAAAGCCATAGTTGCATCGATTTGCCTTCAACCGGAAATGCTTCAGATTTCAAATATAGTTACAAGATCTCCCGAGGATAATATTAAGCCTGGATATCCTGAAGTAGCCAGAATAAGGGGAAATACGATTGTAGTGGAACCGTATCTTCCCAATAAATATGTCTAAAATTAATAAAACTGATGAATACAGTCAATAAAAATACACAGATAGGCTGCTATCCGTGTATTATAATCATCATTTTAAGTCTTTGATTTGATTTTTAAGATTTTTAATTTGGTCTTGTTTTTCCTTTAAGGATTCAAGATTCTGTTGTTGTGCTGCAATAGTAAGTATATTAGCTGCAACGGCAGTTAAAAAATTACCTAATACGTTATTATCGTCAGATGATTTTCCTTCTGTAAGTTGAAATGCAACCAAATTTGCTAGGAGAGATAATTCTTCAGGTGTTATTGAGCCAAAAGTTGACATTATAATTCACCTCAAAATTATTATATTAAAGTATTCACGATAGGTACATTTAATATCAGGAAGAACTCAAGAGCAAACCTATGAAAAGGATATTGAATATATAAAGATAATTTAGAAAAAATTCAGCTTTTAATTGGATATATTTTAATAATTTAGAAATTAGTACTTGAAATACTAATAATTTACATGTATAATAATGCTAGTTGAATTTCCAACTTTTTTAAATTCAATCTATGATTAGTGTCTGTGGTTGCAGGGCACGGTAAATTTAAATGCAACCACCAATGGACTCTTTATAAAATTGGGTTTCCTTTAATTGTATTGTAAAATAAGCATCTGTCATTTAGGGTGCTTATTTTACGTATGATTTTTAATTGCTTTTACAATCAGCAGCTTGATTTATCTGTGCTTGAAGCATATACTAAAATAGTGTCGACAGTATACCGTAGGTTTTATTGCTAAAGGAGGAAATAATGGATACTTACAAAATAAAACAACCAGTTTCATATTACAATCAGGTTTATAAAAATATAAAAGAAATGATTTTTGATGGTATTTTTAAACCAGGGGAAAGAATTTATGAGTCGAAACTTGCAGCTGAATTTCAAGTCAGCAGAAGTCCTGTAAGAGAAGCCATACGTTCTCTGGAAAAAGACGGACTTTTATGCATTGATAATAAATCTAGAATTACAGTATACAAGCCAACTATAAGAGATATTGAAGATATTTATGAATGCCGCCGTGCTTTAGAATCAATGGCCGCCAGATTAACTACAGTTAGAGCAAGCCAGGATGATCTGGATAAGATTGAAGATGTGTTGATGAGGACTGAGGAAAATATAAGGCGTTTTCATGATACCGACGAAAAAACCATTGTTTTGCTCAATTCTAAATTTCATAATTTAATTCTCTGCTTTAGCCAAAATAGCAGACTTCAAAAGCAGAGTGATGATTTAAAATCCCTTATTTACTTTTACAGATTTATAGATGTATATGGATATAAGCGTAGAATGGATATTTATAAATATCACCTTGAAATATTCAATTTTATTAAACAAAGAGATGAATCAATGGCTGCTCAGGTTATGGATGAACATCTGGCTAATGATTTAGAACATCTAAAAAAAGTTTTGGCTATTTAATATTGACAAGGAGAGTATAAAATGATAATTTTAACTGCATTGGAAAGTGTATTGAGTATAGTTTTAATGGTTTCTACAGGGTATTTTTTATGTCGTAAGAAATGGCTTGATCAAAAAGTTTCGAAGACTTTTTCAAAATTGGTCTGCAATTTAGCTATTCCATGTCTCATGATATCCCAATTTGAGGAAAATTTTAATAAAGATAAATTGATTACCATGGCAAAAGGATTGTATATCCCATTTGTCTCTATGGCAATTTGTTATGTAATTGCAGTGATAATTTCTAAAGTCATCAAAGTTAAAAAAGGCAGAATTGGCACCTTTAGATCTATGTTCTTTGTATCCAATTCCATATTCATTGGCCTGCCGGTGAACATGGCCTTGTTTGGGACAAAGAGTATACCTGATGTTTTACTGTATTATATAGCTAATACTGCATTTTTTTGGACAATCGGTGCCTATGAAATAAGCAGAGATGGACAAGATGGTACTGCTAAGATATTTTCAGCTAATACACTGAAGAGGATCATGTCGGCACCACTGATAAGTTTCATATTGGCAGCTGTATTGGTGTTGCTGAACATTCGTCTTCCCAAATTCCTCATGGATACGTGTAAATATTTTGGAAATTTAACTACTCCTTTAGCCATGATATTTATAGGTATAACTATTTATTTTGTCAATTTTAAAGAGTTAAAACTAGGGAAAGATGTGCTGGCGATAATTGTTGGAAGGTTTTTTGTTTGTCCGGTGGTAATGCTTTTATTATGTAACGGCTCAACTGTCCCCATGCTTATGAAAAATGTATTTGTGATTCAGGCTGCTATGCCCGTTATGACAAATACGGCCATAGTCTCAAGAAGCTATAATGCAGATTACAAGTATGCTACAGTGAATACGGTTATAACAACTATTGCGAGCTTGCTAGTTATCCCCACATACATGTTAATATTAAATTAAGTAAATTGTGTGATTTATAACAAATAGGTACTTATTTTGGAAAGCGAAAGTTCGATAAATATTATAGATTATTTTTACTACATTTAGTATAATGTTTTATAAAGAGTTTTATTGCTTGGTTATTTACAAAGGATTATTTGTTTATATAAATCGATATTCAGTTGATTGAGTGATTTAAAGGAGGCAGTGTAATGGGAGAAGCAATTGTAGTAACATCAGGTAAGGGCGGGGTAGGTAAAACTACTACTACGGCTAATATAGGTACTGGACTAGCTGCTTTGGGGAAAAGTGTTGTAGTAGTAGATGGAGATACGGGACTCAGGAATTTAGATGTGCTCATGGGTCTTGAAAATAGAATTGTATTTACTCTATTGGATGTAGTTGAAAATAAATGTAAATTAAAACAGGCTCTTATAAGAGATAAGAGATTGACAAACCTTTATCTTCTGCCTACAGCACAGACCAGGGATAAGGAGGATGTGAGTCCTCAGCAGATGATGAACTTGATCTATGAATTGAAAAAAGAATATGACTATGTGATAATAGATTGTCCAGCTGGAATTGAACATGGTTTTGAAAATGCCATAATAGGCGCAGATAGGGCACTTATCGTAGTGAATCCTGAAGTGACTTCTGTCAGAGATTCTGATAGGGTCATAGGGAAACTTGATTCTAAAGGATTGGAAGATCATCAGCTTATAATAAACAGACTGAATTATAAGATGACAAAAAGTGGGGATATGCTGGATGTAGATGATATATTAGATAGTTTGGCTATAAAACTCATAGGAGTAGTACCAGATGATAGAAATATAACAGTTTCAACCAACAGAGGAGAGCCGATAGTATTAAATGATAAAGCTATATCAGGACAAGCTTTTAGAAATATATCCAGAAGAATTACAGGAGAAAAAGTACCTATGATGGATTTGAGTGTTGGACAAGAAAGTCTTTTTTCATCTATAAAAAAATTATTTGGTATTAAATAGGGAGGTAAGACAATGGACTTATTTAAAATATTCTCCAGATCGTCTTCTAAGAATGTAGCCAAGGAAAGACTGAGATTAATATTGATACATGACAGGTGTTATATGTCTGAAGAAGTACTTAAAAGCATAAAAGAGGATATATTAAAAGTGCTCTCAAAATATATGGAAATAGATTGCTCGGAAATAGATGTGAAGATGACAACCCCAGAGGAAATAAAGGGGAATTCAGCTGCTTTAGTGGCTAGTATACCTATAAAAAAGGTTAAAAATAACAGATAACTATTGATAATTTATACATAGTTTTTTTATTTCCCTGTGGTATAATCATTATAGTTATACTGGAGGGATATATAAAATGCTTGAAAAATTTACCATAAGCAGAAGACTTTTAAAAGAACTTGATTTTCCTATAATTACTACTGTTATAATTATATGTTTATTTGGCAGCTTGAATATCTACAGCGCATCTCATGTAAGCTATGGTTCATATTATTTGAAGACACAGCTTATCTGGATAGCCGTAGGACTTATTTTAGTTTATTTGTTGCTTTTAATAGATTATTCTGTTATAAAAGATCTTGCTCCTTTAATCTACTGGTTTGGTGTATTTCTGCTTGTACTTAATTGTATCCCGTTTTTTAAATACACTGTAAATGGAGCATCTTCATGGATTAGGATTGGGAGCATTTCCATGCAGCCTTCTGAGTTTGCTAAAGTTGGAATTATATTGATGCTGGCAAAACAGCTGGATGACATGGAAGGAAAAATTAATAATTTTAAAAATATTACTAAACTTACAATATATGCCCTTATTCCCGTGGTTTTGATTATAAGCCAGCCTGACATGGGAATGACTATGGTGTGTTTTTTTGCCGTTCTTGGGATATATTTTATAGCGGGATTGAATTTTAAAGTTATATTGGGAGGATTTTTGGGACTCTTTACTCTGGGAACAATTGCCTGGAAGTCATCGCTTATAGAGTATTATCAAAAGATGAGAATAGTATCTTTATTTAATCCTGAGAAATATCAGCAATCTTTTTCGCTTCAGGTTACACAGTCAAAGATAGGAATTGGCTCAGGGGGGATTTTGGGAAAGGGTTTTTTGAAAGGTACTCAGATTTCAGGGGGGTATGTTCCGGAATCCCATACTGATTTTATATTTGCTGTAGTAGGGGAAGAATGGGGTCTTATAGGATGTCTGGCGCTGATAATATTTTACATAATTATAGTGTACAGGGCTATAAAAATAGCTAAAGAATCCAAGGATATTTTTGGAACTATGGTGTGTATAGGAATAATATCTACCATTCTGTTCTCAATTTTTCAAAACATAGGTATGACAGTTGGCTTGCTGCCTATAACCGGTATTACTCTTCCCTTTATGAGTTATGGAGGTAGTTCCATTCTATCAGCTTTTATAGAATTGTCTTTGATCTTAAATATAGGTATGAGAAGAAAGAAAATTAATTTTTAGGGAGATAAGTATATTATGAAAATTGCTTTTATAGCGCATGACAAGAAAAAAGATGATATTGTGGATTTTGTAAAAAGATATAAAGATGTATTTAAAGATCACGAAATTTTTGCTACAGGAACTACTGGAAAATTGATAAGTGAAATGACTGGTTTAAAGGTACATAGATTCCTTTCAGGTCCTATGGGCGGGGATCAGCAGATAGGTTCGAGAGTGGCCCAGGGAGAAATGGATATAGTTATATTTCTAAGGGATCCGCTTACTGCTCAACCGCATGAACCGGATATTTCGGCACTGCTTAGGATCTGTGATGTCCACTGTGTACCACTGGCCACTAACTTGGGATCAGCAGAGGTATTTGTAAAAGCTTTAAAAAGGTAAAGTTGGATTTAATACTGAAACTCTTTGGTTTTGGTGTTAAATCCTTTTATTTTGTTGAAATTATAGGGAAGTTAATAGATGAGTAAAGTGGATGTAGTCATAATTGAGACTATATTTAAATATATATTAAATATGTGTATTTCAAAAGGGGGTTTTAAGATGGGGCATTATGATTCAGAATATGAAAAGTATTATAATTCCCTGAAAGGGAAATTGAATTATTCGCCTTATCGCAGCAGACTGTATGATAGAGGTAATTCCCGTACTAAGAGAACAAATTATTTAACTAAAAGAATTATAAGGGATTTAGCTGGGGTATTAATTTTATTTGTATTTATTACAACCTGTAAACTGCTTTCGAATTCTCAAAGTAAAAATGTATACAATTATTCTAAAAAGATTGTCAATGAAAATTATGATTATAGTAAATTGAAAGCTCAGCTGAAAAATATAAATGTGAATTATATTGGAGATAGAGTTAAAGATGTAGTTGAACAACTTAGAATAGATGAAAAAGATTAAGTTTTAAGAGGTATTTCTGTGATTAGGATGAGTAAATATTTTATTCCCTATGTAGTGTTTTTAATTATCATAGGTTATAAAGGACAGCTTATTTATACATTTATAGTAGTTTTTTTCCATGAGATGGTTCACTATTTTACAGCTAGATATTATAAATTCTCGGGATTTGACATAGAATTTATAGCTGTGGGAGCGGTTGTAAGGCTTAAGGATATAGATGAGGCATTTCCGAAAGAGGACTTGATAATTTCAGCTTCCGGACCAATTGCCAATCTGATCTTAAGTATATTTTTTTATTATATATATCAAATTTTTAACTCAAGCCTGTGGTATATGCTTTTTTCTATAAATCTAGTCATAGGCTTATTTAATTTGATCCCGGCTTTTCCTCTGGATGGAGGAAGAATACTTAGAAGTATATTGAATTTAAAAATAACCTATAAAAAGGCAAATAAGATAATGATGGTTTCAAGTGTATTTATAGGAATAGTACTTATGTTTTTTTATATATTATTATTTCTCAACGGGAATAGTAATTTTAATATTGGAATAATAGGGGTACTTATAGTAATGTCATCTTTAAAAGAAAGTGAGAGGGTGTCATATATAATAATGGGAGACATTGTAAAGAAAAAATATAAATTTATAAAGAGGGGTTACATTGAAAACAGGAATATATCCATATACCATAAGCAGGACCTGCTTACTGCAATGGGTCTGTTTGATAAAAGCAAATACAATATATTTATGGTGTTGGATGAAGAGATGAATGTAGTGGATGTAATCTATGAAGAGGAAATAATAGAAGCTTTGAAGTCATATGGAAACATGACTATAGAGGAATTTATCAAAATAAGTGAAACGGATGATTCCTAAGACAGACATATTCAAAGTTCAGAGTTCGAACTTAATTTAGATATTAGAGTTTGAACTTTGGACTTTGTTTTTATTTCCTGGGTTTTAAATTGTGTATGCTTATGCTAAAATATAGGGATGATATCTAAGAGGAGGATTATTCATGAATAGAATTTCTGACGACATATTGTTTAAAGTGGAAAAACCTGCCCGTTATACTGGCGGGGAAATAAATTCCTATATAAAGGACAAAAATGAGGTGGATATCCGATTTGCGTTTTGCTTTCCCGATGTCTATGAAGTAGGAATGTCCCACCTTGGGATGAAGATACTCTATTACATATTAAATGAAAGAAATGACACTTATTGTGAGAGGGTTTTTGCACCCTGGCCTGATATGGAAGAACTTATGAGAAAAAATAATATACCTTTATACGGTCTGGAAAGTAAAGATTCAATATCAAGTTTTGATTTTATAGGATTTACCCTTCAATATGAAATGAGTTATACAAATGTTTTAAATATGCTTGATCTTGCAGGATTGTCTATCAGGGCCTCTGAAAGAGGTGAAAATGACCCAATAGTTATATGCGGTGGACCCTGTGCATATAATCCAGAACCTCTTTGGGATATAGCGGATTTATTTGCCATAGGTGAATCGGAAGAACAGATAAATGAAATTATGGATTTCTATAAAAAATATAAGGGCAGTAAATTGAAGTTTTTAAGGGAAGTATGTCATATAGGCGGAGTTTATGTCCCATCACTTTATAATGTAAGTTATAATGAGGATGGTACTATAAAGGGCTTTGAACCCGTTTATAAAGATGTACCTGCTAAAGTAACTAAGAGGATAGTGGAGAACCTCAATGAAGCAGATTATCCAGACAAACTTGTAGTACCATTTACTGACATAGTACATGACAGGATAGTTCTGGAAACCTTTAGAGGATGTACAAGAGGATGTAGATTTTGTCAGGCTGGCATGATATACAGACCTGTAAGAGAAAAAAGTGCTCCTAAATTATTGGAACAGGTGGATAAACTTATAAAGAGCACAGGCTATTCAGAAGTTTCGCTTACATCCTTGAGTATATGTGATTATTCAGATTTGAAAAATCTCATCTATAATTTTATTGAGAAATATTCAGAAAATAGGATTGGAGTTTCACTGCCTTCCCTCAGAATAGATTCTTTTTCTGTGGAACTTATAAATGAAATACAAAAAGTCAGAAAAACCGGACTTACTTTTGCACCTGAAGCAGGAAGTCAGAGAATGAGAGATATAATAAATAAAGGAGTTACGGAAAAAAATTTGATGGAGTGTGTGAGCAGCGCCTTTAAATCTGGCTGGTCTACTATAAAGTTGTATTTTATGATAGGGCTTCCTTATGAAACCATGGAGGATATAAAGGGAATAGCATATTTATCCGAAAAGGTGGTAGAAGAATATTATAGGATTCCAAGAGGGATGAGGAAAAAGGGACTTAAAGTAAATGTGAGTACATCTATATTTGTACCTAAGCCATTTACACCCTTTCAATGGGTACACCAAATATCCATGAAGGATGTAAAGGAGGAAATAAAAACGATAAGGACATCTATAAGGAGTAAGCACATAGTGTATAATTGGCATGAAACCCCTCTCAGCTATTTAGAAGCTGTGTTTGCCAGGGGAGATAGAAGAGTGTGTAATGTATTGATAAAAGCCTATGAAAAGGGAGCTAAATTTGATAGCTGGTCGGAGTATTTTAATTTTCATATATGGGAGAAGGCCTTCGAAGAATGTGGTGTAGATGGGGATTTCTATGCTTATAGAGATAGAAGTTATGAGGAAATACTTCCCTGGGATTTTATAGATACAGGAGTTGATAAAAGTTTTTTAATAGAGGAAAATGAAAAAGCCAAAAATGCACGTGTAACTCCAGATTGTAGACTTGGATGTAAAAACTGCGGTGTCAGCGTTAATTTGGGAGGGAAATGTTTTGAGGGAGCAGTATTTAATAAAATTCAGTAAAGGTGAAGATATAAAATTTATAGGCCACCTGGATTTAATGAGGGCCCTGCAGAGAATGATAAGAAGATCCGGAATGCCTGCAGAATATTCAAAGGGATTTAATCCCCATATAAATATGTCCATAGCACAGCCTCTTTCAGTGGGAATTTATTCTACTGGAGAATATATGGATTTGTATCTGGAAAGGGAGATTTCAGTAGACGAGATTATGAAAAAGTTAAATGACAGTGCACCTAGAGGAGTAGAAATACTGGAGGTCAATAAAGTAAAAAGGGCTGAAAATAAAAAGGTGTTCAAATCCATGGCACAAATAAGTGCAGCTGAGTATCTGATAAATATGGGATATAACAATACTGACAGATTGGAAAAAAATATGGATGATTTAATGGACATGGATCACTGGTATGATTTAAAGAGGACCAAAAGAGGAGAAGGCAGGGTTGATATTAGAAAATTTGTAAAAAGTATGGAGTATACTGTCCAGGGCAATAGATTGCTTCTTCATGTCTTGATTTCCTGTGGAAGTATGGAAAATTTATCTCCACAGCTTTTAGTTCATTTCATACAGCATAATACAGAAAATGCAAATATGGAGCATTTTGTCAGCATAATTAGAAAAGAAATGTATGGAAAAATAAAGGAGGACCTTATTCCTCTTTATGAATATGTAAAACATATATGATAGAGAATAATTTTAAAAGGGAGGATTATGGTTGAGGGAAATATTTATTGAAAGGAGTGTAGAGCTCCTGAGAATTATTATAAGAGAAGAGGGAATTTTGAAAGAATGTCTTATGGAGGAGCAAAATGGCGGTGCCTACCCCGGAAATATATATAACGGTGTAGTGAAGAACATAATTTCTGCTATAAAGTGTGCTTTTATAGATATAGGATGTGGTAAAAATGCTTATATGTACATGGATAGTAAGTTTAAGAATCTCAATTTGAAAAAAGGACAGAAAATTATGGTTCAGGTTGTCAAAGAAAGCTATGGGAAAAAGGGAGCTAAGGTTGTAAAAGACATAGGTATACCGGGCAAATATTGTGTTCTATATAATTATGGAAATAGTATACGATTTTCCAAAAAAATAAATGATGCGGATTTTAAAAAGAGAATAGAAAAAAATGTTAAACTGCCTGAAAATATAGGTCTCATGATAAGAACCGATGCCCAAAATGTGAAATTAGATGTTATAAACGATGAGATAAATAATTTGTACAAATGTTATGGTGATGTAAAAAAGAAAGGTATGTATTTCTTGAAGCCAGGACTGATATTTGAAAGTGGTGGAATACTTGGGGAAACCCTAAGAGATAAGTTAGATGACAGCAGACTTAAAATATACTTAAATGAGGAAGAGGACTACTCTTATACAGAAGAATTTTTAAAATATGTAAGTAATGTGGATGCAGAGATGATTTTGTATGACGGTAAAATGAATTTATTTTCAGCTTATAATCTGGAAAAAGAAATACTCAAATTGATAAACAGCAGGGTAGAATTAAATTGCGGCGGCTACATAATCATAAATAGAACAGAAGCTATGTTCGTAATAGATGTCAATTCTGGCAAAAATGTAAAGGGCAGTGCTATGGCCAAAACCGTGTTAGTTACAAATTTGCAGGCTGCGGAGGAAATTGCTAGGCAGGTAATACTTAGAAATTTAAATGGTATAATTTTAATAGATTTTATAGATATGGATGAAGAGTATAATAGAAAAAAAGTGTTGAATAAGCTGGAGAGTGGATTTCTAGATGATAAGAATAAAACTGTAATATATGGTTTCACGGAATTGAATTTGGTGCAAATAGCTAGAAAAAGAAAAGGAAAGCCAATATATGATTATATAGAGGAAAATTGTGTATGCTGCAGTGGGACTGGCAAAAAGCTAAAATTGTCCTATATCACTTTACTCATTAGAGATGAAATTTTGAATTTGAATGAGGGGAAAGGTGTAAAAAATATTCATATTCAAATTGGTTCATATTATAGAGATTCTGTAGAAAAAGATATCAGTGGGTTTGTGAAAAATATAGGTGCCGAGAGAATGGGAGTATATATTACTTATGATGATAAAGCATCCTATTATAGATTGGAACCACTTGTATTTGACAGTCAGCTGAATAAATTTAGAATGTTTAAGGTGAATTAAAAACCAATCTAAAAAACTTTACAAAAAAATATATATGTGTTAAAATGACACCTGTAGACCGCTCAAAAAAGGTTTTATAAACTATGTAGGTGAATATTTTACATATACCTTTTAGGCGAGACTGGATTGAGGAGGTGTTTTAAATGTATGCAGTTGTAGCAACTGGAGGAAAACAGTATAAAGTTTCAGAAGGAGACGTTGTTTACGTTGAAAAATTAGATGGTGAAGTGGATTCAACTGTTGAACTTGACAAAGTGCTTATTGTAAATAAGGATGATGCAGGAGTGGTTATTGGGAAACCTGTAGTTGAGGGAGCCAAAGTGAGCGCTAAAATTTTGGCACAGGGAAAATCCAAGAAGATAATAGTATTCAAGTATAAGGCCAAGAAAGATTACAGAAGAAAGCAGGGGCATAGACAGCCTTATACAAAATTACAGATTGAAAAGATCGATGCATAAATTATGATTAAGGCAGTATTTGAAAAAAAATCTGGCAATTTAGTTTCAGTTTCACTTCAGGGTCATGCAGGGTGGCCAAAACAAGGATATGATCTGGTTTGCAGTGCTGTTTCTGCCATATCACAAGGTACTGTAATTGGAATAACGGAAGTATTGAAATTAGAGCTTGATTATTCCATGGAGGAAGGATTTCTAAGTTTTTCACTGGAGGGTATGAAAAAAGAGGACCTCATAAAATGTCAGGTACTCGTGGAAACTATGTTGCTTGCTTTAAAAAGTATAGAAATTAAGTTTAGTAAATATATAAGTGTAAAAGTTAAGGAGGTGTAGTTGTATGTTGATTATGAACCTTCAGCTGTTTGCCCATAAAAAAGGAGTGGGCAGCTCAAGAAACGGTAGGGACAGTGAATCCAAAAGACTTGGAGTTAAATCTGCAGATGGACAGTTCGTTTTGGCCGGCAATATATTGGTGAGGCAGAGAGGAACTAAGATTCATCCGGGAAATAATGTGGGCAGAGGATCTGATGATACACTGTTTTCGAAAATTGATGGTGTAGTTAGATATGAGAGAATGGGAAAGACTAAAAAGAAAGCAAGTGTATACCCTGTAGAGGTAGAGGAATTGGTAGCTGAATAGTGTTTTATTAAGGCATCCTGGCAAAGGATGCTTTTTTAAAACTCGCAGGTATAAATATAAGTACAGAAGGGAAGTGAATTGAAATGTTTGTGGATACAGCTAAAATATTTGTAAGATCTGGCGATGGTGGAGACGGAGCCGTATCTTTTAGAAGAGAAAAATATGTTCCCCTTGGAGGTCCAGATGGTGGTGACGGTGGAAAAGGTGGAAATGTTGTACTTATAGTGGATACTAATATGACTACACTGCTGGATTTTGCATATAGAAAAAAATATGCGGCTGAAAAAGGTGGAAATGGTTCTGGTTCAAAGTGCTCTGGAAAAAACGGAGAAGATCTTTATATAAAAGTTCCTCTGGGCACGGTTGTAAAAGATGTGAGTAGCAACAAAATAATGGCTGATTTATCTCATGCCGGTGACAGGTGTTTAGTGGCAAGAGGCGGAAAAGGCGGCAGAGGAAATGTAAGATTTACTACTTCCATAAGACAGGCACCAAATTTTGCTGAGCCGGGAATGCCGGGTGAGGAAAGATATATAGGTCTTGAATTGAAAATATTAGCTGATGTAGGTCTTGTAGGCTTTCCAAATGTAGGTAAATCCACTCTTTTGTCAGTAGTTACTAAAGCAACACCTAAGATTGCCAATTATCATTTTACAACGTTATCACCTAATCTTGGGGTGGTTGATGTACCGGGAATTAAAAGTTTTGTAATGGCCGATATACCAGGTATAATTGAAGGGGCAGCAGAAGGTGTAGGACTTGGAACAGAATTTTTGAGACATATTGAAAGAACCAGGGTTCTCATACATGTAGTTGATATATCTGGGATAGAAGGAAGAAATCCCGTTGATGATTTTGTTAAAATAAATGATGAGTTGAAAAAATATGATGTAAAACTTTGGGATAGACCTCAGATAATTGCTGCAAATAAAGCGGATATGTTATATGATGATAAGTCCTTTGAGAATTTTAAAAATGAACTTAAAAAACTTGGATATACTAAAGTTTTTAAGATATCCTGTGCTACAATGAGTGGGATAAAAGAGCTTATGCAGGAAACAGCAAAGATGCTTGTTTCTATACCTGTTGTAGATATAGAAATAAATGAAGAGGATAGATTTGTACCGGAGGAAAAGAAATTTACTTATAACGTACGGAAAGAGGGAAATGTCTATATAGTTGAGGGAAGTTTTGTTGACAGGCTGCTTGATAGTGTAAACGTAAATGATCCTGATGAATTGAGATATTTCTACAAGGTATTGAAAAATAAAGGAGTTATTGAGGAGTTAGAGAATAAAGGAATTAAAGACGGAGATGTAGTAAGACTCAATGATTTTGAATTTGATTATGTCATGTAATTTATAAACAAATGGGGAGAGACATATGATTAAAAAAGCTATTTTTGGAGGAACCTTTGATCCAATACACATTGGACATATACACATAGCCTATGAGGCACTTTACAGGCTCAAGCTGGATAGGATAGTATTTATGCCAACGGGTAATCCACCTCATAAATTAAAAAAAGATATAACGGATGCTTTATTAAGGTACAATATGGTAAAAGATGCCATTAAATCAGAAAGTAAATTTACTGTAAGTGATTATGAAATAAATAGGCCAAATTTAAGCTATACCTATAATACATTAGAATATTTTAATAACCTGGAAAAACATACTCAATGGTATTTTCTTACCGGTATGGACTGTTTGATGGATATTCAAAATTGGAATAAAGTAGAAGACATATTTAAGCTGTGCCAATTTATTGTATTTAATAGACCGAACTTTCCAGCCTTTACTATGGAGAGTATAAGAAAACAAAAGAAAAAGATTGAAGACAGATATTCTACTGAAGTCATATATCTGGATGCACCTCTTTTGGATATCTCGTCTACTAATATAAGAAACAGCATAAGAGAGGGAAGAAGAGTGGATTATCTTTTGCCGGAAAATGTTTCTGATATTATTGAAAAATTTGGACTTTATAAGTAATGTTTATAATTTTAATTTTGGAGTGATAAGTGATGTGGAATGAGGAACAGATTATAGAGTATTTAAGAGAAAAACTTAAAAAAAGCAGATTTGATCACAGTCTGAGTGTAAGAGATACAGCTGTAAAGATGGCAAAAATCTATAATGCCGATGTTGAAAAGGCAAGAATGGCAGGGCTTGTTCATGATTGTGCCAAATACATGTCAAATGAAGAGATATTGAATATAGCAGATCAAAATAATATATGTATAGATGAAATAACAAGAGCTAATCCTCAGCTTCTACACGGCAGTATTGCTGCCATAATAGCAAAAAATATTATGGGGATTTATGATGAAGAAGTGTTAAATGCCATAAAATATCATACTACAGGTAAGAAGAATATGAATCTTTTGGAAAAGATAATATATATTTCGGATTATATAGAGCCTCTAAGAGATTTTCCAGGAGTGGATAAACTTAGGGAAAAAGCTCTTGTGGATTTAAATGCTGCCATGCTGGATGCCTTTAACAATACTATAGAAGTTGTTATAGCAAGGAATCAGCTGCTACATATAGACACAATTGAAGGAAGAAATTATTTAATTTACAGAACTTTGCATAAATAAATTCGTAAATGTAATTTTATAAAAATATTTAACACAGAGGACAAAAATTTGATATAATAGTGTTGTTGTATTGAAGAACATTATTTTTGATATATTTTATTAATTAGATTTTAGGAGGTTTTATTATGAAGAAGAACATAATAAGTACAAAAAAGGCACCTGGAGCTGTGGGTCCATATTCACAGGCTGTTAAGGTTGGGAACTTTTTATTTACATCGGGACAAATTCCATTGGATCCTGCAACAGGAGAGTTGGTTTCAGGGGATGTAAAAAAAGCTACTGAAAGATCACTTGAAAATATAAAAGCTCTACTTAAAGAAGCGGGAACATCCTTTGACAAGGTTGTGAAGACTACTGTATATGTAAAGAACATGTCAGACTTTGCAGCTGTAAATGAGGTTTATGCAAAATATTTTCAGAAAGATATGCCAGCAAGATCTTGTGTGGAAGTGAAACTTCCAAAGGATGCATTAGTTGAAGTCGAAGTAATAGCATTGGTAGATTAAATAGAACATATTTGAAGAGAGAGTGAACTTTTAAAAGTTCACTCTTTGAATATTAAATTTCATTTTGTATCAAGGCAGCATCAATGTAGAAAGGAATATTATAGTGGACGAAAATAAAATAGTATTTAAAGTAAAAACGGGAGAAGAGGGATTGAAATTAAGAGCATATTTAAAAAAGGTGCAAAAGCTTTCCAGCAGGCTTATAAAGGGGGCGGCTTTGGGTGGAAGACTGGAAATAGATAATAGAAGAGTAAAGTTAAATCATATAGTGAAGGTAGGAGAAAACATATCACTGAATCTTATAAAAGAAGAATCCCAAAATATATCACCCGAAAAAATGGATATACAGGTGGTATATGAGGATAAGGACATAATAGTTGTGAACAAACCACCCGGTATAGTAGTTCATCCTACCAGGAACTATCCCAATGGTACTCTGGCTAATGGGATTGTTTACTATTTTAGAGAGAAAGGTGAAAATTGTATAGTTAGATTGGTGAGCAGGTTGGATATGGGTACTTCAGGCCTTATAATAGTTGGAAAAAATCAATTTGCGCATATGTGTCTGGCAAGAGATATGAAGTGCAAAGATTTTGAAAAAAGCTATATAGCTGTTATCCATGGAAAAATGGAAGATGATGAAGGAATTATAGATTTACCTATATACAGGGATGAAAAAACTGGCATAAAGAGAGTGGTAGATGAAAGAGGGCAGAGAAGTATAACCCGTTACAAGGTAATAGATAATTTTAAAAATGATCAATTGCTGAGGATTACTTTAGAAACTGGCAGAACCCATCAAATCAGAGTTCATCTGAGTTATTTAGGCCATCCACTGTATGGAGATACACTGTACGGTACAGAAGATGATAGTCAGTATATAAAAAGACAGGCACTTCACGCCTATAGGCTCAAATTCCCGCATCCAAGGGGGAACAGGATAATGGAACTGGAATCTGATATACCCCGGGATATCATGAATTTGATAGAAAAAATAAGTTGAAGCTTTTAGCTATTTTTAAACATTTAAACTTCAACTTATCGTATATAATATAATGCTTTATTTTCTGCATATTTTTCATAAGTAAATTCCATTTGAATTCACAAATAATCTGATATAAAAAATCATTTACTTAGAGTATATATTTTTTTTACAGTAAAGATAGCTATTACGACTAACAGTGCTATTACAACTGGAATTGCATATTTATTCCTTATTATTATGTTTTCAATAATGTCTGAATTCAATATCTGTTTTTCATCATGGCTGATGCCGCTTGAAAGGTTTAACTTTCCTATATTTTTTCCTTTAAAGTAGATATCAGCACTACTTACTACATCCCCTACCTTAAAAAGTTTAAAGGACAGATTTTCATTTTTAATACTTAAATGGGGAAGGGCTTTATCACCTTTTTCCTTTACATAATAAAAATTAGAATCTGCAATTAGAGGGACAGAAAGTTTATTTTTGTTATAGGTTGTAACTAAATCTCCCTTTGAATACAGTTTTACCAATTGAAAGTTGTTGAATCCAAAATTAAATAAAGATATTGAATCTGGAAAAAAAGTTTTATTTTTATCGTGAACTAAAGCTACGATTAGTGTTTCGCCATTTCTTGTAGCTACCGCAGTATATGAGTGGAGTGATTGAATTGTGTAACCTGTTTTACCGCCCTGGCACCCACTGTAGTAATACATAGATTGTTTTTGCACAAGCTTATTTTCGTTCCACACAGTTCTTGGCTTGCTGGACTTATTAGTAGGTGGAATGGTATAGGATATAGAGGTGGCAATTTTTGAGTATTCAGGATTTTTATGTAACTCCCTCATTATAAGAGATAGATCTCTTGCAGAAGTTTTGTGTTTTTCATTGAACAATCCAGTGGGATTTATGAAATTGGTGTTTTTTGCTCCTAACTCTTTTGCCCTGGTGTTCATTTTTGCTGCAAATTTGTGCAGTGAGCCGCTGATGTGTTCTGCTAGTGCTTCAGCACAATCGTTATCAGAGGCCAATAACAATCCATATAGTAGATCCCTGACGGTCAACTCTTCACCCGGAAAAAGGCCCAATCTGGTTCCCTCTACAGCCGGTGGGTTGTTACCGATTACTACTTTGTCATCTAAGTTTGTATTTTCCAATGTCAATAGAGCAGTCATTATTTTGGTGGTAGATGCCGGTGGATAAGCAGAATCGGGATTTTTAGCATACAGAATTTCACCGGTTGCTGCATCTAATACAACTGCGCTGTCAGCAGAAACAGAAGGAGGTGTTTCTTTAGCATAAACATTATATGAGCTGCCTGAACAGATAAGCAAAAACAGTAATATAAATGTAATTGTTTTTTTCATTTTTTCCTCCTTTGAAATTGTCTTTAGACAGTATACAAAAAAATAATATAAGTGACAAAAATTTTTTGAAACTGTCAATAATCTAAATTATAAACTTAAATATATTTTAATGCAAATTACAGCTGCTTTAAGAGTACAATGAGTTTTAAGTTTGATATTGGAGGAGGAGATATAATAAGATGAAAAATAAGAAAAAGATAATAGGCTCCGTTGTGATTTTGGCTGTATTTTTTGTATTCCTCATAGTGGGATACATCAATTCTAGACCAGTAAAAATCGATGAGAACAGCAGGGATATATTTGAAGAGGGAGCTACTTCTAAGGATTCCAATGAAACTGGGGATGACAATTATTCCAAAGAGATAACTGTTTATATAAATGGACAGGTTAAGAATCCAGGAGTGTATAAGCTGAAAGACAATAGTAGAGTGGAAAGCCTGGTAAAGGCAGCAGGTGGTTTTACAGATAAAGCTGACAGCTGTAGGTTAAATTTGGCTAAAAAATTAAAAGACGAGGATTATATATATGTAGATAGTAAAATAGGCAATACCTCTGGAGGCCCTAATTCTTCAGCACTATCTGAAAGTCAAATAGGCAGTGATGGTAAAATAAATATAAACAGGGCATCTAAAGAGGAACTTAAAACCATACCCGGTGTAGGGGACATAACTGCACAAAAAATAATGGATTACAGAGAACAGAATGGAGATTTTGCTTCTGTGGAAGATTTGAAGAAAATAGATAGAATAGGTGACAAAACTCTTGATAAAATGAGAGATAAAATAGATGTAAGATAGATTGTTTATTCAAAAATATTGTAAGATATTATATAATTGTAGTGGAGAATGGAGGTGGCGAGTGTGGCTAAAAGATTGACTGAGCTTACGAGGACTTCAGGATGAGCTGCAAAAATAGAGCCGGGGACTCTTTCGAGTATATTAGGTAAACTACCTAAAATGGAAGATAAAGATTTAATAGTTGGAATAGAGACTTCAGATGATGCCGCAGTATATAAATTAAATCAGGAAACAGCAGTAATTCAAACTCTTGATTTTTTTACTCCAGTGGTGGATGATCCCTATACTTTTGGACAAATTGCTGCAGCAAATTCTCTCAGTGATATATATGCCATGGGCGGTAAGCCTAAAGTGGCGCTTAACATAGTCTGTTTCCCTTCCTGTCTTTCAGTGGATGTACTGGGGGAAATATTAAAGGGAGGGGCAGATAAGGTTATTGAAGCTGGAGCTGTTGTAATAGGGGGTCATACGGTAGATGACAATGAACCTAAATTTGGACTGTCAGTTATGGGGCTGGTGCATCCCGATAAAATACTCAGAAATTATGGGTGTAAAGTAGGAGATAAGGTAATATTGACCAAACCCGTTGGTACGGGCATAATAAATACCGCCATAAAAGGTGGAATTGTATCCGATAATGCTTATGATAAGGCAGTTAAAATAATGTCCACGTTGAATAAATATGCAGGAGAGATAATAACAAAATATAATATAACCGCCTGCACGGATATAACTGGTTTTGGACTTATGGGCCATGGCTATGAAATGGCATCTGCGTCTGATGTAACCTTGAAACTTTATGGGAATAAAATTCCGTATATAAGTGAAGCTAAAGGATATGCGGAGATGGGAATTGTTCCTGCAGGTGCATATAAAAACAGGAAATATATAGAAGGCAAATACAGTATAAAAAATATTCCAGGATGGATGGAAGATATACTATTTGATCCGCAAACTTCAGGAGGCCTCCTCTTTACGTGTTCTGAAAGTGAAGCTTATAAAATCATGAATGAAACATGTGGGCTGGAGATAAAGCCTTCCATAATAGGTGAAATTGTACCTTTGCAAGGCAAGAAATATATAATTGTAGAGTAAAATTGGAGTTGTATAAGGAGGTTGTAATTTGGAGAAAAATAAGCTGTTGAGAAAGCTTCCTAAAATTGATGAACTTCTGGATCATGAAGTTGTAAAAGTTGAGTTGGCTGATACTATGAGAATACTTGTGATGAATTCACTCAGGGAGTCCATAGATTTTTACAGGAATCTCATTTTACAGGAAAAGATAGAGGATTTCTCAGAAGAAGAAATACTTGAAAAATTTAAAAGAATAGTTGATAAAAAAAAGGAATCGAATTTTAAGGGACTGATAAATGCTACGGGGGTTATTATACATACTAATTTAGGCAGGTCTCTTTTATGTGAAAATGCTTTAAAAAATGTAATTAATGTATCTAGCAGTTACAGCAATTTAGAATATAATCTGGAAAGCGGCACCAGAGGTTCAAGGTATAAACACGTGGAAGAAATAATTAAAAGGGTTACAGGTGCAGAGAGCTCATTGGTCGTCAATAATAATGCTGCTGCAGTACTGCTGGTTCTAAATACCATGTGTAATGGAAAGGAAGCTGTAGTATCTAGAGGACAGCTTGTGGAAATTGGAGGTTCTTTTAGAATACCGGAAGTTATGAAATTTAGTGGCTCCATTATTGTGGAAGTGGGAACTACCAACAGGACACATATTCAAGATTATGAAAATGCCATAAATGAGAATACAGGCGTATTTATGAAGGTGCATACCTCTAATTTTAAAGTAATTGGATTTTCGGCAGAAGTATCTTCAGAGGATCTGTCTGAGCTTGCAGCAGAAAAGGGAATTCCAGTTATTGAAGATATAGGCAGCGGCACTCTTATAGACTTTTCCAAATATGGTTTTAGCCATGAACCTACAGTGCAGGAAAGTATAAAGAGCGGTATAGATGTAGTTACCTTCAGCGGCGATAAAATGCTGGGAGGACCTCAGGCGGGTATAATTGTGGGGAAAAAGAAGTATATAGACAAGATGAAAAAAAATCAGCTTTTAAGAGCTTTAAGAGTGGATAAGATGACTCTTGCCGCTCTTGAAGCTACTCTTAATTATTATGTAGATGAAAAAGAAGCTGTAAGAAATATTCCCACTCTGTACATGATGCTCAGCAGCAGTGAGAATCAGAAAAGCAGGGCGCAGATCTTAAAAGAAAAGTTGGAGCAGAGAGTGCCTGATTTCAAATTCACTGTGGATAGTGACTATTCAATGGTAGGCGGTGGTTCCATGCCTGAAGAAAAGATACCAACTTATGTAATCAGGACCAGAAGTAATAGAATATCTCCCGAGGAAGTAGATAGGAAATTGAGAAGGGCTGATATTCCCGTAATTGTACGTATAGCTAATGACGAAGTTGTAATGGATTTAAGAACTATATTAGACAAAGATTTTGATACTTTGGTAAATGAATTCGCAGATTTGTAAAACTCTTGTATTGTGTTTATCGGTTTAAGTTTGGAGGGAATTTGTATGAAGCACATTATAATAGGAACAGCAGGTCACATAGATCATGGTAAAACTACACTCATAAGGGCTCTCACGGGGAGAGAAACCGATACCTTGAAAGAAGAAAAAGAAAGAGGGATATCCATAAACCTTGGATTTACTTTTTTTGACTTGCCCTCCGGGAAGAGAGCTGGAATTATAGATGTACCGGGCCATGAAAAGTTTATAAAAAATATGCTGGCAGGAGTAAGTGGAATAGATCTAGTGCTTATGGTCATTGCAGCAGATGAAGGAGTAATGCCCCAAACTAGAGAGCATTTTGAAATACTTCAGCTGTTAAATGTAAATAAGGGCATTATAGTAATTACTAAAATTGATTTAGTTGACAAGGACTGGCTGGAAATGGTAGTGGAAGATGTAAAAAATGAATTTAAAGGAACTTTTCTGGAGGACGTTCCCATTCATAAAGTTTCCTCGAAAACAAAAGAGGGATTGGATTCTCTAATAGAGGATATAGATAGGCTTACAGATGTTGTACCTGCCAGAGATACTGTCGGTCATTTCAGGCTTCCTGTAGACAGGGTATTTTCAGTGAGCGGATTTGGAACTGTTGTAACGGGAACTATAATTAGTGGAAAAATTAAAGAAGGGGAAAACGTACAAATATATCCCTTAAAAATAAAATCCAAGGTAAGGGGAATACAAGTCCATGGACAGCAGGTGAGAGAAGCAGAAGCAGGTGAAAGGTGTGCAATAAACGTAGCAAATGTTAAAACCTCTGATATAGACAGGGGAGATGTGGTGTCTGTAGAAAATTTTATGGAACCTTCCCTTATGGTGGATTGTAAATTATACTATCTTAAAAGTGCTTCAAGACCTTTGGAAAATAGACAGAGGGTGCGATTGTATCATGGTACCAGTGAAATTATATGCAGAGTGGTAATACTTGACCGTGAGAAAGTAAATCCAGGTGAGGAAGCTTATGTCCAGCTCAGACTGGAAAAACAGCTTACATCCCAGAGAAATGACAGATTTGTAATAAGAAGCTACTCCCCAATGTATACCATAGGTGGAGGTACTATAATAGAGCCAGTGGCCAGAAAAGCCAAGAGATTCAATATGGATTATGTAGAAGAATTGAAATTAAAGGAAAGTGGGAAAACTGAAAGCATACTTGAAAATACAATTAAAAATTTAAGCAGCACTTATCCCGGAAAAGAGGAAATATTGAAGGCTATTGGGAAAAAGGATGATAATATTCAGGAGGAACTGAAAAAACTTATGGAAAATGAGTCCATAGCAGTGCTGAACAAAGGCGATAAACCAGTATATATTCACAGGGACTTTTTAGATAAAAAGGTTGAAATGCTGCAGGGCATTTTAAAGGATTTTCACAGTAAAAATCCTTTAAAAAGGGGTATGTCTAAAGAAGAGATTAAAAACAGGGTATTTGGAAATAAAATAAAGCAGAAAATATATGACTATATAATAGAATTGCTGAAGGGTAGAAATGAAATAAAACTTTATGGAAATTTCATATCCCTAGAGAATTTCAAGGTGGAATATACTCCGGCACAGAATAAAATTAGAGAAAATATACTATTTCAATTCAATAAAAGTGGATTTATTCCGCCTAAATATCTGGAATTGGAAGCTGGCTGCGGTGACAAGAGAAATTTCGAGATGGTATTTGAATCCCTGGTGGAGGATGGGGACATAGTAAAAGTTGGAGAAAATTGTTGGTTTTTATCTAAAGACTATGAATTGGCTAAAAATGTCGTAATAAATTTTATAAAGACCCGGGGAAGTATGTCCCTTGCCCAACTGAGGGATGAATTAAATACTAGCAGAAAATATGCCACAATACTTATGGAACATTTTGATGGCATAAAACTTACGAAAAGAGTGGATGACGAGAGAATTCTTTACTAATATCCGGAAAATGCTGTATGTAATTAATACATTGAGGTTATAGTAAAGATGAAAGCACTTATATAAAATATTTATGAAATGTATAAAATTATTTTATAGATTACTATTTCATTAATTTGTTGACATTATAACAGCATTTCACCTATAATAATACTTGTGCTTTCAATGGGAGTAGATAGGTGCTGGTGTGCCTGCCGGTCTTCAAAACCGTGTTGCCGTGCTAAGACCACGACGGGTGGGTTCGATTCCCACATATTCCCGCCAGCTTATACTACTAAAACCATTGAATTTACTTGATTTGATTATATATTTATGGGGATTTAAAAGGATACTTTTACAATGGAAATATTGTGAAAGTATCCTTTTTGTACTTCGAATGCCATTTAGATACCAGTGAAAGTGCTAACGAACGCATAAGGCTGACAATAGCTCCCTTTGTAGCTGAATAATCGATGAGTAAATTGTGGCCTTGGTGCCTTGGTAAGCTACAATTGAAGCTGTATTTATAATCGAATCTCCACATATATTCAAGACCAGGTTGAACAGATTGATGATGAGGTGGAAAAGCTATTGGGGTTTTTCTACATTGAGTTTTGTAACCTAAATATGGATATGGGCAGAGACAGAGGTAATGCAGCATAAAAATCGGGAATAAGTAGCTCAATTTTTTATAATTTCACCTAAAAATGTTGAGCCTAAAATAAGGAGACCTCCTATTATTTGAATAAGTGTCATAGTTTCACCTAAAAATATGGCAGAAATAAATACAGCTGAAATTGGATCTATGTAGCTTAAGATGGCTATAGATTGTCCATCTAATTTTTTTATAGAGGTAAAATAAAGTAAATAGGCTATGCCTGTATGTAAAATACCTACTATAAATATAAAAACCAAGGCCTTATGACTTATCTCGCCAATATGGATGTTGTTTCTATAAAGTATACTGATCAGCAGTACTACAGCTGCTGTTATAAGCTGGATCAGCGTGGTTTCAAAACCTGATAAATTTTTAATAAATTTATTCATTAAAATCACACTGGCATAGAGGACTGCACCCAAAATTCCGTAAGATATTCCTTTTAAATGATTATAGGATCCTGCTGCTGCGGCATTATTGCCAGTATTGAGAATTAAAAATAGTCCTGCAAGTGCCATAATAACGCATCCGGTTTTGAGCGGTGTAAGCTTTTCCCTGAGAATCAGGGGAGATAATATTATTACAAACACAGGAGCAAAATAATAGCTGAGAGTTGCAATGGATACTGTGGTGTACTTGTAAGCCTGAAACAGCGAAATCCAGTTTAATCCGAGGGCTGTTCCTGATATCAGAAGAAGCAGGAGATTTTGCTTTATTGATTGAAAGGAGATTTTTTTCTTTGTGAGATAACACACGCAGACTAAAAATAAGCTTCCAATAAAAGATCTGAAAAAGGCGAGTTCTGCAGAGGGTAAGTTTATATTTTTTACAAATACACCAATACTTCCAAATATAAGCATGGATGTGATAATATTGAGTTTAGCGTTCATTTCCGTTTCCCCCTAAAAAGTTTTATTTTTAAAATGTCTACAGACTAATTATAAAATAAATATCTCTATATAAAAATATATTTTATAGCTTTCTGAGTTTATTGATGTTATAATTTTTACATTGATGAAAAACTGTAATTTGCAAAGAATTTTATTAAAATGCTATAAAAGAGGTGGACTGGGCTTTAGTAAAGTTTACTAAAGATAAATTATGAAAGTAAAAAGAGTAAAAGACAATACGTTTTGCATTGATACGGGAATGACTTATATACCTTTTTATAAAATCAGTGATAAGGAGATTATCATGTTGGATACAGGATGGGCAGAGGGAGAGAGAAAGGGAATAGATGGAATCCTTCAGGAGAACGGCTTTAAGGTTAAGGGAATAATATGCACCCACGCACATATAGATCATGTGGGGAATAATTCGTATCTTAAGGAGAAATATGGATGTGTTATTGCCATGCCAGCTTACGAGGGTCTTATCTGCAGTTCTGCAATAAATTTGAAACTTTATTACAACAGCCAGACGCTGTCAGAAGTCAAAGAGCATTTTGGCAGTATGATCTGTAAAACTGATATTTTGATTTTAAATGATGAGGACAGAATAAATGTAGGTGGTATTGAATTTAAGCTTATTCATACACCAGGACACAGCCCTGCACATATGTGCATTGTAACTCCCGACAATGTTGCATATCTTGGAGATGCTCTCATAAGCTATGAAGTTATGAAGGGAGCCAAGATGCCTTATGCCTATATACTTACAGAGGATTTAAAGAGCAAAAAAAAGCTCTATGATTTAAGCTGTAGTAAGTATATAGTGGCTCATAAAGGTATTTTTGATGATATTACAAAACTTATAACAGATAATATACATTTTTATAGAAATAGAGCAAGAAAGATATATAATGCCATAGAGGACTCTATGACGATGGAAAACATAATGAATGCTGTTATAAAAGAATTTACACTGCATGTAAACAGTAAATACAAATATGCTATTATGAAGAAAATGCTTGAGTCCTATGTAGAGTATTTAAATGAAACGGGAGCTATAAAATTGAACATAGATAGTGGGTTCCTTAAATATTCAAAAGTACATTCTCCTGATTAAAACTTTTCAGACATTTTCTAGAGCCTGCTCCATATCTTCTATTATGTCTTCCACATCCTCTATTCCCACGGATAATCTTAGCAGATCATCATATATCCCCATTTGTATTTTTTCTTCTTCTGTATTATTGGAACATATAGTGGAAGAAGGATGAATTATTATGGATTTGGTGTCGCCTATATTTGTAAGGTTTAATATGAGTTTCAGGCTGTTTAAGAAATTAAAAGCCTTCTTTTTGGTTCCCAGTCTGAAAGTTAAAATACCACCAGCTCCGTTTTTATAATATTTTCTAATCAGGTCATGGTATTTGGAGCTTTCCAGGCCGGGATAGTTTACTTCTGAAACTTTTTTGTTAGAGTCCAGATACTTGGCCACTGTAAGTGCACTTTTACAGTGTTCTTTCATTCTGAGAGCCAGTGTCTCCACCCCTGTAAGATTTAAAAATGCGTTAAAGGGTGACATGGCAGGACCTATATCTCTTCCTATTGTATCTTTGAGTTTGGCTGTAAAGGACATATTGCCGAATTTCTTTATATAAGGCTCAAAATTGTTATATTTTGAGTCAGAATATTTGCTGCTTCCACCATCTATTATAATTCCACCTATGGAGTTGGAGGTTCCGTTTATGTATTTGGATGTGGAGTGTATTACCACATCTGCTCCATGCTGCAGAGGTTTTATGAGATATGGAGTTGTCATGGTTGAATCAATCATCAGAATAATATTGTGCAGCCTGCAGATCTTTGAAACAGGGTCTATGTCAAGAACATTCAGCTTGGGATTCCCTATAGTCTCTGCAAAAACCAATCTGGTATTTTCATTTATGGCCAGTTCCAGGGATTCTTTGTTTAATTCTTCTAAAAATTTTATCTTTATTCCAAAGGATTTTAAATTTCTTATCAAGGTATAGCTGCCGCCATAGAGACCACAGGAAGCAATTATCTCGTTTCCGGGTTCCAATACGTTCATAATTGCAAGGTAGATGGCGCTCATGCCCGATGCTGCAGATGTTGCACTCAGTCCGTCTTCTATGCTGGCCATTCTTCTTTCAAAAGATATGACGGTAGGGTTGGATATCCTGGTGTAGGCATAGCCCATGGATTTTCCAGTGAATATATCCTCTAGATTTTCTGCACTTTTATGAGCATATGCATTTGAAAGGTAGATGGGGGTATTGGTAGCTCCAGTATAATCTATATTAAAATTTCCATGTATGAGTTTTGTATTGAATTTCATTGTTTCACTCCCAGTAATTTATTTGAAGGATGGTGTGTGACAAGCATACCACCCTCCATTGACTTCATGTTATTTTTTTTGTATCACCAATAGATTGTAACCGTCATAGTTTGTATCTTTAAAGATTACCTTGTGTCCCTCGTTTTTTACACTTTGGGGAACATTGTTTATAGGATCGCCGTCATCCAAATAAAATCCCAGCTTTTGTCCGGATTTTACTTTAGAAAGTTCTATTTTCACCTTTACAAAATTTATAGGGCATTTTACTCCTCTTAAATCCACAATTTTAAGGTCTCCAATTTTATCATGGTCGTTCACTTCACCATTGTCTTCATTATAGGATTTTGACTGCGTATTCTCTTCTTTTGGAAGGGTTATTTCCAATTTTCCGTTTAAGGATCTATACATTGCATCCACTTTGTTGTACAGGTATTCTACTTCTGAAGCTTTGCTGGATATATCATTTGTACCGTCTATTTTGTAGTCTATGAGATCTCCAAAAAGCTTTTTAATTGAGGGTTTTACATAACCTGTCTCTACAAAATTCTTGTTGAATTCCTCAAATATCTCTCTGTCTTTGTTTGAATCCACTCCTCTGAGTACCAGAAGGGTTCTTGCCGAGGACAGTGCAGAGGAATACAGATCGGAATTTTGTTTTGTGTCTTTGTACTTCTCAAGTGAGGATTTGGCATTTGACAAATCCAGTTTTATAACATCCATTACACCGGAACTGCATTCTCCAGGCCCTCTGCCCTTTAATGAAAATCTCTCGCAGGCTCCAAAATCAAAGTAAATATCGGGATCTTCTACAAATTTATCCACATCGGTGTACTTGCTCATAAGAGTTTTTATATCCGATGACCTGTTATCCAGAAAATCATAAAAATCTTCATATCCGGAATTAATTTTTAGTTCTGCAAGTTCATGGATGAACAGGGGAACTTTCTTTGCAGGTACATCTCCATAGGTATCTCCCATTCTGGCTACATTTGATCCTATTTTTCCTCCAAAGGATATGGAGTACATTGGAACCAGGCCGTTTTTTGTTCGTCTGGCTCTGCCGTGAAGGCCAAGGGCTCCTTTTTCGTGCTGAGCACAGGAATTTGGGCATCCTGATATAAACAGTCTTGGAAGGGCAGCTTTTATTTCAGGTGATGTACCTTCAAATTCTTTCTTTATGGCTTTTAACAGATTTTGTGAAAGACATAATCCAAGCTGGCAAGTGGAAGCACCCACGCAGGTTACAGAGTTATCTATGTTGTATATGGAAGTAAAGCTGCCTGTTATTTCTATAAGAGCTTCAGCATCTTTTTTCTTTAAATCTCTTATAAAAAATCCCTGGGTGTTTGTAACCCTGATGGATGTTTTATAATTCAAATTTTCTATGAAAGCAAGTACTTTATTTAAGCTTTCAACTTTTAAATTTCCGCTTTGAGGATGAACATAGACGGAATAGTAGCCTTCCTGTTTTTGCGGAAACAGTACATTTTTAGGCTTTTCATCCACATTTACGTCCCGGACAATCTTGGCATCAGGGTGTAGTATAAATTCATTTTCATCCACCTGTATGTTGAGACCGCCTTTTTCCTTTAGTTTGTTTATCTCTGAACTTAATTCTTCAACAAATTTTTTTTCACCCAGTCTCATGAGTATGAACCTTATTCTGGCCTTATTTTTATTGGTTCTGTCTCCTTCGACTTCAAATACATTTTTAAGGCCCTGTATATAGTATAGTATTTCATCTGCTGGTATGAAATCCTTAAGCTTTAAAGCAACTCTCGGACTTCCGCCAAATCCTCCGGCCCCATATACCTCAAAGCCCCTCCTGCCATCTACTATTTTTGCAATGAATCCCAGATCGGATATGGTTGCATTGCCTGTATCTTGTGGACTATTGGAGAAGGCTATCTTGTATTTTCTGGGCATGTTCATGGTGGTTGGATCTTTTATGAGGTAATTGGTGGCTGCTTTTACATAGGGGGTTACGTCAAAGACGTCGTCTGTTGAAACACCTGAAAGAGGGGAACACTCCACATTTCGAACGGTATTTCCACCAGTGCCCTTTGTTATTATGCCTACTTCTATCAAAGAATTTATTATTGGATAGGCATCTTTCAAATCAACACTTTGAAATTGAATGTCCTGTCTGGAGGTGAATTTCAATTTGCCTTTTGCATATTTTTCTGCAAGTTCACTTATACGTTTGAATTGTTCTAAAGTTATGACTCCTCCGGGTATTCTAGTTCTCACCATGTAGGTTTCCTTTTTTCTCTGCTCGTATACACCCATGGAAACCCTAAAAGCTTTAAATCTCACAGGATCTATTGCATTGTTTAAATACTGCTGTGATTTTTCTTTTATGTCTTCTATGGATTTATAATGATCTTCACTTATATTTATCATAATATCTCACTCCTTTTTTAAACTATTTCATACTCAAGCTTTTCAACATTTTTGTCTTTGTCGATTTTAAACAAATTAAATACTGGTTTCTTTTTTTCAAGAGATAAAATTCCGTACAATATTTTGTCATCAAAAGCAAGCCTTTTATCCTCTTCAGATGGCCTGGAAGGTGAATAAGGATGAGAATGATAATTGCCAATCATATTAAATTTTTCACTTCTCATGAGCTTTACAGCTTTGAATTGTTCGGCAGGATCCATGGAAAAATGTTCGCTGCTGTGATCTGTATTGGTCAAGGAGTATATTTTTTTAATAAAAATATCTTTTCCAGAATCCAGTCCTCCAAGATAACCACAGCATTCATCGGGAAATTCATCCCTGGCCTGTTTTAAAATTTTTTCATATTGCAATTTGTCTATATATATCATAAATATCACCTGCTTAATTTGCTGTTTTGAGATCACAGGCTGTCTGTTCATAGTCTATCAGCTTTTTTATTGTAGGGTGCTCACCGCATATGCCGCAGTTCTTGTTCTTGGATACCTTTATTTTTCTGAATTCCATTGTCATTGCGTTGTAAGTCAAAAGATATCCTGCAAGGGTACTGCCGATTTTAAGTATATACTTGAGGGCTTCTGTTGCCTGAAGTGATCCTATAATTCCTCCCATTACACCTAGAACACCTGCTTCCTTGCAGGTTGGTACAACACCTGCAGGAGGTGGTGATTGAAAAATACATCTGTAGCAGGGAGTACCGTTGTCAGGTATATAAGTTGTGAGCTGCCCTTGAAATCTTATTATTCCTCCATGTGAAAATGGTTTTTTGGAAATTACACAGGCATCGTTTATTAAAAATTTGGCGGGAAAATTATCTGTACCGTCTATTATAAAATCATAGTCCTGGTCCTTTATGATATCCAAGATATTGCTGGAGTCTACAAGTTCCCTATAAGTTATTACATTTACGTCTGGATTCAATTCATTTATGGTTTCTTTTCCGGACTGAACTTTAGCCTTTCCCACGTCCTTTGTGCGATGGATTATCTGTCTTTGAAGGTTTGAAAGATCCACTATGTCTCCATCTACAAGGCCTATAGTTCCTATCCCTGCAGCAGCCAGATACATGGCAGCAGGTGCTCCCAGACCGCCCGTACCTATAATGAGGATTTTGGAGTTTAAAAGTTTTTCCTGACCTTCCACACCTACTTCGGACAGGATAATGTGTCTTGAATACCTTTCTATCTGATCCTCACTAAAATCCACTATTTCCACCCCCCATGAAGTATAGAAAATCAATTTTGTCATTTTCTTTTAGAACGGTGCTGTTAAAATTGGCTCTATCTATGAATTCGTCATTTAACTGAACAGAAACCATGTCTGGCATTTCTACATTTTCTATTTTTAAAATTTTTGTTACAGTGACTCCCTCCTTTATATCTTTAATTTTACCATTAATTGTTACTTTCATGATACCCTCCTCGTTGTTCATTTAACATTTTTATCTTCTAACCATTTTGGAAAAAAGAATTTACACTTAATTTAAACTGTGACAAAATAAAAAACTTTCCTGTTATAATTTACAAGAAAGTCATTTTTATAATTAATTTTCTCATCTTTCAGGCAAATTATATAACCCGCTGGAATTGGCACCTTTGAAAATAATCGGGTTGCCGGGCATCATAGGGCCAGTCCCTCTGCCTCTCTTGATAAGAATTCAATGTTTAATTTATTAAATACTAACACATTTAAAATAAATTTGTCAATAAATTTATTTTTGTCGTATTGACACCTACCTCCCTTTCGTACTATATTTTTATTAGGTTCTTAGATGCAGAAAGAGTTTGATTGCAAAGAATACTTTTCTCAATAAGAATTAAGAATTCAATTTTGGTAGATTTTCGATTTATCCGAAAATCTTCATAATTGTGCATTGTAAAATGTGAATTGTACATTGACTAAAGTATACAATAATGATAAAAGGTATGATGTTATGATAGACAATTACAGATTATTTAGAGATCTAGCTTCAGAAGAAAAAGAAATATTCAATTTAATACAAAAAAATGGTGTTATGACCAAGAATGAAATCTTATTTAAAACAGGTATGAAATTGACTACGCTGAATCGAGTTATGAACCCACTTGAAAAAAAATCCATTTTGGTTCAAAAATGTATGGGCGAATCTACAGGCGGAAGGAAACCTGTGCTGTATGATGTAAATGTGTGCAGGTTTTATATTATGGGCATAAGTATATGCAGCACTCATGTGCAGGTATCTATAGTGAACTTGAGAATGGAAATTTTTTATAAAAAGGGCTTTTATATCGATTATTGCAATTCTTGTGATGAAGTCATAGAAGAAATTCTCTATATTATAAAGAGTGCCTATGAGGAATTAAATCTAAAACTTCTCCAGCTTGTGGGAATTGGGCTTGCAGTTGAAACGGGGTTTTGGGATAATGAGCGCATAAGTAGAATACTTGAAGAAAAGTTGGGGTGCAGTGTAACCAGCGGTAATTGTGCAGACTCAGCTGTTACTGCGGAGTATTTTTATGGAGCAGGAAGGAATTTTGAAAATATGGCTTATTTTGATTGTGGTGCTAGACTGAAGCAGGCGGCAGTCATACAGGGGAGGATTATGAGATCATCCGGAGATAATGAGTATGCCTTTGAACATATGATTGAAAACATTTATGGTTATATTGATTTTAATGAAGTGTATTCAAGGAGTATGAAAAATTGTGGAACATCTGAAAAATTTATTTTAGATGCCGCATCAAAACTGGGAAAAAGCATTGAATCCTATACAAATTTATTGAACATTGAATGTATTGTATTAAGCGGATTTCTGATTGATTTTGATACGTTTTATGAAACCTGTATAAAATATATTCCTGAAAGAGTATCCGTAAAAAGATACGGATATTTTAAAGAAGACTCGGTTTCAGTAGGTGCAGCGGCTCTTTTTCTTGAAAGGTGTATTGATAATAAAAATTCAAAATATAAAAAAATTGTTGTTGACAAAGTATTTTAAAAGTTATATCATATACGTAAATTAAAAATGAATAATGAATAACTTCTTATCAAGAGTGATGGAGGGACTGGCCCTATGATATCCGGCAACCTGAATAGATTTTGTATTCAATGGTGCTAATTCCAGCAGGTATACCCTGAAAGATGAGAGACAAGAGGATATGACTTCCTGTGGTTTCTCCACAGGAAGTTTTTTTATTGGACTGACTAGAAAAACTAGAGGTCAAGTTGAACTTATTATAGAGATGGATTATATAATCTCTACTTAGTAAGTTATACTTGGCCTTTTATTGTGTATTAGTGTATCTACTTGATAAAATAAATGGAGGTTAGGATGTGATATGAAGATTTAAAATATAGAATAGAGAAATTTCAAATACTTTTTACCAAAATAGTAAAAAGGGTGTAAATAAATGAATTGAATTCTGTAGTGATTCTAAATTATGACAATTTCAATGTTTACATATTTAAAATAATATGAGTTGAATTATAAGGAGAAAATAAAGATGAAGGCAGCAAATATAAAAATTAACTCTTATAAAGAATTAAAAATTTTAGGGAATGTAATTATTGCATTGATAGTCCCAGTAATGTTATTGATATTATGGCAGGTGTTAAGTAGTAAGGGGTTGATTAAACAGTCAGTTCTTCCTTCTCCATCCAAAATATTCTTAACTTTGATTGACATGATTAAAAGTGGAGAACTTCTTAGAAATTTATATGTAAGTGTAGTTAGAGTTATAAAAGGATATTGTATAGGTGCAGCCTTAGGAATAATTTTTGGAATATTTATTGGGTTATTTAGAATAGCAGAGAGAGCCATAGATTTACTGATACAATTTTTAAGACCAATTCCTATTGTTGCATGGGTACCAGTTCTTATTTTGTGGATGGGTATTGATGAGGCATCTAAAATAACTGTAATAGTAATTGGCAGCTTTTGGCCAATATTAATAAATACAATTTATGGTATAAAAAGTACTGATAAAAAATATTTAGAGATTTCCGAAATATTGGAAAAAAATGAATTTGAAAAACTAATAAAGATAGTTTTTCCTTCTGCACTTCCGTCAATTTTTACAGGACTTCGCATCGGAATCGGAAGTGCATGGATGAGTGTTATTACAGCAGAAATAATAGCTGCTACTTCTGGAATAGGCTATGCAATATCTTATGCAAGGGAGTTATCACAGCCTGATGTAATGCTGGTTGGAGTTTTCTCAATAGGGGTAATTGGATTTTTGATAGATTATTTCATAAAAAAATTACAGTATGTAATTGTAAAATGGGATGTTAATAATGGAAATTAGGAAGGGAGTATAAATATTTTGAATAAACAAGAAAATTGTAATGCTATTGAGATAAAAAATTTAAATAAAAATTTCAAATTAGATGGCGGAAACCTTAATGTGTTAGAAGATATAAACCTGTCAGTCAAAAAAGGAGAATTTTTAAGTATTGTAGGAGCAAGTGGATGTGGAAAAAGCACGTTGCTGAGAATAATAGTCGGATTGGATAAAGATTATAGCGGAGCTATTTTTTCTTATGGTAAACCTGTTAATGGACCAGGAATAGATAGGGGAATGGTATTTCAGGAAGCAAGACTTTTTCCATGGCTTACAGTAGAAAAAAATGTAGAATTTGGGATAAGTGAGAAAATGTCGAGTGAAGAAAAAAGAGAATTAGTTTATAAACAACTTGAATTAGTCGAACTGACTGGCTTTGCAAGATCATATCCAAATCAGCTTTCAGGAGGGATGAAACAAAGAATAAGTATTGCAAGGGCACTTATAAATAAACCAAAACTGCTATTGCTTGACGAACCATTTGGAGCGCTTGATGCTATGACACGTATTAATATGCAACAGGAGATTCTAAAAATATGGGAAAAGGAAAATACAACCATGATACTTGTAACCCATGATATAGATGAAGCAATTTATCTTGGAGATAGGGTTGTAGTATTATCAAAGAGGCCTGGAAAAATTAAAAAAATAATACATGTAAATTTGACGAGACCTAGGGATAGAGGTAATTATGATTTTACGCAGATTAAAAGTGAAATATATGATGAGTTTTTTACGAAAGTTGATAATCCATTTTCATGTAGTATGTAGATTTAAAATATAATGGGAGAGAGAAGTAAATTAGCTAATATATTTATTTGGAATATTCATAATAATGGTAAGATTATACTTTTAATTGGATTGAAAAATCTCAATTTAATCACTGAGATTTTTTTATAACTAAAATTAATGAAAATATTTAAATAAAGGAGACTTAATAAATGAGCTATTATAGTTATTTGGAATGTTCAAAATGTGGTAAAAAGTACTCAAAGGATGAACCTCATAATCTGTGTGAATGTGGCGGACCACTGCTGGTTAGGTATGATTTTGATGAGATTAAAAAAAATGTGGACAAAAATATTTTTAAGACAAGAAAGAAGGGGCTATTTAGATTTAAAGAACTACTTCCAATAGATGATGAGAATAATATAGTAACCCTTGGAGAAGGTGATACCCCTATAACTGAGGCTAGAACCTTGGGAAGAAGAATAGGATTTGAAAATCTGTATATAAAAGATGAGGGGCTTAATCCGACAGGAACGTTTAAAGCAAGAGGTGCTGCAGTTGGTGTGTCGAAGGCGAAAGAATTGGGCATAAAAACAATAGCTATGCCTACTGCGGGAAATGCGGGGGGAGCGTGGTCGGCATACTCGGCTAAAGCTGGCATTAAGCTTGTAGTTGCTATGCCGCAAGATGCTCCTGAGCTTGCTAAGAAAGAAGCATATATATATGGAGCAAAGACTTATCTTGTAAAAGGTTTGATATCTGATGCAGGTAAAATAATATCGAGAGGTGTAAAAAAGCATGGCTGGTTTGATGCTGCGACTTTAAAAGAACCCTATAGAATCGAGGGTAAAAAAACTATGGGAATTGAAATAGCAGAATATTTTGACTGGGAATTTCCTGATGCCATACTTTATCCTACAGGAGGAGGTGTTGGAATAATTGGTATATGGAAGGCATTCAATGAGTTAAGGCAACTGGGATGGATAAAAGATAAAATACCAAAACTTATTTCTGTTCAGGCAGAAGGTTGTAATCCTATAGTTAAAGCTTTTAATAAGAAAAAGGATGTTTCTGAATTCTGCAGTGGAGCAAATACTATTGCAGGTGGTATACGTGTTCCCAAAGCACTGGGAGATTTTATAGTATTAGATGCCATAAAAAAGAGCGGAGGTACGGCAGTTCAGGTAAAAGACTCAGAAATTTTAGATTCTATAAATTTGATTGCTAGAACTGAGGGGCTATTTATATGCCCAGAAGGAGCGGCACTTGTTGCAGCAGTTGAAAAGCTTAGAAAAAGTAATTTCTTAAAATCCAATGAAAAAATTGTGCTTTTAAATACTGGGAGTGGATTGAAATATCCTAATTTGGTTAGTGAAAAACTTCCTGTAATTGAAATTGACAATGATATTTAAAAAGGAGATGGTTGTTGTGAAAAAAATATTTTCCATAGTTGCAATACTACTTATAAGTATATTCGCATTTTCAGGCTGCGGACAGACAAATAACACTTCAAGCAGTAAAAAACAAAGTGATTCAAAACCTAAAGAGATAAATATAGGATTTCAGCCGGGAATAAATCATTCACTTTTGATTATTGCTAAAAATAAAGGATGGTTTGATGAAGAATTTAAAAAGGATAATATCAAAATAAAATTTCAAAGTTTTGTTTCAGGGCCTCCTATGATTGAAGCATTTGCGGGAGGAAAGCTTGATGTAGGAGAAGTTGGTGATCAACCTTCAATTCAGGCTAGGGCAAATAATATTGACATTAAAGCAGTAGGAGTTTACGCAGCAGGGTATAAATTGAATTCAATATTGGCAGCTACTGGTTCAAACATAAAATCTGCTAAAGATCTTAAGGGAAAAAAAGTTGCAGTTACAGTTGGGTCATCTGCACACATCCTTCTCGTAAGATATCTGGCATCTGCTGGACTTAAGGAAAGTGACATAAAACTTGTCAATTTGCAGCCGCCCGATATAAAGACAGCTTTTACATCCAAGGATATTGATGCTGCAGTTGTTTGGGATCCCTATGCGTCCTCTATTGAATACGAAAAAACAGCAAAATTGATAGGTGATGGAACAAATCTAAAATATGATATTAATTTTATTATAGTAGACAATGATTTTGCAAAAAAGAACCCTGATATAGTAAAGAGATTACTGAAGGTATATAAAAAGACTGAAGATTGGGTTAAAGCAAATCCCGATGAAGCAACAAATATTATGGCTAAAGAGCTTAAATTAAATAAAGTCGTTGTTCAAAAAGGTCTTTCTAGAGAAGATTTTGACATAAGGTTGACAGATGAGGTTACGAATTCACTTTCATCTACAATTAAAACTTTAAGGCAAAATAAAACTATAAGAAAAGATGTAAAGGTTGATGAACTTGTAGATAAAACCTATTTGAATGCTGCAGGAATAAAATGATCATAAGAAGGTATTCATATGGAGTCACTTGATTTAAATAGTTTTTCAGAAATAAGGCTGCCGAAATTTTTCAAGATAAGACAAAAATTTAAAAAAGATAAAATCGAAAATATATCATATAAAATAAGAGGACGTATTAAACCATATATAATTAATTTAAGGAATAAAAGAATTGCTGTAGGAGTAGGCAGCAGGGGAATAGCCAATATAAATATAATAACAAGAACTGTCGTAGATTCATTGAAAGAAGAAGGAGCTGTACCATTCATAGTACCAGCAATGGGAAGCCATGGAGGATCAACGGAAAGTGGACAAAAGGAAATATTGGCTTCTTATGGTATTACGGAAAAATCAATGGGTGTTTCTATAAATGCATCAATGGATGTGCAAGTTATAGGAGAGTATGAACCAGGGCTACCTGTATATATTTCGAAAAGTGCCATTTCTGCTGATGGGATAGTTATAATACCAAGAATAAAGCCACATACGGGATTCAGGGGAAAAGTTGAAAGCGGTATTTGTAAAATGCTATCGATAGGACTTGGAAAACAGATGGGAGCAGATTCGATACACAGCAAAGGCTTCGGAAGATTCTCTGAATTAATACCAGGCATTGGGTGCATGGTGGCTGAAAAAACTAATCTACTATTTGCACTGGCTTTAGTTGAAAATGCCTATGATGAAACTTGTAAAATAGAATTTGTGACTAAAGATGAAATAATCAATTTAAAAAAAGAGGAAATGCTGCTTGAAGAAAGTAGAAGACTTATGGGTAGGATACTCATACCTAAGTTTGATGTGCTTGTGATAAGTGAAATAGGAAAAAATATAAGCGGTAATGGGCAGGATCCTAATGTGACTGGGTTATATTTCACAAAGTATGCCAATGGAGGCCCGAAATTCAAAAAATGTGTAATACTTGACTTAACTGAAGAATCTCATGGGAATGCCAATGGTGTAGGAGTATCCGATGTTATTACCAGAAAGTTATTTGATAAAATAGATTTTAAGACAATGTATACTAATTGTTTTACAAGTACCTATGTTGAGCCAGCTAAAGTGCCTATGGTAGCATCAAATTCAGAAGATGCAATAAAAATGGCAGTAAAAATTTGTAATGGTATAAAAAATGAAGATACAAAAATTGTTTGGATCAAAAATACGATGAAGTTGGAGAATATCTTAGTAAGCGAACCTCTTTTGAAGGAAGTGCAGCTTAATTCAAGTTTAGATATTTTGACTGAACCAAGGGATTTGAAATTTTATAAAGGGGAGCCTGAGTTTTTATAAGATAAAATTATTATAAGCTAACAGAAATTTTTTACTTTTACTTGATTGACTAGAAAAACTAGAGATCAGGTTTTATTGATATACCAATAAAATCTGATCTTTTTATAACTTTAAAAAATATAGTGGAATGTGAGGTGTTGTAATTATGAGCAGCAGTTGCAGCAATATTAATTGAACAGTATTTAATATTTTAGCTCTGAACTTTTGATATTTGAATTATGAAAGGAGTGTTCATATGTCTGAAAAGAAATTTAACTCAAAGGAAAATGGCTGGAGCGATCTTGTAAAAAAGGAAGATTGGTGGGCAGTATGGATAGGATTGATTCTGGTGGTGGCAGCAGTTATTCTCTGGTCTTTAGGAAGTTCAATAAAATTTATTACCGCCAAAATTCCAAAATGGACAGATATAGGTGTTCTTTTTTCTGCACTGGGAAATAACATCTGGTCCATTGTACTTCTGTTCGTTGTATTTTTAATTTTATTTTCTATTGCAAATTTATTTTTACACTACAGATTTAAGGACTTTTTTATAGGATTTTTACTTCTATTTATTTTAAGTGTTATAATCAATTCTTTTAGTTCCTGGGGGTGGGCGCAAAAGTATAATTTGGAAGCGCCTCTTGTTGCACTGTTCATAGGACTTATAATCAGCAATTTGTTTTCTATTCCAAAATGGTTTGAAACAGCGCTCAGGACAGAATTATATGTAAAAGTGGGTATTGTGCTTTTAGGTGCTACGCTTCCCTTCACACTGATTGTAAAAGCTGGTCCTGTTGCATTCTTACAGGCAACTGTAATTGCTGTATCTACATTTTTGATAATTTATTTTGTAGGTACGAAATGGCTGGGATTGGATAAGAGGTTTGCTGCCACTTTAGGAGCGGGTGGTTCTATCTGCGGAGTTTCAGCATCCATAGCTGTAGGAAGTGCTATACAGACAAAAAAAGAACATGTGTCTGTGGCCATCTCTCTGGTAGTGGCTTGGGCAGTGGTGATGATTTTTGCACTCTCCATATTTATAAAAGTCACAGGCATATCTGCAGGAGCGGCAGGAGCATGGATTGGAACGTCTGAATTTGCAGATGCCGCAGGAGTTACAGCAGCCAGTTCTTTTGGAGATAAGGCCATAACTACGTTTACTCTTATGAAGGTTGTAGGTCGTGATATGTTTATTGGAATCTGGTGCTTTATTTTGGCTATAATCTCCATTACAAAATGGGAGGATAAAGAAACTGGAGTAAAAGCCAACGCTTCTGATATCTGGCATAGATTTCCCAAATTTGTAATTGGATTTTTTGTGGGCTCAATATTTCTCACCATTTTGCTTTCAAGTGTTTCTCCTGCTGCAGCAGTAACTGTCAATTCCAATGTAATTGCTCCAATTAAGGAGATCAGAACCTGGGCATTTACTTTCTGTTTTCTGTCCATTGGACTTACCACCCGATTTAAACAGCTTACAGCTGTCGGCTGGAAGCCTTTTGCCGCATTTTCAACCGGTGCAGTTATAAATGTAATACTTGGATATTTAGTTTCTGTAGTAATTCTGGGATCCTATTGGTCAAGCTTATAGGTTGAAATTCGAATTTGAGGAGAGAGGGGATATCCTTATTCAGGATGTCCTCTTTTTTTGCATGAGAAAAACTATTAAGCTAAAGCATTCCCCATTTTCTCTCGTATTCTACTTTCAGAATGTATTCCTCATCTTTGAATCCATTCTCTGTTAACATTTTAACTGCATAGTTGAAGTCAAAGGTTTCGGTTTCCATGATTATTCTGTCTTTCTTAGAAGTTATTTTCCAGTCATTGTGAGCTGATTTTAAAATTTCCACCATAGAGGCGATTCTCGAAAAACGTTGTTCAAGCAAATGACCTAGATTCCTCAGTGATTCAACAACTGTTTCAATGTCTTCCAATTTAGAAGCTTCCGGGAAGGGTTGAAAAAATTTAAAGATTATACGGACGTTTTGTATACATGTGATTTGATCTTCATCCACTATTAAACACTTCCTCTCTTAAATGTTCTAATTCTATTTAAATATAAATAATTTTTCTATTGGAGTATTAAGGGCTTTTGAAATATCATATGCAAGCTTTAAGGATGGATTATAACGGCCTTTTTCTAATCTTTGTATAGTTTCTCTTCTAACATTGACCATTTTTGCCAATTGTTCTTGAGTAATATTATTTAATTTTCTGTACTGTTTAATTGTTGTTATTAATTTCATCTTAGTTCCTCTCAAAATAAAAAAATGAGAAAATAAAAATTGCTATAATTGAAAAATAAAAAATTAATAAAACTACTAGAAAATTAGGTATAATATTTAACGACAATACTGATATCATTATGATGATACCAATAATACAACTTATAAAACCTACCATAGAAGCCTTTAATACATTTAATTTGAATAATTCATCTTTAATTTTAGGGAATAATTTAAAAACAGCAATGAATATTATTAAAAGGGAAATTAAACCTATAATTAATAATATTGCAGGGTTGATTTCTCCTGAGTTAGGTTTATGGCTGTAAGTGTTGTACCAGTTCATAGTTGCAAAGAACATAGGTATAATGGTACAAACAATAAAAAATATTGCGGTAAATATTTTATTGTTTTCATTCATTACAAATCACATCCATTTCTTCATTATGATATAAATATATCACATTTGTATTTATAAATCAATTGATTTTTGCTGCAGCTATTTCTAATCTTATGTTAATCTTTCGCTAATTTTTGTCTAATGTTTTCCCTTTAATATAGAAGTAACAAATAAATTTGGAGGAGAATGAGAATAATATGTCTATTACAATTGAACAAATTGATCTATTGAGGAAGAGAGCAGATGTGGGTTATAAGGAGGCAAAAGAAGCGCTGGAGAGATGCAATGGGGATATAGTGGAGGCACTTTCGTATCTGGAAGATGAAAATAAGATAAAGCCCGAAAAGGATGTTTTTAAAGATTCTTCTTTTATAAAAAAAATTAAGAGTATTATTTCAAAGGGAAACAAAATAAGAATTGTTATATCAAGAAATGAAAAGACCATATTGAACTTGCCGCTGACATTGGCAGTGGTGTTTACCGTAATTGCATTTCCAGCTGTTATAGCTGCTGTAGTCATTGCATTAATCGCGAATTGTAGGATAAGGTTTCACAAAGACAGTGGAGAGGAGTGCAGTATTAACCACAAAATAGGAAAAGTAACTTCCACTGTAAACAATGCTAAAGATAAAATAGTAGAAGATTTCAAGAATGCCTAGGAAAGGGGCTGCTGTACAAACTTAGTTGTGCAACAGCCTCTAAATTTTTATCTGACTGAACCTAAGGATCATTTGATGGATATTTGGCTGTTAAGATGAGATAAAAAAGGTATAATAAAGTTAATATGATGAATTTAAAGAGAGGGAGGATAATATGGCCGGTAAAAAAATTCTAATTATAGAAGATGAGTCGAAAATTGCAAGGTTCGTTCAATTGGAACTCCAGCATGAGGGATATGAGGTAGACTGTTGTGAAGATGGAAGAAAAGGGCTGGGAAAAGCCTTGAACGAAAAATTTGACCTTATAATACTGGATGTTATGCTTCCTTCTATAAATGGCATGGAGGTTTTGAGGAGGCTTAGGAAGGTATCTCATGTTCCGGTAATCATGCTTACAGCTAAAGATGAGGTCATAGATAAAGTTATGGCACTGGATGTGGGGGCTGAAGATTATGTAACAAAGCCTTTTGCAATAGAAGAACTTCTGGCACGTATAAGAGTTATATTCAAATATAAGACTAATGTGAAAGTCAACGATAATGTGATAATTATAGGGAAATTGAAGATGGACAGAAATAAGCATATTGTAGCTTATGATGATAATTTAATAGAACTTACCAAAAAGGAATTCGATCTTCTTGGATATCTTATGATAAATAAAAATATAGCTCTTTCCAGAGAGAATATTTTGGAAAATGTTTGGCAATATGACTATATGGGTGATACAAATGTAGTAGATGTGTATATTCGTTATTTAAGAAGCAAAATTGATGACAGGTTCCATATAAAGCTCATCTATACTATTCGTGGAGTGGGGTATCAATTGAAATATGAATAGGTCGAAATCAATTTTTAGAATTACATATCGTATAATCAGGTATATTTTAGCTTTTTTGTACGACATAATCTGCAAACTTATGGAAAGTATACTGGAAAGACTTAGATTTTCCATAAGTTTTAAAATTACTGTAATTTATGGCTGCATATTTTTTGGAGTTCTTGTGTTTATGATTACAAGCAGTTTGTTTGCGCTCCAATACTATGTTGAAAATATAGGAAAAAATCAATATATTCAATTTTTAACTGCAGTTATGCTACTTACAGGTGTAATTGGCTTTATTATTATAATATTTCTTGGATTAAAGGCAAGTAAAAAATTTCTTTTGCCTGTTAAGGAGATGACCGATACTGTAAATAAAATATCCATAGAGGATCTGGATACGCGCATTGATGTAAAGGGATCAAAAAATGAATTGAAAGATCTGGCAAAAACCTTCAATGAAATGCTGGAAAGAATACAGAATTCTGTAGAACAGCAGAACAGATTTGTATCAGATGCCTCGCACGAACTCAGGACTCCTATTGCCGTAATTCAAGGATATGCCAATCTTCTGGCAAGGTGGGGAAAAGATGACAAAAAAGTTCTTGAGGAGTCAATTGAATCCATTAGAAGTGAAGCGGAAAATATGAAGGGGCTTGTGGAACAACTTTTGTTTCTGGCAAGGGGGGACAAAAACACTCAGAAAGTGAATAAAGCTAAAATCAAACTTGATGAAATTATAGACGAGATCATAAGAGAGACAAAACTTATAGATAAGGAACACAACCTAGAAAGTAAATACAATGATAAAATCAGCATATATGGAGACAGGGAGCTTATCAAGGAAGCATTGAGAATATTTGTGGATAACAGTATTAAATATACTCAGAAAGGCGGAACTATAACTGTTGATTCCTATGTAAAGGAAAATTCAGCTGTTATAGTTATAGCCGATACCGGAGTGGGAATTTCAAAAGAGGATATTCCTCATATATTTGAAAGATTTTACAGGGTGGATAAATCAAGAACAAAATCCAGTGGTGGAACAGGCCTTGGACTTTCTATAGCAAAGTGGATAATTGACAAGCATTATGGGAAAATAGATGTGTGGAGTGAGCTTCAGATTGGCACCATAATGAAAATAACATTTCCCCTTTTTCATGTTTAAAGAGTAAAAAGACTGCATCCTCAATTGTAAATCGAATTGCAGCCCTTGAGCTGTATTAAGTTATAAAAATATCGATAAACAATAAAAAATTGTTGATTTTCAATTAAAAATATTGTATAATCCAATTAAAAGTAAATTTTCTGTTTTGGGGGTATATATATGTTTGATAAAGACCGTAGTTCCATTGTAACTTTTTTATATGTATTTCTTAATATTCTTTTCGTAATGGCAATAATAGTGTTGATTTTCATTCCGGCATTGTTTTTTAATTTTGATTATACTAATCATGTAGTAAGACATATTGCCATTGCAGAAATAAATTCTATTGTAATATTGCTTGTAATTTATGAGCTCAAGGGTATAACCGGGAGAATTGAAGAAAGAAAGGTTTTCACACAGGACAATGCAGTGAGTTTTAAAAGAGTATCTATTTATACGTTCCTGTTGGGCATTTTTTATATGGTAAATGATATGTTGAATGGTGAATTTCATATATTATTTGCGTTTAATAAAGACGGTTCTATGAAAATAGATGTAGTTGTATTTATAGTACTTGGATGTGTATTTTTGGTGATTTCTCAGGTTTTGGCTAAGGCTGTTGAAATAAAAAGTGAAAATGATCTTACTATATAAAGGTGGTGTTGAAGGTGGCTATTGTGGTAAATCTGGATGTGATGATGGCGAAGAGAAAAATATCTCTTTCCGAACTTGCGAAAAAGGTTGGAATCACCAATGCCAATTTGTCTATATTGAAGAACAACAAGGCCAAGGCGGTGAGATTTTCCACACTTGGGGCAATATGCAGGGAGCTTCAATGCCAGCCTGGAGATTTATTGGAGTATAGAGATGAATGACTTAAAGTCAAAAAAACTTCCCTTGACTTTAAATAATATAAAATATACAATTTAAATATGATTATTGATGAAAAATTGTTGGAACAGCTAAAACACAGAAAAACTACTGCAGCCATAGCAGCGGATATATTGCGTACATCTATTTTGAAGGGACAGTTAAAGGCAGGTGAACAGCTTATACAGGCTGATATTGCAAGGGAGTTTGGAATGAGCAGGATTCCTGTGCGTGAAGCCTTGAAACAGCTTGAAGCGGAGGGACTTGTGAAGCAGTATCCTAATAAGGGTGCTGTTATTTCTGAATTAAATGCCAGTGAAGTTCAGGAGATATATGAAATAAGATCTTTTTTGGAAACAGGAGCTATAAAGCTTTCCATTATGAATTTGAAAGAAGAGGATTTAAAACGGGCTGAAAATATATTGATAGAAATTGACAATGCCCCTGATGCCAACAAATGGCTTGAACTTAACTGGGATTTTCATTCATCTTTATATTTACCAGCCAATCGTCCAAGACTTCTATCTATTATAAAGAATCTTCATACTAATGTAGCCCGCTATATTCGTATATATCTGGATCTTATGAATTTTGAAAAAAAATCTCAGGAGGAGCACTATAAAATACTCAATGCATGCAGGCAGAAAGACGTAGAGAAAGCAGTAGACTCTATAAATCAGCACCTGAAAAATGCATCCAGTACACTTGTATCCTATTTAAATAAAAGAAACGAACAAAATAGGTAACATCTTTGAATATAAATGAAATTGTGGACTGCTTAAATTGCAGTCCGTTTTTTATAAAACACATCTACAAGATCTGAAACTAATGCCTTTTGTATGCCGTCCGTTGATGCACCGTAAAGACTATATAAGGCAAATAATAAAATCAACTTTCTATATTTATCTATTACCATGAGCATAATTCATGCTGCTGCAGCTTACAACTTTCTTTTATTAATAATGGCCTTATGATAGATATCTGAAGCTTTTTTTGACATTCCTTTTACAGAATTCTGTTTTGCAAAATCAAAAGAATTTTCACTTATCTTGTGCCTTAGTTCATCATCTTTCATAAGATATATTATTTTATTTGCCCATTCTTTTACATCAGCTCTTGTTTTAAACCCGTTGAATCCGTTTTGGATTATGTCCTCTATTCCACTAGAGCGTACAGATACTACAGGACACCTTCCTGCCATAGCTTCCAATATAACCATTCCCTGCGTCTCTGATTGAGAAGCAAATATAAAAATATCTGAAGCTGTATAAAAGCTGTAAATTTCATTCTGTTTCTTTGAGCCTATCAACTCAACAACATCTCTTAAATGTCTATCATTTATTGCCTCAATAATATTTTCTTTTTCAGGTCCATCTCCAATTATTATACATTTAAATGAAATATCCAAATTCTTTTTAATATATTCAATTCCATCTAGAAGAAAATATAAATTCTTTTCTTTTGCCAGACGAGAAACCGAACATAATAGGATTTTTCTTTCACCTCTATAAACTTTTTCTATATTTTTGACACTACTGTTTTCAGGTTCAGGGTAATTTTCAAAATCTACACCAGTGGATAGAATTTCGATGTGCCTGCTTACACCAATATTTCTCAAATACTCCTTTGCGCTCATAGTAGGTGCAATTATAACATCACATTTTTGAGAAAAATTCTTAATCATATGATGGGATATAACATTTTTAAATAAAATACTAAAAACTGGTATATAATGAGCATACTGCTCTAACCTTGTGTGATAGGTTAAAATAACAGGTATATTATTCTTCCTGGCTAATTTCAACCCTTTTTTCCCCATCCAAAATGGATGATGGACATGAACAATGTCAAAATCATGTTCATTGAATATCTTTTCAATATCAGATGAAAAAATATTGATTACAGGAAATTGAAATCCTAATGTTTTATAGGGAATTAAAAGTTTATTCCTGATAACATAATTTTCGCTATCCGTATAATCAGGATATTCAGGGGCAAAGACGTATACATCGTGTCCAAGATATCTCAATCCTTTAGATAATCTATCTATGGAGATGGGTACACCTCCTATAAATGGTAAAAAATTATTGGTAAACATGGCTATTTTCAGCGCTTTATTTATATCCTGAGTTTGTGTTATTTCGTCGTATTTTTTATAATAATCTTTGCCTACAAATACTTTTGTATAAATTATCATCGATATCAATATTACTATACTTAAAAAAATAAGAATATTTATAAAGTTGATGTAGAATAGAGAATGAATGTATAACCATATTGATTCTGCTATATTATGCACTCCCAAATTTGATATGTTTTCTTGCTTTATGACGTTATATGACACACCTTTTGGGGAAACATTTACTTTTATATAGTGATAGAAATTATTTTCATCTGTAATTATCCCCCCTGCACCGCCGCTTGTAAAATAGGAAACCCCATTTATTTTTCGCTCATCAAGCCCCTCTATATTTGAAGCGAATACTGCAGTAACATTATATTTGGAAAAAGCCTGAGTTAAAAAAGTTCTAAATTCTTCGCTCAGGATGAATTTATCATTTGATGCCAGTATTGATTTATCCTGTAATTTATAAGGAGGCCTGTTCATAAAAATAAATTTATATTTACTGTATTGTGAGTTTTCTAATTCGCTGATTATCCACTGCTTCTGCCAGGATTCTTCTGACTCATTTGTGGTATCTAAAAAAATAAAATAAGAATTACTCAATTTAAATGAAAAATTTGTGTCTCCGAAATGTTTGTAATACCTACTTAATCCGTTATCCTTAATTTCCTTTTCTCCAATTCCAACAATAACTGAGCTGTTTATTTTTTTTAAGCTTTTGTACAACATCCTGTATTTATCTTCTGCTCCATCAATCACTGAATTCCCATTTAAAATAACAAAATCAGGAAAATCACTATTGATTTTCTTAATTATCCTGTTTTCAAATATAGTTATGGAATTATTGACATTGCCCAATACTTCAAAGGAAATACTCTGCTTATTTTCTGTTTTTGTCTTGATTGCGTCAATATTTCTTATATTCATATGTTGAAAATCAGCTTCAAAAAAATATATGTATGCTTTTATTAAAATTAATATAAATAAAAAAAGTATATCTATATAAATGTATCTTTTTAGATTGGGTACTTTTTTCATTATTTTCACCACCGGCTCTATTGCTCATGAGTCATGTACTTCAAGCATAACTCTCCGCATAAAATAGACTATAAAAAAGGGAAGCACCATGGAAAGAAACTTTGAAATTAAAAAAGACATTTTCATAAAGTTGAAACTAAACCACAGGATTAAATTTGATACAGCTACTCCTAGAAAAAGTGACACAATGTATACAACAAAAGATTTTGTATAGCTATTAGATTTAAACACATATTTCATACCTGCCATAAATTGCAGAAGGAATCCCACAGCTATGCCGATATTGCTAGCCAGCATATAATGTAATCCCAAGACTTGATATAGAAAATATGCTAAAAAAAAATCTATGCTGCCAACTATAAACGAAATAATTGTATATTTTCCAATGAATTTAAAAGTCAATATATATCATCTCCTATTACAGGAAAATTACCTTCGTCAGTGCTCCTGACAAAACTATATATTCGTATTGATTAAGAAGTTGTATTATAGATTGCAATTTATAAATCCTTCCAGTATTATACTTTTGATGAAGTTATTAGATTATTAAAAAAGTTATATAAATAGTTTGCAACGAATACCATAATGTATGCACCAATCTATTTTATGTTTTTATATGTGGTTATAAAATTTTTAAAATATTTTTGTTAGAGAATTATAAAAAACCTTTTAACTTTAATATAGTAACTTCAGAATATTAAAATTGCATTAAAAATTCCTAAGAATTTTTTAAAATAGTGATTAAATAAACATATTAAAATATAAAATAGTAGGTTTTTATACGAATCGGCAAGTTTATTAAAATTTTACTTGTACCTTACACGACGTAATCATTTATATTTATTACAGGAGTGAAAAATATGAAGCTGAGAGTTGAATACAATTGTGTAAATGGATTTATTGAATAACGTTGGTATTTATTTTATATAATGCTAATAAGGATGAAATAGGAGGAGTGCAAGTTTCAGTGTATAAATTGAGATCAATGCTAAAAATATTTAGAAATATAGTAATTTTGTTCATATGTCTAATATTGCTGTTATTTGTTATTTATCCTCAATTATTGAATAAAATTGCTGGCAGAATGTATTCATCTTTATCTATGACAACTTATTTTAGAGATTCGTCCTTTGAAAAATATACTAAGGGAAATCAAAATATATATTTTCTGGGGACTGTTCACTTCATGAGCTTGGATTCAAAAAATTTTTCCTATTTAAATCTAAAGGCAGTAATTGAAAATTTAAAGCCTGATTTACTTTTAATAGAGAGCAGGCCGGAACAGCTGACAAATAATAATTTTGCGGATGGTCCGGGAGAAATGCTTTAAATTGTGGGATCCCGGTTATTGGTACGGTGTATAAAACAGATATATGGAAGAGTCAGGCAAAAATTATAATTAAGGAACTTGAGGAATTCAGCGAAGTTATAAAGAAAACAGGCGAAATGCGATAGTAAAGCACATTGAACTATAGGAAGTTGATAATTGTAAAATAGGGGGAGGGCAAGTTTGAATATGAAAGATGTTGAAGGTATACTTGATTATTATAAAAATGAGTTAAAGTGGAATCCACCTTTTGCCGAAATACTTTCTAAATATTCTCCAGTTTGTAATTGTAACTATTGTCAAAGGTGTAAATGTATTGTGCAAAACGGGTGTCCAGGCAATTGAAGCGGCGGAGAAAAAATATAAAGAAATGGACTTAACTGAGGGAAATATATAAAATGCTATGGAAAATAAACTATCTTGATATATGATATAATTATATGCATAATTGACTGGTAAAGAGCATCTCTTTGCCGCTTAAAATAATCTTGAGGCTATGACAGAAATTACAAATATTAAAGGAGAATGTTATGAAAACCAATTCAATTAAAATTAAAAATGAAATACTGATGTTTGTGTCAGTCAATTTTATCATTACATTTTCCATGGGAATAGTTATGTTCTTTGTATATAAATATATTGATAAGGCTGCTATTTCAGATTTTGCCTTAGTACAGATGTTTTATCCGGCTTTAACTGCTGTTATATTGATGATTAACAATGAAAAAAATAATATTGACAGGAATTTGATTTATTTTTTTAAAATTTATATTGTTTTATGTATTTTATCCATGATTGTTTTACTCACTGGAGTTTCTGATTTTCCCCAATATATATCTAAAATATTGTATGGGCTTATATGCGCATTTAGTATTGCTGCTTTCTACCTGATATTTAACAATAGAAATAATTGTTTTGAAAAGATTGGTATGGTTCTTCAAAAGAATTTTAAGAATGTTTTTATATTATGTTTGATATTTATAGGAATTGAATTTGTAATAGCAATTCTAAATGGATTTATTTATGGTAATTTTATTGAAAATGTAGAAAAGAGCATCAAACTTTTGGAGTTTCTACCTTTTAATTTACTGCTGGGTATTCTTATATCTTTTATAAGTTTCTTTGGAGAGGAATTTGGCTGGAGGGGATACTTGCAGCCTAGACTTCAAGTTCTGTTTGGCAAAAAACTTGGTGTCATAATATTGGGACCTATATGGGGACTGTGGCATTTACCCCTCTGCTTTATGCTGTACAGTCCTAAAACTCCTGTTTACTGCCTAATTTTTCATATATTTTACTGTACATTCATCGGTATCTTTTTAGGCCTTGTCTATATGAAAACGGGAAATCTTTGGTCAACTATAATTGTTCATTTGATAAATAATTACATGGCCTCTGGCAGCGGTAATGCAAATAATATAGTATTTACACCTGAAATATTAATATTGAATATCGCTGTTTGTGGAATTGTATTTTTACCCTTCATATTTACTAAAGAGTACAGAAAAAAATCATCTCGAAGGACCTGTGAATTCTATAGTTAAAGGTATTCGCTTTCATCACGTTCATGTCATCAAATTATCCAGTATAAGAAAGTTTTTATTCGGTTTAAATGTTAAATTCTAGTTAATTACAGTTAATTACAGTTAATTTTTTGGATTTGTAGTGCAATCATATGTCTAAATTTGTATAATTATAAGCATAGTCAAGTTAAGATTTATAAATTGTGAATTGTCTAGGTTTGTATTGTTATATGATATAATCTATATAAATTGGAGGGTATAGTAGTATGAAGGTGCTTGTGCTCAATGGTAGTCCAAAAGGAGAAAAAAGCAATACATTTAGGATAACCAGAGCTTTTTTGGAAGGGCTAGAGGAAATTGAAAGCTGCAGTGTAAATATAGTGAATATCAGTGAGAAAAATATTGAACACTGCAGGGGATGTTTTGCCTGCTGGACTAAAACTCCGGGTAAATGCATAATAAGGGATGACATGAGAGAGCTTATAGAAAGCTATGTGACATCAGATGTTGTCATCTGGAGTTTTCCACTTTACTATTTTGGTATGCCGTCAAAAGTCAAGGCATTTCTTGATCGAATGCTTCCTACAAATCTGCCATATATGAGTTTAAACAAGGATGGAACAAGCGGACACCCTTCCCGGTATGATCTGTCAAATCAAAGGTATGTTCTTATTTCGACCTGTGGATTTTACAGCACAAAGAAAAATTATGATGCTCTTTTTAAACAGTTTGACATCCTGTTTGGAGATAAACTGTCAAAAATAATTTGTCCTGAAGGAGAGCTGTTCCATGTTTCCCAGCTTGAGGGAAGAATTTTAGAGTACCTGTCTTATGCGAAACAGGCTGGCAGAGAATTTGGATATAATTCTGCTATCAGCAGTGATACAAAAGATGAACTTGGCAAATTGCTGTATCCTCCGGATGTGTTTGTGGAAATGGCAAATGCCAGCTGGAATATTTCAGAGGGCTCTATGGAGAAAAGGCAGCAGCAGGATAGATCATATAATTTTATGAAACAGATGGCCGCTGTATACAATCCTAAAAGTTATACAAAGGATGTTCTGATTGAAATATATTTTACAGATATCGACAAAACTTATCAGCTTTTTCTGGGAAGGGAAAAATGCACCGTCAATACTGAGAATTTTGTGACCTATACTACTAGAATTGAAACTACTTTTGAGCTCTGGAAAAAGATTTCAGAGGGTAAGGTCAACGGGGCGAAGGCATTGATGAAAAAGCAGTACCGAGTACTGGGGGATTTCAGCATAATGCTTAAAATGGATGGCTATTTTGGAATAAAAAGTCAGATACCCGAGAAGAAATCTGCGGGAAATAAGACAAATATGACCCTGCTTTTGTTTCAGTGGATAGCACTTTGGGTAGTACTGCCTATAGATGAGATTTGGGGAGGTGTTGTGGGAATAATCGTTTGCTCCGTTATACCTCTTCTGTCCTATAAGTTTAAACTTACTATTTATGATGAAATAAGTATTCCATTGATCTGTGTCCTGGGTATTCTGGCGGTGTTTGGAACTAATCCAACATTTTTAATATGTCTTTCATATCTGATATTTGGCTTTATGTGGATATTGTCCTGCTGGGGGAAAATACCCTTGACTGCATACTATTCATGCAATGATTACAACGGGAAGGATGCCTTTGAAAATCCACTTTTTTTGAAGACAAATAGGATTTTGACTGCAGCTTGGGGTGTACTCTTCCTGATAATTGCCTTTTGTACCTATTTCCTGATGGGAAGTGTTTTATCAAGTTATACCGGTCTTGTGAATTCAATTGCGCCTGCAGTTATGGGAGCTTTTACAAAATGGTTTGCCAGCTGGTATCCTGCAAAAGTTGCCAGGGGATAATTTATTTTTAAATTCGCTCTGACTCTTGCTGGGAGATCAGCTAAATAAGCGGTTGTAGAGATTACAGCCGCTATTTTTATCAAGTTATTCTTATATCCGTCTTAACCTTCTTATAAAAGTTATATTTTTTGCGGGATTTTTTCCCATATGGTACATATGATGATTATAAGGAGGTGATTTTAAGTTGTCCTATATAAGAGTGCAAAGCATTTGTGTGAGAAGTCTTACCATAACGGATTTTAAGCCTAAAAGTAATGTAATAAATGATACCTTGAAAATTGGATTTGATGGAAAAAATATTTACAGAAGTTATATGTATTTTAATATAGACAATATACCTAAGGATGAGTTCGTAAATTCTGCCTATTTATATATATACTTAAATAAAATTGACACTGAACATTCCAGGACCGTTTTCTATATACAACCACTTCAGGAGGACTTTGATAAATATACTACCTTTGAAAAACAACCTCAATATTATAATAGACAGGCTAAGTTTGAAATAAATAAAAATTTTCACGGCCCTGTACGTGTGGAAATAACAGACATATTTAATGAGTGGAACAGTGGGTACATGAAAAATAAAGGTATAATTATAAAAAGCAATGAGAGAAAAAAATCTCTTGGGAGTTTTACTTCCAATTCTATCTGTGATTACGAATTTATTCCCAAGCTTATAATTAGTATTCCGGAGTTGAATCATCACAACAATAGCAGTGAAACCGTGAATGTAATGGAAAAAAGTTGGAATTTAGAGTTTCGCAGAATAAGGTGTTCCCCGCCAATAAATGTTGAGCGCATTATTCAAGGCACATTTTTTATTGACAATATAGGTAATGGGGAAGTGAAAGCTGCTGTTGAAGTTAGCTGTGATTTGTGCAGCTGGATTAAAGATGATGAAATTATAGTGGACTCCAATAGCTCTGGAATTTTAGTAGCTAAATATTATGGGAAATATTATAGAGTAAAATTACAGTGCTTAGAACAGGGCACTGTAAGAGTAAACTTTATATATCAAGCTTATAGGTAAAGAAATGATAGTATGAAAGCACAATTGATTAATTGAGGAATAATATATTATTAGGCTTGGAAAGTCCGGCTATATTTTAAAATTAAAATGGAGATGAAAAGATATGCCTAATAATTTGGTATTTAACAAAGTGGCTGAACAGTTAAGAACTCAATTATATGCCTATAATATAAATTCAAATCAGGCTGAGGCCTTGACAGTGGATAATTCAGGTAATTTATTGGTGTCAGGGGCAGTGGATATAGGAAATACGGTAACTGTAACAGGAACGGTGGATGTGGGAAATACGGTAACGGTAACTGGAACATTAGATGTAGGCAACACGGTGACTGTAACAGGGACAGTAAATGTAGGTAACACGGTGACCGTAACAGGAGCAGTGGATGTAGGAAATACGGTGACTGTAACAGGAACGGTGGATGTGGGAAATACGGTGACTGTGACTGGAACATTAGATGTAGGCAATACAGTGACCGTAACTGGAACGGTAAATTCAATAACTGAAGGGACGCTGTTTACCACAGATAATATTACTCAAACTACTGGGACTGGTATGAATTTTGTACTGCAGGAAGATATTTCACAGCAAAAGATATACTCCTATTATATTAAAAATAATGATGCTGTAAATGCTGTTACAGTTGCACTCCAAATTTCTCCAACCAGCAATTCAAGTTATTTTATCAATGATGCTGCTGGTTTTGTAACTGTTGCTCCAAATACTGCAACGGTTTTGACCGCTCAGTATTATCTACAATATACAAGGCTTTATTATGATACTGGTGACAACACTGCTAATTTAGAAGCTTATTATAATGCAAGCGTTTAATATGATGATGCTGTCCTCTTTTTTGGACTGCATCATATTAGTATAGCTCTGTAAAAGGAGGCCATGACGTGTCGATAAGTCTATGCATGATAGTCAAAAACGAAGAGGATGTGTTGATCAGATGTCTTGAAAGTGTGAAATATATTGTAGATGAGATTATAATAGTAGACACAGGTTCTACAGATTCTACAGTTGAAATTGCAAAGAAATATGGTGCCAGGATTTTTTACTATAAATGGGATGATAGCTTCAGCAGTGCCAGAAATTATTCTTTGGAAAAAGCTACAAAAGAGTGGATTCTCATAATGGATGCAGATGATGAATTCGAGAAAAAAGATAGTGACAAATTACTTGAACTGGTCAATAACAAGAACAGTCAAACCTATGTATATTTCCTACGGACATTAAGTTATTCCGGTGACAGACCTACTTTTGAAAGTGTTACTATGAATTTAAATGTAAGGCTTATAAAAAACGGGAAAGGATATAAATTCGTAGGAGATATACATGAACAGATAGTGCCTCCGCCAAATCATACTTATCATTCACAGGACGTAAAAGTTGAAAATATAAGGTTTTATCATTATGGATATTTGAATGAAATTATAAAGAATAAAAATAAGAGAAAGAGAAATATGAATTTGATAAGCAGAAGCTTGGAGCAAAATTCCAATAACTCATTTATGCTTTTTAATATGGGAAACGAATACTATGCCATGGCTCAATATAAAAAGGCGCTGGAATACTATATGAAAAGTTATAAGAGTTTTGTACCACAGGAGGGATTTAGCTCTAAATTGATGTTGAGGATAGTTTCATGCAATCAAGTATTGAAAGATTATGAAGTGGAATATAAGTTCATTGACGAGGGGTTGAAGTATTATCCCAATTTTACAGATTTGGAATTTATAAGAGGAAATACTCTTATGGGACAAGGCAAATATCTGGCAGCTATAGATTCATTGAATAAATGTATTAAAATGGGTGAACCTCCTGTTGAGATAAATGAATTGGTAGGGGTGGGTTCTTATAGAACTTATTATGTTCTGTCCGATATATATTTTGTTCTGAGGGAATATGACAGAGCAATGTATTATTGTGACAAGGTGCTGAAATTGAATTCAGGATACATGAAGGCATTTTCCAAACTTTCTCAGATAATGGGAGCTAAAAAGTTCACAATAGATGAAATGAAAGAGAAATTTGACAGCTACCTTGATGGAAGTGAAGGCGAGAATCTGTATTTGTTTTTATCGGATGTATTTTACAGTCAAAATAGATTTGATATTGCCTATGATTATACAGAAAAAGCGGAAAGAATATGTGAAGATAAATATAATATGTCCAAAATATATTACTACAAGGGGATTTGTTTATTTTATCAAAAAAAATTTAATGAGTCATATAATTTATTTAGAAAAATTGCGGAAAGGGATTTTATTGATAGGGCATTTTATTACAGTGCACTTTGCAGTACTTTTAATGACAGCATTTCAACTAGGGATATATTGATTGACAATCCCAAAGAAATTCCAGATGATAAAAAGTATCTGGTATACATGAAGTTTAAAGATCTGCTTGAGGGGAAAAAGTGTACGGCTTTGGCAGAAGATGTAAAATCATCTCAAAAATTTTTGGAGCCAATATTTAATTTATTGTCTATTTTGTTAAAGATGAATTATTTTGAAGAATTTGAAAAGGGACTTCAACTTTTAAATTTAATTGAAGATGACAATGTACTGTTATATCTGGCAAAGTTATACTACAAAAATGGATATATGGATCTTGCCTATAAGGAGTTTTTAAGATCCATAAAAATATACGATAGAATTGATGTAGAAGGACTTGAAATGATGAAACAGGCACTGTATTTTAATAATTCAAGATGTTGATTTTAATGAACAGGGGGCTTTAAAATTAGTTAAAGCCCTTATTGTTTTGTATTTATGAGGGAGTATTGAAATTTCTTATTGTCAATTTGAGTATTTTTAAAATGTTTTACTGAAATTATTGATAGAAATATGAAAATAAATTGTATTAATATATGAAGATAATAAATTATAGAAATTGAGGTAAAACAGATGAAGGAGAGACTTGTAGAACTTGATGTACTCAGAGGTATTGCGTTTGTCATGGTTGTGGTTCAGCACACAATAGGGGGATATTCATATTTAAAAGATATATCATACATGGATTTAGCACTGTCCAGATTTATTTATACAATTGCCCAGCCGGCAGTTAAAATATTTCTGATATTGATGGGCATGACGCTTATATATACATATATTGATAAATTTAATTGGAAATCCTTTTATATAAAAAAGATAAAATTTCTAATAGTACCCTATGTGATTTTTTCAATACTGGACATGTACTTGCTGAAGGACTGGGAGAAATTAAGGAATATTTTTGGACAAATTGTCACGGGAAATGCGGCATATCATCTCTGGTATATGGGCATGGCTATTAGAATTTATATTTATTTTCCAATTATAATTTTTATTATAGGAATCATAGGAAAAAAGTCAGGCATATTTAAAATAAATTTTATTGTATTATACAGTGCCGCCTATATATTTTTTATTCAAAATAGTAATAGGGTTTATAATTTTCTAGGAAGAATCATATTTGGAAATCCTACAGAACTTCAGCAAAAATTTATAAATATATCACCTTTATCATGGTCTATATATTTTGTGATAGGTGTTTATATAATATTTAATTACAGCAAGTTTAAAAATATGGTTTTGAGGTATGGAAAGGCAATTACTGTATTGTACACGTTTTTTGCAGCAGCAGTGTACTGCAAAAACATGAACTTATTTGGAGATGAATTTTTCGTATATGATAAATTGAGTTATGGAATAGGCATAATACACAATATTTTATGCATGATGTTTTTTTATTTGATCTCACTGCATATTGTAAAAAAAAGAATATTGTGCGGTTTCTTTAAATTTATAGCCAGGTATTCATTTCCATCCTATATGTTTCATGTAGTGATACTTCAGTATTTTGCCAATAATATACATCAGGCGGGGAAATTGTACTCGCCTTTTATACTTTTGATGTTGACTGCATTTATAACTCCCTGTATTTTTTACATCATAGGCTTTATTCCATTTAGCAGATATATTACGGGAGTCAGGAAAAATTCCGTTTTCCGGGGAAATAAATTGCATCATAATATAAAAATGAATACGAGAACAGCACATTGATAATCTGCTGCTAGGGGGAAAATATGAAGATTGTAGAAGATAATTTTATTTACAGATTGAAGTGCAAAGATCCAAAAGCTCTTGAATACGCTTTTGACAGGTATTGTGATTATGTATATAGAATAGTGTTTTCAGTATTTGGTTCTGAAAGGTATTCTACCTATATGGATGAATGCATTAATGATATATTCATGTGTCTGTGGAATAATGCGGATAAGTTTGATGAGAATAAGGGAAGCTTCAAGTGCTGGTTTAAGGCTGTAGCCAGGTATAAGGCTATAAATTATAAGAAAAAAATTACTAGAAATACAAATACGGAGTATATGGAAAACTGTATTTTTGAATCCTCACAGCAAGTGGAAAACCTGGTTATTTCAGAGGAAAATAAGAAAGAAATAATAGAGGCAATAAAAGAATTAAAAGGATTGGACAGAGAAATATTTATAAAAAGATATTTAATACAAGAGGATATAGTTGATATAGCAGATTCACTTGGGGTAAAGAGATCTGTAGTTGACAACAGGCTTTCCAGGGGAAGAAAGATTCTTAGAAAAAGACTTGAGATCCTGCAAAGGGGGGAATGTATGAATGAGTAGTAAAAAATTTGAGGATAATGATCTGCTGGAATTGTTCAATTATGTTGAACTTGACGATAAAGAGGAGAATTTGGAATTTGAAATGGATGATTTAAGAAAAAAAGCATTGAAGAAAAGGATTATGAAGCAGGTGAAAAATGAGAGCAGACATAAAAAATTTTCATATAAAACTGCAGCTGCAGCTATAGTAATCGGACTTGTATTTATTACTGCAAATGTATCTATATTTGCCCAAAATATCCCTGGATTGAAATCAATAATTCAGTATATATATGGAAGTAAAAATGACAATACGAAGTATGAGAGGTATTCCCAGGCCATAAATGAGAGCATAACAGACAATGGAGTGACTTTTACCATAAATGATGCACTTTGTGATGGAAGCAGCTTGATGATTGGATATACCATAAAAAGCCAGGGCGACATAAGAAAATTTGTTTTAACAGGAGATAAGATAATTGAAAAACAGGCAAAAGACAGCAGCTTTGTACCGTTTTTTATAAAGGCTAAAATAAATGGCCAGGAGACTGCAGGTGGTTCAAGTTATGGCGGCAGATACAAAGATGAACATACTTATGTTAATTCTGAAATTTTAGACCTGGGTGATAAAGATCTCCCGGATAAAATCAAGGTAGATATAAATATAAATGACATATATGGGATAAAGGGTAGATGGGATTTCAGCTTTATTGTTTCGAAAAAACGGATGTCCAAAGATATTGTAGATTATAAGCCTAATGACAGAATAAAGATGCCTGATGCCTATTTGAATATAGAAAGAGTGAGATTTACACCCATCGCCACTTATATGACAATTTCCGGGAAATATATAAAGGAAGAATATAAAAATCCTGATAAGCGTAAAGAGGCCTTCAATGAAGATGTGATTATGGGAAATACTCTATATGACAGTTATTTTGTACTGGATGACAGCGGAAATGAAATTGAACTTAGGGGAAGTTCAGGACATGCAGTTGAAAAATCCAATACTATGGACTTTGAGGATGTGTACAGATTTGAAAATGTAAAACATATTCCCCAATATATAACTGTCATACCTTATAAAATGAATTACAGCAAGACAGAAACAGAAACTAAAGCTGTATATGTGAATATAAATGGAAAATACCCTATGGAGCTCAGGCAGGGAAATATGGGGAAAATAACGGTGGACAGTATAGAGTATAAGAAGGACAGGACTATTGTAACATGTACAGCAGAGGGTAAAGCGCCCTTTTTACAGGCAAATGAAATTTATATAATGGATGATAAAAATAATCAAGTAGGAAGAAAAGACATGAATTATAAAGTTAAAAGAGATACCGTTGATCCCCGAAAATATATACTTGAATTTGACCCTATGAGTAAAAACAAAAAATATAAAATAGGTACAAATGATTTAAGTTCCTACGATGTGAGAAATGATTTGAAATTTAAAATACAGCTTCATAATAAATAGTTTAGCGTAAAAAATACCTTCACAGAATAAAATGTGAAGGTATTTTTTAGCTGATTTTTTAAAGTTAATGTATGTAAATACGATATTTAAATAGTGTCCTTTTTTATTGGAGGTTGTAGATGTATGATTGAGTGGTATAAATATACATGGAGTGAAGTAATAAAAGAACTGAACAGTGATACATATTATGGACTAGATGAAGAACAAATAGGGCCTCTTAGAGAAAAGTATGGAGAGAATAAAATTATAATGCCGGAGACCAAAGGCTTATTTTATCTTATATTTATGCAGTTTAAAGAAATATGGGTGTTGTTATTGATCCTTTGTGCAATTTTATTTGCATATTTAGGCATGTGGAACTATGGAATTATATCTTTAATCGTTTTATTTTTAAATGTGTCTTTTATAGTTCAGGAGCAATATAAAGGGGAAAGAGATATAAAAGAACTGCGAAAGTTGAACTCAGGAACGGCAAGAGTAATAAGGGATGGACGAACTGTTAGGATACCATCTGAAAAACTTGTAGTAGGTGATATAGTTATAGTTGGACAAGGAGAGGGAATACCTGCGGACATGAGAATTATTGAAAGTAATGATCTAAAGGTAGATGAGTGTTCCGTTACCGGAGAAAATTTTATAGTAGAAAAATACGAATTTAAAATAGATGATCGGGAACCGTCTCTTTCAGATATGAAAAATATGCTTTTTAAGTCGTCTTCTGTAGTTACAGGTGATGGTACAGGTGTGGTGACAGCAGTGGGAATGGATACTCAGGTGGCAAATATAGTAAAACTTTTACTTGAAGGTGAAGAAAAGAGAGAATTTTTTGGGACTAGAATATATGAGGTAATGAATGCCTTTAGTATGCTGCTGGCCATTTGTATCCTAATACTTGGATTTATGTTAAATTTTATTTTTCATAAAGATTTTTCCTACAATTTAGAAATATTATCAATTACGTTTTTAAGTACTGTTCCACAGGCGATGATCATTATTATTTCTCTTGTGGGAGCAATTTTACTAAAAAGATTCAAAAAAATGGATATAACTTTTAAGGACCTATTGAGTGTAGAGAAGTTTTCAAAAGTTTCAGCGGTTTGTACAGATAAAATAGGTGCTTTTTCTAAAAATAAAATGAAAGTAGTAAAAGCTTATGGAAGTAATGGCCTTATAGATATAAATGGAGAGACCTTAAAAGACGGTATAAGTGAAAGCCTGTATAGAATGATGAATATAGGACTTTTATGTAATGATACAAAATCTGTAAAGAAAAATGAAGAAAATTGGGTAAAAAATTTGCTTGAGTCATCTTTGGTAAGGTTTGGTGCCAAAAATGGAATGTATAAAAAAGAACTGGATAAGAAATATGATAGAATATTTCAGATTTTATTTGACAGTGAGAGACGTATAACCACTACTGTAAATAAAGTGGACAAGAAATATAGAGCTCACGTAAAAGGGGCTACGGACTCTATTTTAAGCAGATGTACGCATATATTGAAAAATGGATTGGAACTGGAAATAACAGAGGAGGATATAGAATCTATAAAGAATGCAGATATTAGCATGTCCAATGAATGTTTGTATGTAATGGGATTTGCCTACAGAAATTTTAATTATGAACCGAGTATTAAAGAAAATATCGAAAGTAATTTGGTATTCGTAGGGTTAATTGGTTTTGACAATATGTTAAAAGAAAATGCATCAGATTCCATAAAAAAGGCTCTGTCCCTTTCAGTAAAACCCATTATTGTTACAGATGACAGCAAACTTACAGCTTTGGCAATAGGAAAAAAGATAAACGTTATATCCAGACTTTCCCAGATAGTTTCTGGTGTGGAGATGGACAATATGACAGATGAAGAATTCAATCGTATTGGAGAAAAGGTAAGTTTTTTTTCCAGAATAAGTTCTAAACATAAGGTGAAGATAATAAAAGCATTAAAAAGTTATGGATATATAACAGCTATAACGGGGTGGAAACTTACAGATTTACCTGCACTTAAAATATCAAATATAGGAATAACCAATACTAAGAGCAAAGTAGTGAGAAAATTATGTGATATTTTTGTTAAAAATATGGATTTCATGAGCTTCTTAAATACTATAGAGGATTCAAGAAAAATTATAAGTGTGATTAAAAAGATAATTGTGTATATTATAAGCTGTTGTGTGGGATTGGCAGCATTTTTATTGATGATCTTTTTATATGGCTTTGATGTTTCCGGATATGTTGTTATAGAATCACTTTGGTTTAATGGTGTAATTATGTTCTTATCATCTCTATCCATCATGTATCAGTACAGGGATGAAGAGGGAGATTATATACCATCTACCATTGATAAAAGCATAATAGGAGAAAATTTAGGCTTTATACTTTTTAGTGGAGTTTTCATGGGTATTTTATCCTTTGCATCTTTGTATGTATCGGAACTGTGGAGAATCAGTTTTCCGTTTTTGACTTCTATTTCAGTTTTAAATGTCTGTGCTGTATTATTTGTATATAGTTTTTCCAATGAAAAGTTTTTTAAAAACAGACTTTCAAATATAATTACAGTTATAGATATTGTTGTACAATTAGGTATAATCTTCATTGCTAGCAAATTATTGATTCTATTTAATTTAGGTTATTGGAAGATATTTTTTGCATGCATTATATTGTGGTCTATCTTATGTATAAATTATAAATTTCATAAAAATCAATATGATTAATAAGTTGTTTTTAGGCAAATATAGATAATAGCAATTGTGCCATATGCAGTGAATATCAGATTAGCCGGAGGTATCATCTATGACTATGAAAAGGCCATTGGTATTTTATTCTGTATCCCTATATCTAGGATGTTTATTTGTCCTGTTATTTTTAGACAGTATTTTGGCAGCAGCGTTAGTAGCTGCTTTTTTTCTTATAATATTATTTTTCACATTGGAAATTAAAGCTTTTACGATAAATGTACTATTTTTTCTCTTTGGAATATTCAGCTTTTGTATTTATTTTAATGTAAGTATCCAGAACCCTGTTGAAATTAGAATTGTAGATAGTAAAAACTATTATTTTATAGGAGATTTTAAGGGAAGAAAAATTATATTGGAGGGAAAAACAAAGGGACTGGAAGAAGGTCAGAAGATAACAAAAGTATATGGGAGATTTCAAAAAAATTTTGATATAGAAAATGGATTTATTGGAAACTATTATCTAACGGGATATGAGTATTGTAAAAAGGATCTGGTATACTATTCTTATAAATTCAAGAAAAATCTTTATGAAAAATTCAAAAATATAATTGGAAAAGATAGAGCAGCTCTTGTTATGGCTCTGTGTTATGGAGAAACCAATTATATCAACCAGGATCAGATGAAGAATTTTCAGGAATTGGGAATAATTCATGCTGTAAGTGTTTCAGGATTCCACATGGCATTGATATATGAAGTGCTGGAGTTTACAGTTGGGCTTAAAATGGCTGTATTTGTATCTCTATTCTATGTATTTTTTACAGGCATGGCAGCAGCAACCATGAGGTCTTTTATAATGATACTTATATTTAAACTGTCAAGTGTATTTTTTAAAGAATATGACAGCATATCCTCTTTAAGTCTGGCAGCTCTTATTTTGATAGCATTTAAACCTTATTATATAGTAAATATAGGATTTGATCTCTCTTTTTTAGCGACTTTAGGTATACTTCTATACAGTAAAGCCATATGCAGAAAATTGTATAAACTGCCTGAAAAACTAGCGGTCAGTGTAAGTTTAACCCTTAGCTCACAGATTTTTTCACTGCCCTATATAGCTTTTACAATACAGAATTTCAGTTATGGATTTATTTTGGGAAACTTATTCTTGATTCCCCTGTTTTCGATAATAATTGTGCTTGGAAATGGGGCACTGTGCCTATATCCCGTGGAAATATTGTTTAAATACATATGTACAATTATTAATTTTATTTTTACTGTGATAGATGGTGGAAGTATAATTGCCTTGAAGTTATGTCCTGGAGTGATGTATTTAAAATATGAAGATGGATTGATGGCTATTGCATTATTTACAGCTATTGTAATGTACAAGAAGGGATATGAAAAATTCAGGCACATTCCTGCTGCCTGTGTGATTCTGATGATACTTCGAGGATATTCTTTTTTTACCGGAATATCTTTTATAAATACGGATAATGGAGAAGCAGCCCTTATAAAAAGAGGTTTCAATAAAGTTATGATATGCAATTACAATTATTTAGACGCCAATTGGATATGGAAAGTTAAAATGCAGCAGTCAGTAGATAAAATTATAACTAATCCTCATGAAAATTTTGTATATAATTTAGGTAATGGTTCTTATTTAAAAGTAAACGAAAACTCGAAAGCTCATATGGAGGTAACACTTAATTCCAAAAATAAAAAATTCAAATTTCTTTTGAATAAAAATACTAAAGACAGTAAACTGGCTTTTGACGGAGAAAAAGCTGTTTTTATACCGAAAATGGATATAAAAGATAGCAGCTCTTATGTTATAATGTTTAATATGCTTTTTAAGCTTCGATGATTATCGGAGCAAAGGAGGAAGTGAGTGAAGGTTGATTGATATAACTGCTTTTAACAGGAACTTAAAAAATGGACATATAGAAAATTGTTATTTATTCTGCGGCAGTGATGAATTTCTTATAAAGGAAAATATAAGGAAATTGATCAAAAGGGTCGTGAAATCTGATTTTATTGATTTAAATTATGCAAAATTTGATGGAAGTTCTCTGGAGGATTTTGACACTGTAATAAATGCCTGTGAAACCCTTCCTTTTATGAGTGATAAAAAAGTTGTACTTATATATAGGGCTTCATTTATGGGAGAAGAAAAGGGCTGTAAAAGTAAGCTTTCTGGTGAATTTAAAAAAATACATGATTATTTAAAGAATATACCCGAACATTGTGTCTTAATATTTTATTACCTTTTTAAAAGTAAAAGGGATAAACCGGGTAGAAGGATATACAGCCTGGATAAAGATATATGTGTGGTCAGAGCTGATAAAATAAAGGGATATCAACTTGAAAATAAAGTTCAAGAATTTTTTCAACTCAGGGGAAAGAATATAAAAAAGATTGATCTTAGAGTGTTCTGTAACCTCATGGAGGGGAATAACTTAAGTGCAATAGAAAATGAAGTGGAAAAGCTATGCTGTTATACCTATGGCAGGGATATAAAAAGAAAAGACATTCAGGAGATGTTTCTAAAAAACAGTGAAGAGGATATCTTTGATGTTGTAAATGCTATATCCAATAAGAATTTAAAAGATGCACTTCATCTGTTAAATGAACTCATATATAGCGGTGCTAAAATAAATTATATTTTAGTTATGATAGAAAGACAATTTAGTATTCTGTTTAAAATTAAATTACTTCTGGAAAATGGCAAACAAAAGACCGAGATTATGAAATTATTAAACATTAGATCCCAATATAGATATAATATAATGGTTCAGCAGAGCAAAAAATTTACATTAAAACAGCTTAAAAAGTCCATACAATTATGCTTGAATACTGAAAAAGATATGAAAAGTTTCTCTCTCAATGAGAAAACCGAATTAGAGCTTTTATTAATAAATACTATTGCATAATAAATAACCGGTCACCGCCGGTCATTTATTATGCAACTAATCCATTTAATTTTAAAGTCAGCTTAGATTTATCTCTTGAAGCTTTATTCTTGTGAATAACACCTTTTGATGCCGCCATATCTAGAGCTTTTATAGCTGCAGTGAAGGTAACCTTAGCTTCTTCTACATTTTTATTCTCAACAGACGTTAAAAACTTTTTTATAGTAGTCTTTAATGAAGATTTTATTATTCTATTCCTCAATGTCTTAGTTTGAATAACTTTTATTCTCTTTTTTGCAGATTTTATGTTTGCCATGCTTTCACCCCCTTGTATTTTTATAGATTTCAATAGCTTTGGGGAAATTTGCCATCAAATCATTATATTTAACAAGTGCTATTATAGCATTAAATTTTAACCACTTCAAGTAAAATTATACTGTCAAAAATATATGCCTTTCAAACTTTTTATCTAATTGTAAAAAGTTTATTGTAAACTGTGAATTGTCGATCTGGTATATTGTAAAAGATAATAACTAATAATATGTAGAGAAAAATCCAGGCTTTAGCTTGATCAAAAAATTTACCAAGCTTAAATAATGTAAAGGGAGTGATATGTGAATGTTTGATGTAAGGACGGATTTGGCGGTAGAAGCCAGGGAAAAGTGCCGTAAGGAAAGAGGAGGGGAAGTTCCTGGAGTGGAAGTGGAGGAAACTATGGAGGATGGTATAAAGGTGACCTGTGTAAAAATAGTGGAGGATATTGGGGAAAAAATCATGGGAAAACCAAAAGGCTCCTACATAACTGTGGATATGCCAAGACTCACTCATTACGATGGGGAAATAAGGGATAAAGTGAGCAAGGTCGTGGGAAAAGTATTGTCAAGTGTGATAGATATAGATAAAAGCATGACTGCATTGGTGGTGGGATTGGGAAATTGGAACATAACCCCTGATTCTCTGGGGCCTAAAGTGGTCTCAAAACTTATGGTTACCAGGCATTTGAAGCAGTTAGTACCTGACAAGATAGATGAGGGTATAAGGCCTGTATGTGTCATATCCCCAGGGGTACTTGGGATTACTGGCATTGAAACCAGTGAAATAATACAGGGTGTTGTGGACAAAGTAAAACCTAATCTGATAATTTGTATAGATTCGCTGGCGTCAAGGAAGATGGACAGAGTGAATTATACAGTGCAAATAGGAAATAGGGGAATATCTCCTGGTTCTGGGGTAGGCAATAGAAGGATGGAATTGAGTGAAAAAACACTTGGGGTGCCTGTAATAGCTATAGGAGTTCCTACAGTGGTGGATGCGGCTACTATGGCCAATGATACTATTGATATGGTTCTGGACGAAATGATAAGGCAGACAAAAAAGGGAGAAAAATTTTATGAGATGTTGAAATCCGTGGATAAGGATGAAAAGCATCAGATGATAAGGGCACTTCTTGAGCCTTATAAGGAAAATATCATGGTTACACCTAAAGATGTGGATCTGGTAGTGGATTCCATTTCAAAGGTTATTGCAAATGCTATAAACATAGCACTCCAGCCTGCATTGGACTTAGACGATATAAATACTTTCTTGAATTAGTAGCAGATGATATTTTATAGTAATTTTGAGTATTACGTGAAAAGTAATTGGCTGTAGGATTATAATCTGGAATATAATGTATAAAATTCATAAAAAAGCTCATCCTTTATAATGAGAATTTTATTCCTATTTGGGGGTGACTTTTTTATGAATAGGAAAGCTATTGCAACTGTAATGATAATTTGCTGTGTAATAATTATTTTAGGATTTACAGTTATAACTGCAGGATTGCCTAAATTTATAAAGGATAAATCAGATTTTAAGATAGATTACACTCAGACACCTTTTGATTTTAGCGTGGATATGGGAAATTACTCACTTAGCATAGATAATAGGATAGGTGATAATTTTAAAAACGGATCTAAAAAAATTATAGATGTGGTAGGTAGTAAAATATATTCTGGAACTTCTTATATAATAGATATGACTCAAAATACATTTGAAAATATAGAGGATAGGTTCACCAAATAATGTGCTTTTAACTGTAGGGTGATTATGATATAATTTACTGTAGTTGTTGGTCCGAATTGTGGAGAAATTTCATTGATATTGGGGGAAGTAGTATGCAGAGTGAAAGACAGAGACATATAAGAAATTTTTCTATAGTTGCCCATATAGATCACGGTAAATCCACCCTTGCAGACAGGTTAATTGAAAAAACAGGAACTCTTACTGAAAGGGAGATGAATTCCCAGGTACTTGACAATATGGAATTGGAGAGAGAACGGGGGATAACTATAAAATCCCAGGCAGTGAGGCTTATATATAAGAGGCCTGATGGAGAAGAATATATTTTAAATCTTATAGATACGCCGGGACATGTAGATTTCAATTATGAGGTTTCAAGAAGTCTTGCAGCCTGTGAGGGAGCTGTTTTAGTAGTTGATGCAACCCAGGGCATACAGGCACAGACACTGGCTAATTGCTATTTGGCCATGGATCACGATCTGGAAATTGTTCCGGTAATAAATAAAATAGACTTGCCAAGTTCGAGACCTGATGAAGTAAAAGGGGAGATAGAGGATGTCATAGGAATAGATGCGGAAGATGCTCCTCTAGTTTCTGCAAAGACAGGGTTAAATATAGATGAGGTCTTGGAGGCCATAGTAAATAAAATACCTTCTCCAGAGGGAGATGAGAATGCGCCTTTGAGGGCTCTTATATTTGATTCAAATTATGACAGCTATAAGGGAGTGGTCTGTCATATAAGGGTAAAAGAAGGTTGTATTAAGACAGGAGAAGAGATAAAGCTCATGGCTACAGGCAAGGTATATGAAGTTACAGAAACGGGAATATTTGTCCCGGATTTCATGCCCAGATCAGAATTGAAGGCTGGAGATGTGGGATATTTCACAGCTTCCATTAAGAATGTGAGAGATGCAAGGGTTGGAGATACAGTAACTGAAGCGAGAAGAGAGGCGTCAGAACCTCTTAAAGGATATAGACCTGTAGTCTCTATGGTATACAGCGGCATATATCCGGTAGATGGAAAAAAATACAGTGAATTGAAGGAAGCACTGGAGAAACTTCAGGTTAATGATGCAGCACTTTGTTTTGAACCGGAGACATCTATAGCTCTGGGATTTGGATTTAGATGTGGTTTTTTGGGACTGCTTCATATGGATGTCATACAGGAAAGGGTTGAAAGGGAATTTAACCTAGACATAATAACTACGGCTCCATCTGTTATATATAAGGTATATAAGACAGATGGTACTCTAATAGAACTTACCAATCCTACTAACATGCCTGAAGTATCGGAGATAAAGTACATGGAGGAACCAATAGTTAAGGCTTCCATAATAACTCCTTCGGAATATGTAGGATCAGTTATGGAACTTGCCCAGGGCAGAAGAGGTACTTTTAGAGATATGCAGTACATAGAGACCACCAGGGTATCCTTAAATTATGATATTCCACTAAATGAAATAATATATAATTTCTTTGATGTATTAAAATCTAGAACAAGAGGTTATGCATCTCTTGATTATGAATTAAAGGGCTATAAGGCTGCTGAATTGGTAAAATTGGATATTCTTTTAAATGGGGAAGCTGTAGATGCCCTTTCCATGATTGTGCCTGAAGAAAGGGCTTATGAAAGAGGAAGGAGTATAGCTGAAAGGCTTAAGGAAATAATACCGAGACAGCTTTTTGAAATACCAATACAGGCTGCTGTAGGTGGGAAAATTATAGCTAGGGAAACTGTCAAGGCCATGAGAAAAGATGTGCTTGCGAAATGCTATGGAGGAGATATATCCAGAAAGAAAAAACTTCTTGAAAAGCAAAAAGAAGGAAAAAAGAGAATGAGGCAGGTAGGTTCTGTGGAAATTCCCCAGGAGGCTTTTATGGCAATACTTAAAACAGAAGACTGAATACAGTTTACAATTGACAGTTTACAATTGACAATTAATGAAGATTTTCGGCTGTAACGAAAATCAACCGAATTTGATATTTGAATGTGCTTTTTTTATAAGTAAAATTTATAAACTGGGGAGTGTTTTTGTGTACGATAAAGGAAACATGATTACAGGGGAGCCTGCAGCTTTATACATACATATACCATTTTGCAGGAAAAAATGCCTCTATTGTGATTTTTCATCTTACAGTGGAAAAGAAGAATTTATGTGGAATTATTCAAAGGCGTTGGCTGGAGATATAGATTTTATAGGTAAGAGATCTATAAAATCTATATTTATAGGCGGTGGAACACCTACCTATTTATCACTTGAGAGCTGGAATAATATATATAAAGCTCTGAAAAAGTTGAAATTGGAAGACAATTTGGAATTTACAGTGGAGGGAAATCCAGGTACTTTTACCGAAGAGAAATTAAGGTTTTTAAAAAATATAGGGGTCAACAGATTGAGTATAGGACTTCAAGCATGGCAGAATTCTTTACTTGGAAAAATTGGCAGAATTCATACTTTAGATGATTTTTTAAAAGGTTATGAGATGGCGAGAAAGCTGGGCTTCTCAAATATAAATGTGGATCTCATGTTTGGGCTTCCAGGGCAGACTTTAAAGGACTGGAGGGAATCTCTGGAGAATGTGGTTGGGATGGCACCAGAACATATATCCTGTTACAGTCTGATAGTGGAAAAAGGAACTCCTTTTTACAACATGTATAAAAACCATGAACTAAAGCTTCCTCGGGAGGAAGAGGAAAGGCAGATGTATTATTTTACATTGGAGTTTCTTTACAAAAGTGGATACAATCAATATGAAATATCCAATTTTGCCAAAATGGGAAATGAATGCAGGCACAATCTGGTGTATTGGAATTTAAAATCTTATATAGGATGCGGTTCAAGTGCCCATTCCTATGTAGATGGATATAGATACAGAAATACGTCAGATATAGAAGAGTATATTTTGGAAGGCATTGAGGGGAAATTTATAAGGCTGGATAAACATAAAAATTCCATTTATGATGATATGGAAGAGTTTATGTTTATGGGACTTAGAAAGATAAATGGAATTTCAATAAGAGATTTTAAAAATAGATTCAATAGGGATATTTATTCAGTGTACGGCGGTATAATAGATAAATACGTGGAGAAGGGAATACTAATAGTGGATGGAGATAGGATGTATTTAAATAAGAGAGGAATAGAAGTATCCAATAGTGTGATGTGTGAATTTATATTGACATAATATCGTTTGTATCAGATATGTTGAGTAATCATGAGAAAATATCATAAAATTCATTTTAAATGTAATAAACTATTCTATTTGTTAAAATAATATACTTTATGTGGTGTTGACAAAAAAAATTATGAGTGATATTTTTTAATCATAGTGATTAGCACTCAACAGCAATGAGTGCTAATAAAGAGGTGATATTATGGAAATGGATGAGAGAAAGATAAAAATACTTCAGGCAATAGTAAATAATTATATAAATACTGCTGAGCCTGTGGGATCCAGAACCATAGCTAAAAAATATAACTTGGGAGTGAGTTCTGCCACCATAAGAAATGAAATGTCAGATTTGGAGGAAATGGGTTATTTGGAACAGCTTCATAGTTCTTCAGGAAGGATACCCTCTAACAAAGGATATAGGTTGTATGTGGATAAATTGATGCATATACCCAATTTGAGTCCGGAAGAAATATATATAATAAAAAGTCAGATTATAAGTGACGCATTATTTGAAGTTGATAAGATAATAAAGCAGGCTATTTATCTTTTGTCTGAATTAACGAGGCTTACTTCTGTGGTTAGAGCACCTTTTGCAAAAAAAGGTCGTATAAAGCATATGCAATTGATAAATATAGAATCTAACAGCAGTATTCTATTAGTGCTTATAATTGACAGTGGAATTATAAAAAATAACCTTATAAAAATTAAGAAGGCTATTTCTGACGGTACTCTTGTTAAGATGAGCAATGCATTGAATGACCAGTTAAAAAATTTATGTGCTGATGATATAAGTGTAGAAATTGTAGACAAATTGAAGTCGGATTTAAGAGGGTATGAGGATGTAGTTGATGAAATAATTTGCGTCTTGTATGATAGATTGAATAATGTAGATAATTCGGAAATATATATGCAGGGAGCTATGAATATATTTGACTATCCAGAGTATAAGGACATAGAGAAGGCAAGAGAATTTTTATCTATGCTGGATAATAAACAAAAGGTAAGCAGTTTATTAAACAGTGCCTCGAGTATTTCGGTAAAAATAGGAAATGAGAATTATATAGAAGGCGCAGAAGACTGCAGTGTAATATCTGCAGTGTACAGTTTAAATGAAAAACCAATAGGGGAAATTGGTGTAATAGGACCTACAAGAATACCTTATTCTAAAGTTATATCTGTATTGGCAAATGTGGTGAAGGAAATGAATAGTATTTTAAGTCATGCTTATTCTGATGAAAATAAGTGATGATATTATACTGAATGAATCTGAAAGCCGTTTGCTGGAGATAACAATAAAATGTTAGTTGGATTGGAGGAAGTGTCTAAATGTTGAAAGATGAGGATATGAATGCACAGGATGTTGAAAAAAAATGTGCTGAAAAGGAAGATGAATGTCTAGAAAAAGATAAAAATTCCAAAGCAGGTGAAAAAATAGACCTGGATGAAAAATTGCAGGAATCCGATAATGAAAACATAGACGAAGAAGAGAAAGTCGATGAAAAAAAGTCAGAGGATGAAGCAGAAGTAAAAGAGGAAGAAGTAGATGAACTAGAGGAGAAAAGGAAGAAGTTACAGGAAGAATTAAAAAAGGAAAATTTTAAACTAAAGGATGAAAACAATAAAATTATGAATGAATTTAAAGCTCTTCAAGATAGACTTTCCAGAACAATGGCGGAATATGACAATTTTAGAAAAAGGACTTCAAAAGAAAAAGAGGGAATCTATTCTGATGCATGTAAAGATATATTAAAGGAAATACTTCCTGTATTAGATAACCTTGAAAGGGCAGCAAAGTCAGAGGGTAATTTGGATGCATTAAAAAAAGGCGTAGAGATGACAATGAAGCAATTTAATACTGCACTGGAAAAGCTAAATGTGGAGGAAATTCCTTCAGAAGGAGAGTTTGACCCCAATGTGCATAATGCAGTTATGCACATAGAGGATGATAATTATGATAAGAATTGTATAGTAGAGGTATTTCAGAAAGGATATAAGAGAGGAGATAAAATAATAAGATATAGTATGGTGAAAGTAGCAAATTAAGTTTAAATAAATGAGTGAAATGTTATAAGGACAATTTCAACTGAGTTAAATTTAGGAGGTAAGTTAACATGTCAAAAATAATAGGTATTGATTTAGGAACAACAAATTCTTGTGTTGCAGTTATGGAAGGTGGAGATCCAGTAGTTATAGCAAATTCTGAGGGTGCCAGAACTACTCCATCCGTAGTTTCCTTCCAGAAAAATGGTGAAAGACTGGTAGGTCAAGTAGCTAAAAGACAGGCAATAACAAATCCAGATAGAACTATAATGTCAATAAAAAGGCAAATGGGAACAGATCATAAGGTGGATATAGATGGAAAAAAGTATACACCTCAGGAAATATCATCTATGATACTTCAAAAAATAAAGGCTGATGCTGAAGCCTATCTAGGAGAACCTGTAACAGAAGCAGTTATAACCGTGCCTGCATATTTTAATGACAGCCAAAGACAGGCTACTAAAGACGCAGGAAAGATTGCAGGACTTAATGTTCGAAGAATAATAAATGAGCCTACGGCTGCTTCTCTTGCTTATGGCATGGATAAGATGAATACAAATCAAAAGATATTTGTATATGATTTAGGTGGAGGTACTTTTGATGTATCAATATTGGAACTTGGAGATGGGGTATTTGAGGTTAAGGCCACAAATGGAGATACCCATCTTGGAGGAGATGATTTTGATCAGAAGATAATGGATTATATAGCAGATACTTTTAAAGCTGAAAATGGAATAGATCTGAGAAAGGATAAAATGGCACTTCAAAGATTAAAAGAAGCAGCTGAAAAAGCAAAGATTGAATTGTCATCTTCCATGCAGACAAATATAAATTTACCGTTTATTACGGCAGATGCCAATGGCCCTAAGCACATAGACATGAATTTGACAAGGGCAAAATTCAATGAACTGACGGGAGATTTGGTAAATAAAACTATAGAGCCTATGAAAAAAGCTTTAAATGATGCGGGAATTACAATAAATGATATAAATAAAGTTATATTAGTGGGAGGTTCCACAAGAATACCGGCGGTTCAAGAAGCAGTAAAGAATTTCACTGGTAAAGAACCTTCAAAAGGTGTTAATCCTGATGAATGTGTGGCAGTGGGAGCAGCTATTCAGGCAGGGGTACTTACTGGAGACGTAAAAGATGTACTTCTTCTTGATGTAACACCACTTACTCTTGGGATTGAAACTTTGGGAGGAGTTGCTACTCCGCTCATCAATAGAAATACTACAATACCAACTAAAAAAAGCCAGATATTTTCCACTGCTGCAGATAATCAAACCTCTGTTGAAATCCACGTAGTTCAAGGTGAAAGACAGATGGCAGCTGACAATAAGACTCTGGGGAGATTTACTCTTTCAGGTATAGCTCCGGCTCCAAGGGGAATTCCTCAGATTGAAGTTACTTTTGATATAGATGCAAATGGTATAGTTAATGTATCGGCTAAAGACAAGGCAACTGGAAAAGAGGCAAATATAACAATTACAGCTTCCACTAATTTGAGTGACAGTGAAATAGATAAGGCAGTAAAGGAAGCTGAAAAATATGAAGAACAGGATAAAAAGAGAAAAGAATCCATAGAAGTTAAGAACAATGCAGATCAAATTGTGTATCAAAGCGAAAAGACATTAAAGGATCTAGGAGACAAGGTTTCAAGTGAAGACAAGAAAAATGTAGAGGAAAAGGCAGAAGCAGTTAAGAAAATAAAAGATGGCGATGATTTGGATGCAATAAAGAAAGCTACTGAGGATCTAACTCAGGCACTCTATGGAGTTACATCAAAAATATACAGTCAAAATGCTCAGGCAGGTCAAAATCCAGGAGCGGGCCCTAATCCAGGAGCAGGTCCAAACCCAGGAGCAGGTCCAAATCCAGGAGCTGGCACTCAGGGTGGATCAGGGAATAAAAATGATGACAATGTAGTTGATGCTGATTATAAAGTAGATGATGATAAGTAATATTTTCTCTTCACGATTGTATAATAAACGTGTATAATAGTAATAGTTAAGGGATGAGTTTTTGCTCTTCCCTTAATTTAAGTAGAGAATTGGATTTTTACTAAATAATACTTTCGTTTTAGGTGGTGAAAAATAAAAAGATGGCCAAAAAAGATTATTATGAAATACTAGGCCTTAAAAAGGGTGCCAGTGATGATGAAATAAAAAGAGCATTTAGAAAATTAGCATTAAAATACCACCCTGATAGAAATCAAGGAAATAGAGAAGCCGAGGAAAAATTCAAGGAAATAAATGAAGCCTATCAGGTCTTGTCGGATCCACAGAGAAAAGCTCAGTACGATCAGTTTGGTACAGCTGATTTTAACGGAGGTTCTGGATTTGAAGGGGGATTTGGTGGATTTGATTTTTCCGATATGGGCGGCTTTGGAGATATATTTGACTCTTTCTTTGGAGGAGGATTTTCTTCAAGCAGAAGAAGAAAAAATGGGCCAGAAAAAGGTGCAGATCTTGAATATACCTTAAATTTGACTTTTGAACAGGCAGTTTTCGGTGTGGAAAAGGAAATATCCATAACTAGAAATGAAAAATGTGAAGCCTGTAATGGAACGGGTGCCAAAAGAGGAACTCATCCACATACCTGTGACAAATGCGGCGGAACGGGGCAGGTGAGAACTCAAAGAAATACACCTCTTGGAAGTTTTGTAAGTATGAGTACCTGCGACAAATGCGGCGGAAAGGGTACTATTATCAAAGACAGGGATATATGTCCTGAATGCAGGGGTACGGGTACTGTTAGAAGGCGTAGAAGTATAAAAGTAAAAATTCCTGCAGGAGTGGATAATGGCAATGTAATCCCTATAAGAGGACAAGGCGAGGGAGGTAAAAATGGAGGCAGTCCAGGAGATCTGTATATAAATATAAGAGTATCATCTCATTCTAAATTTAAAAGAGATGGATTTGATATCTATTTGGATACTCATATTAGTTTTGGAAAAGCTGCTCTGGGAACAAGTATAAGGGTACCTACTATAGACGGAGATGTGAAATATGAAGTACCTGCTGGAACACAATCTGAAACTGTATTTAGATTGAGAGGAAAAGGTGTACCTAAAGTCAATGGAAGAGGCAGAGGAGATCAATATGTAAAAGTGATTGTGGATGTGCCTAAGAACTTAAATGAGAAGCAAAAGGAAGCTATTATGATGCTTATGGAGGCAAGTGGAGAGATCCCTGCGGGAGGAACTGGAAGAAAATCCTTTATGGATAAATTTAAACATGGATTTAAATAATTTGTAGATGCTGACAGCTTTTAACTTAAGGGCTGTCAGCAAACTTTATAGTTTTAATGTAGATCCAAATTGAGTGTAGGAGGAAATTCATGAAAAAAGAGTGGATAGAAGTGGCAATTATTACTAGCAGTGAAGCTGTAGAAGCGGTTTCTGGAATATTATACAATACAGGAGTTCAAGGTGTGTCCATAGAAGATCCTAAAGATATTGAATTTGAAAAGAAACGTCCCCAGGATTGGGATTATTTTGATGAAAGCTTGCTGAAGGTAAAAGATGGCGCAGTGATAAAAGGATATTATAAGGAAGATGAAAATCTTAAGAATTATCTGGAATATATAAAAGAAAGGGTAAATAATTTAAAAAACTGCGGGATAGATAAGGGAAAAGGCATTATCACCGTAAGTAAAGTGAATGAAGAAGATTGGGAGAATAACTGGAAGCAGTATTATAAACCTTATAGGGCAGGGAATAGAGTTGTGGTGAAGCCCATTTGGGAAAATTATAATCCTGAAAAAGATGATTTAGTAGTTCAGCTAGATCCAGGCATGGCCTTTGGAACTGGAACTCATGAAACTACGAGAATGTGTATAAAAGCTCTGGAGAAATATGTTAAGCTGGATTCGCAGGTGTTTGATATAGGCACGGGATCGGGAATACTGGCTATAACTGCAGCAAAACTTGGAGCAAAACATGTTATAGCTGTGGACATAAATGGTACGGCTGTGGAATCGGCCTTAAAAAACCTTGAATATAATGATGTAAAAAACATAGAGGTATTTCAAGGGAATCTCATGGAAAAGGTTCATGGAAAGGCAGATGTGGTAGTTGCCAATATAATTGCAGATGCTATAATATCCTTAACAGATGATGTAAAAAATTTTATAGTTCCTGGAGGAATATTTATATCTTCAGGTATAATAAAAGACAGAAGGAAAGATGTGATTGAAAAATTGAGGAATAGTGGATTTAAAATAAAAGAAGTAAATGAGGATGGGGAATGGATATGTGTAGTTGCAAAAAGGATGATATGAAGTGATGAATAAATTTTTTGTGCCTGAACAGGATATACACTGTAATACAGCTTTTATCAAGGGAGATGATGTAAAGCATATAAATAAGGTACTTAGACTTCAATGCGGGGATAAGGTAAATATAAACAACTGTGATGGCAAAGAATTTTTGGGAACTATAGAGAGTGTCGAGAGGGAAAGTGTTACAGTAAAAATTATAGAGGAAATTGAACTGTGCAATGAAAGTCCTGTTAAGATGTATCTATTTCAAGCACTGCCAAAATCGAGCAAAATGGATTTGATTGTACAAAAAGCTACGGAAATAGGGGCATATGAAATAACTCCTGTTATTACCAGGAGGGTAGTGGTTAAAGTTGATTTTACCCAATCTAAGAAGGCGGAAAGATGGAATAAAATTGCCAAGGAGGCCTGTAAACAGTGTAAGAGAAGCAGGATACCAGTAGTGGATAGACCTATTGATTTTAAAGGACTTTTGCAATCATTAGTGCCTATGGATTTGATTTTTGTGCCCTATGAAAACGAAAAAAATTTGGGCATAAGAAATGTGATTGATTCTATAGACAATAGGGATACTATAAAAAAAGTAGCTGTAGTAATTGGACCTGAAGGTGGATTTGAAGAAAATGAGATAGAACTTCTCAAAAACATGAATTCTCATATAGTGACACTGGGACCTAGAATATTTAGGACAGAAACTGCGGGTTTTGTTTCACTAGCACTTCTCATGTATGAATTAGGTGATTTAGGAGGTATTATTAGGTGAAGGTAATTGACAGTGAAAAAGTTGATTTATCACTTGGCAATGAAGAATTTTTTCGTGTATATGGGCATAAAAAGGCAGTGGGGATGTTTACTCTAGGCTGCAGGGTGAATCAGTACGAAACCGAAGCTATGGCAGAAAAATTTATAGCTGAGGGATATAATATAGTTGGTTTTGATGATTGTGCAGATGTGTATGTGATAAATACCTGCACTGTAACTAACATGGGAGATAAGAAATCCAGAAAGATGATACATAGGGCTAGGAGAAAAAATGGAAGCGCAATAATAGCTGTAGTTGGATGTTACTCTCAAATTTCACCTGAAAAAGTATCTAATATAGAGGGTGTGGATGTTGTTTTAGGTACCAGAAATAAGGGAGACATAATTTATTTGATAAAGAGGGTATGCTTGGAACATCGCAAGATAATAGAGGTCAATGACGTTCTTAAGAACAGAGTTTTTGAAGAACTTAATATAGATAAATATCAGTACAGAACTAGAGCTTTTCTCAAAATACAGGATGGCTGTAATAGATTTTGTTCTTACTGTCTCATCCCATTTGCCAGAGGAGCAGTATGCAGCAAACCTCCAGGTAAAGTTGTAGAGGAAGTAAAAAAACTTGCTCAAAATAATTTTAAAGAAGTGACGCTTTCAGGAATACATATTGCCTCTTACGGCATGGATATGAAAGATGATTGGAATCTTGCAGGGATACTGGAAGAAGTAGATAAAATAGAAGGTATTGAAAGAGTTAGGATTGGTTCCATAGATCCCAAATTTTTTACAGAAGGTATCATAAATAGAATAAAAAGATTAAAAAAGTTGTGTCCACATTTCCACCTTTCCCTTCAGAGTGGATGTGATGAAACTTTAAGGAGAATGAATAGACACTATACTGTCCTGGAATACGAGAAAATAGTCAAAGAATTAAGAGATGAAATAAAAGATGTGTCTATAACTACGGATATTATAGTGGGATTTCCTGGAGAGACAGAAGAAGAGTTCAGTAAGACCTATGATTTTTTGAATAGAATAGAGTTTTCCAAAATTCATGTTTTTAAGTACAGTCCAAGAAAAGGTACGAGAGCTGCAAGTATGAGGAAGCAGATAGATGGCAGGATAAAGGAAGAGAGAAGCAGCAAAATTATAGAATTGGATAAAAAGTTGGAAAAACAGTTTATGAATAAATTTTTAGGGAAGAATATGGATGTACTTTATGAGAGCCAATTTGAGAAAAATAATGATTATTATGAGGGGTATACTCCCAATTATATAAAAGTGATATCCAGAGGAAAATGTGGTCAGAATTTAGAAGGGAAAATTTTGAATACTGAGCTGAAAAGTGTAAAAGATGGATGTGTTTATGGAAAAATAAAAAGTTTTATTTGACTTTCAGAAGGATATTTCATATTGATTATTGAATAATTACTGTTAAGGAGGTGATGACTATGGAAGAATGTATTTTTTGCAAAATAATAAAAGGTGAAATACCATCTGAGAAAGTATATGAAGATGATATAGTGTTAAGCTTTAAGGATATAGAACCAGGTGCTCCAGTACATGTTCTCATAATACCTAAAAAACATATAAGGAGTATAAATGATCTTACTGAAGAAGATTCCAATATTATTGCTCATATATATTTGGTTGCAAAACAGATTGCAGATAAATTGGGTTTGGCAGAAAAAGGATATAGAATTGTGACTAACTGTGGTGAGGAAGCAGGGCAGACAGTACCTCATATTCATTTTCACTTATTAGGTGGCAGATCATTTAAATGGCCGCCGGGCTAAAAATTTTATTAAGGTGTATATGCTGAATTCAGAGGGATAATAATATATGCAGCTATATGAAATTGTTGACAGTGTCCAAAGATCTATTGTATAATTGCTATGTGCTATTTGACCTATGTTAACTGTATTTAATTTTTAAAATTAGATTGAGCTAGCGGAGGGAGGGAGATAATGTGTCAGAAATAAAAGTGGGAGAAAATGAGACTATAGAAAGCGCATTGAGAAGATTCAAGAGAAAATGTGCTAGAGCTGGTGTTCTTTCGGAAGTCAGAAAAAGAGAGCACTATGAGAAACCAAGTGTAAAGAGAAAGAAGAAATCAGAAGCTGCAAGAAAGAGAAAGTTTAAATAGAATTCTTTGAAAGAGGGTACCAAGTAATATGTCTCTTAAAGAAAATTTACAAGAAGACTGGAAGCAGGCTTTGAAGTCAGGTGATAAGCTTAGAGCAGGTACTATAAGTATGGTCAAAGCTGCTATTTTATTGGTGGAAAAAGCTGATGGAAAAAAACTTGACGATGATGAAAAGATCATAGATATAATATCAAAAGAAGTAAAACAGAGACGTGAATCTATACTTGAATTTGAAAAGGGCAAGAGACAGGATTTAATAGATAAAACAAAATCTGAAATACAGATCTTGTTAAAATACCTTCCTCAGCAGTTGAGTAAAGAGGATATTTCCGAGATTGTACGGAAAGCAGTTAATGAAGTAGGGGCACAGAGCATGAAAGACATGAAAAAAATTATGGCAATTGTAATGCCTAAAACCAGAGGCAGAGCAGATGGCAAACTTGTAAGTCAAATAGTAAAACAATATTTAAATAAATAGAAAGGTTGAGATTATATCTCAACCTTTTTTAATGGGAAAAATTTAAATAGTTCACAGCTTTAAGTAATTTATCATTCCTGTATTTCATAAATTAGTAAAGGTAAGAGAGTTGGGAGATAAATTCTTAGAGGTGATATCGTGAAAAATAAAATGTATGACACAAAACAAAATATTGCGGATAAGCTGGATTTGCCAAGAGATATAATTTTGAATATGCCTCAAATTAAAGTTATGGGAAATAACGAGATAATAATAGAAAATCATAAGGGCATCATACTATTTGAGGATAGTCAGATAAAAATTAATTCAGGTATAGGGTTGATATCAATATATGGAAGTAAATTTGAAGTGCTTTTTATAGGTGGAAGCACTATAACTATAGGAGGAAAATTTAAATCTATAGTTTATGAGGGAAACTGATAAATTTTCTTTTAAAAATTATAGAAATGGAATAATTTTAATTGAGATACAATCCCTTATACCTGAAAAGTTTATTAACCTTATGTGGGAAAATGACATCTGTATAAAAAATATAAAAAAGAAAAGTATTACCACTATGACTATGGAGATAGATTTAAAAGATTATGGTAAAGTAGAAAATATAGCCAGGAAGACCAGTACTAGAATAAAGATAATCAAAAGAAGGGGTATTACTTTTTTTATAATTAGGATTAAGAGAAAAATAACCCTAGTTTTAGGAGTGATTTTATTTGCTGCAATAATATATTACTTGTCTACATTTATATGGAATATAAAAATAGATTCTGCTGAAGGGATTCCACCTTATACAATAAGGCAGCAGCTTAAAGCTTATGGGATAGGACCAGGGACGAGTAAAAATAAAATAAACGTATATAGAATAGAACAGAAACTTATGAAGGACAATGATGACATAATGTGGGTTAAAGTGAGAATGCAGGGCTCTGAATTAAATATAAATGTAGTGGAGAAAAAATCTCCACCGGATATAAGTATGGATAATACTCCGTGTAATTTGGTGGCAAAAAAAGATGGCAAAGTATTGAGAGTATATACTACACTGGGTACACCAGTTGTAAAAGCGGGTGACGAGGTAAAAAAGGGCCAGATTCTTGTCAAAGGAGAGCAGGGAATTGAGGGATCTACTTATAGTGTACATGCCGCGGGGTATGTCATATGCAGTACACTGTATGAAAGCAGTGCTGATGTAAAAATAGATAATGTAAAAAATATCAGAACAGGTAAGAAAGTAGATAATTATTATATTAATTTGAGAGGTAAGAAGTTATATTTAAAAAAAGATAATAATAAATTTAATAAATATGATAAAATAGAGGAAAGCAAATTTATTTTTGGTAGGGAAACTTACTATGAGGTTAAAAAGACAGTAATAAAAGGGAATGCCCAGAAGATAGTAAAGGATACAGGACAGAAACTTTATAAAAGTATATGTTCCAATTTAGATAAATCCATAAAAATTGTAGATAAAAGGGTCACCTATGAACCTGGTGAATCTTATAAAGTGAAAGTTCAGGTCGCAGCGGAGGAAAATATAGCGGTTTCTGATGTTCAGAGATAAAGGGAAAGCTCAAAAACTAAAGTGAATTTATAGAGTAGTAAAAACAAAGGGTGATTTTAATTGAAAAAATTGTCATTAAAGAAGATTTTTTTAAAGAAAAAGACTGATAGGATAATTATTTTTATCATAAGTTTTATATTTATTTATTCTTTGCTGGCGTCTGGACTTACAACAAAAAAATATAATTTATCGGAAGGGGATATTGCAAAAGTTGATATAAAGGCACCTAGAGAGGCTAAAGACGAATTGTCTACTCAGACAAAAATACAGCAGGCAGTGGATGCTGTCCCTATTCAATACAACAAAAAACCTGAAGTGAAAACGGAAAGTTTAAATAAATTAAATGACTTTTTTTCTAAAGTGAACCAGTTAAGGGCTTCTCAATTAGATGAAAAAAGCAAATTGAAAAAATTAAAAAGTGAAGGCAATATAAATTTAAATGATGAGGATTACCTGAGTATAATAGGACTTAACGAGGACGAAGCAAAACAGCTTCAGGACTTTTTACAAAAAACTATAGCGGATATGTATGATAATAATAATATAAGTGATAATACCCAGAAGGATAACCAGGCAGATATTAAAAAAGCCCAGCAGAGCATACTGCTTAAAGTAAGTACTTCAAATTTCAATAAGAATTTAAGACAGTTGGCTACTGATGTAGGATTTTCTTTAATTTCACCTAATTTTTTTTATGACAAGGAGAAAACTGAGGAATTGAGGAAAGAGGCGGAGAAAAAAGTTCTGCCTGTCATGATAAAAAAGGATCAGACTATAGTAAAAGAAGGGGAACCTGTAACTAAATATCAGATAAAGATGCTGGATGATTTAGGACTTTTAGATGACAGTCCCTATTTTCAATGGCATATTTATTTCCCGTTGGCTTTATTGGTACTTTTGATATTGACTATTCAATGGGTTTATTTATATAAATATAGTAGGAAGATTTATAAAGATACCAAAATGCTTGTAATGATTGATACACTCAGCTGTTTGAGTGTGCTTTTATCTAGGACTATCGATTTGGCTTCGCCTTTTTTAATACCTCTGACATTTGTACCTATGATAATGACACTGCTCTTAGATGATAAAGTGTCATTAGCTGTAAATGTGTTGAATTGTGTTTTTATAAGTGCAGCGGTGGAATTTAGCCCGGATATAACTATAGTAGCTCTTGTAAATGCAGTAATGGGAGCTACTATACTTAAAAAAATGCAGCAGAGAAATGACATATTATTTGCTTCTCTTTACATGCTTGTCATAAATGGTATACTTACCTTCTCCATGGGGTTTTTACTCAGCAACAATATGTTGGATATAGCTAAAAAAGGTATATTTGCAGGAATTGCCAGTATAACTTCCGGAATATTGGTAATAGGATTTCTTCCTCTATTTGAGGGCGTGTTCAATATAGTTACTACTATAAAGCTTTTGGAACTTTCAAATCCCAACAATGCCCTATTAAAAAGACTTCTGATAGAAGCGCCTGGGACCTATCACCACAGTATATTAGTTGGAAATTTAGCGGAAGTGGCAGCTGAAAAAGTTGGAGGTAATCCACTTTTAGCTAGAGTTGCGGCTTATTATCATGATATAGGGAAAATAAAAAGGCCATATTTTTTTAAAGAAAATCAAGTGGGAAAAGATAATCCACACAATAAATTAACTCCTAATTTGAGTACTTTGATAATAATATCTCATGTTAAAGATGGGGCGGAAATGGCTGATGAGTATAATTTGCCTAAAATAATAAAAGATATTATAGAACAACATCATGGAACATCCCTTGTGAAATATTTTTATTTGACCATGAAGAACTCATGTAAAGATCCAGAAGATGTGAATGAAGATGAATTTAGATATCCCGGCCCTATACCAGAGACTAAAGAAGCTGGTATAATAATGCTGGCCGATGGAGTGGAAGCTGCTGTAAGATCTATTAATGATACTGATAAGGGCAGGATTCAGGGAATGGTGGACAATATAATAAAGGATAGGCTGGATGCGGGTCAACTTGACAATTGCGATTTGACTTTGAAAGATATAAATAAAATAAAGAATGAATTTTTTAAAGTTTTGGTTGGAATATATCACCATAGAATAGAATATCCATCGGATAAATTTTCCGATAAAGTCATGAATAAGTTAAAACAGGAGGATAAAAAGTGATTTTTTTGGACAATAGGCAGGATAAGATAGAGATTACGAAAGAGATGGAACACAGTATTAGAGAAATTATAGAGTATGCTTTAAAAGAGGAAGAGGTAAATTTACCTTGTGAAATAAGTGTGATTTTTGTAGATAATGATCATATAAAAGATATAAATAGGGAAAATAGGAATATAGATAGAGCAACAGATGTGTTGTCTTTTCCAATGCTGGAATATCCAAAAGGCCGGGTATTTAAGGATGTATATACCAATTACGATTTTCAGCCAAGTGACATGGATGGGGAAAATTTAGTATTGGGGGATATAGCTATTTCTCTTGAAAAAGCAGAGGAACAGAGCAGAGAATTTTGTCATTCCTTTTTAAGAGAGGTATGCTATTTGACAGTACATTCGCTGCTTCATCTTTTGGGATATGATCATATGGAAGATGAGGACAAAAAAGTTATGAGAAGGAGAGAAGAGGAAATATTACGGGAATTTGAACTGTAAGAGATAATTTTAAATTCTGAAGTATGGTGATTGTACAATGAAAGTTAAAAAATTGTTGGATAGCTTCAATTACGCAATTGAGGGGATAATATATTCTGTTAGAACACAGAGAAATATGAAAATACATATGATAGCAGCTGTCTTAGTACTTACTATGTGTTTTTTCTATGATTTGAGCAAAATGGAGATTTTAGCTATTGTGATAACCATAAGTATGGTCATCATGGCAGAGCTTTTTAATACGGCAGTGGAATTTGCCATAGATGCCACTACCAATTATTATCATCCACTAGTTAAAATTGCAAAAAATGTTGCAGCGGGAGCAGTGCTTATTTCGGCTATAAATGCTGTAGTGGTGGGATATATAATATTTTGGGATAAATTGAAGTATATAAATTTTATGGTTATAAAAAAGGTTAAAAGTACAAATCCCTATACGATATTTATAATACTTGCCATTGTATGTATAACTACCATAATTGTAAAAGCCATTTTTGGAGAAGGTACTCCGCTTAAGGGAGGAATGCCCAGCGGACATAGTGCCATAGCTTTTTCCATAGCCACTACTATAGCTTTGATAACGGGACAGCTTGCGGTAGTTATATTGAGCTATCTCATGGCCTTTATAGTGGCTCAAAGCAGGGTGGATTCAGAAGCTCATTCTATTACAGAAGTGATTTTCGGAGCGGTATTTGGCATTTTGATAACAGTTTTTTTATTTATAATATTTGGATGAATAAGGAGAAAATTTATGTTTAAGTCAGGATTTATTACAATAATAGGAAGGCCGAACGTGGGAAAGTCAACGCTTACCAATAGAATTATGGGAGAAAAATTGTCTATTGTATCCTGTAAGCCGCAGACTACCAGGAACAATATAAATACCATTTTGACGGAAGAGGACTTCCAGTTGATTTTTGTAGATACTCCCGGTATTCATAAACCCAAGGATAAACTGGGAGATTATATGGTGAAATCTGCGGAGGATTCCATCAAGGATGTGGATCTGGTAATTTTTTTGACTACTCCCCAGGATGGGATAGGAAGAGAGGATAGATATATACTGGAAAATATAAAAACCACCAAGATACCAGTATTTTTGGTGTTGAATAAAATAGACGAAAATCCTGCTTCCAGGGTGGCAAAAACTTTAAAAAACTATTCTGAATTCTTTGATTTTCAGGAAATAATACCTGTATCTGCGTTGAAAAAGAAAAATACTGATGAATTATTGGAACTTATGGTAAAGTATATGCCGGAAGGACCTAAATATTATCCAGAAGATGTTATTACTGACAGGCAGGAAAAATTTATAGTTTCTGAAATTATAAGAGAGAAATCTCTCAGACTCCTTTCCAAGGAAGTTCCACACGGTATAGCTGTTGAAATAATATTTATGAGGAAGGATCCTAAGGGAATATACAATATAGAGGCAAATATAATTTGCGAGAAGGAATCACACAAGGGAATAATAATAGGTAAAAATGGCTCCATGTTAAAGAGGATATCCTCTTATGCGAGAGAGGATATTGAAAAATTTTTAAATTCCAGAGTATATCTGCAAGTCTGGGTAAAAGTAAGAAAAGAGTGGAGAGACAATGACAGACTGCTGAAGGAATTAGGGTATAAAAAATAAAGTGATATTTACTCAGAAGGAATGTTTTTCTCCTTAAAAAAGGATATAATATAACTTATAGACAGGGAGATGATTATCTGTCCATATTTAAAACTAGAGCTATAATAATAAAAACTCAAGATATAAAGGAATCTGACAAGTTGGTTTGGCTTTTCACTGAGAAGTTGGGTAAGGTGTCCACCATAGCTAGAGGGGCAAAAAGAAGCAGGAACTCATTGTTTTCAACTACACTTCAATTTTGTTACGGAGACTACGTTTTATACAAGGGAAAGAGTCTATATGTGATAAACGAAAGTATTTTAATAGATTCTTTTCAAGATTTATTGGACGACTTAAATGATTTAACTTATGCTTCTTATTTTTGTGAACTCATAGATATAGCCATGAGTGATGGGGAAAAAAGCGAAGAGATGTTTAAACAACTGGTTACTGCGTTTTATCTCATAAGGAGTCATGCAGTGGACATTGAAATTCTAGCCAGATCATTTGAGTTGAAAATTTTACAGGCCACAGGCTATGAGTTGAATTTTGATTACTGCTGTATATGTAGAAAAAAGATGGCTTCATTTAATTATTTCAGTTTTCAATATTCAGGAGGTGTCTGCGATAAATGTAAAAAGATCAATGGTTTGCATATAGATTATGCCACTGGCAGTGCACTTAAATATTTGTCAAAGATTTCTCTTGAAAATGTATATAAAGTTGTATTGTCTGATAAAGTAAAGAAAGAACTGTATAAGGTTTTGAACCTGGTTATTTCCCAAAATTATTTTAGGAAACCTAAAAGTCTTGACACTTTAAGGTATCTTGAAAATTTTGAGAAAAATAAAATCTAAAAGGAGAGAAAAACATGAGTGAGATAACATTGGAAAAAATTGATATTATAAGAGAGAGAACAGGGGTAAATTATTCTGAGGCAAAAGAGGCATTAGAAGTTTGTGAAGGAAATGTGGTTGATGCTCTCATATATATAGAGCAAAATAAAAAATCGGCCAAGGATAGTTTATACACCACTAAGGATGAATTTTTGGAATGGCTGAAGGATTTAGTGAAAAAAGGCAATGTAAATAGAGTAAAGATAAAAAAAGGTGATAAGGTGGTAGTTGACATTCCTGTAAATGCAGGTATTGCAGCAACTTTGACAGCTCTTGTATGGCCGCCGCTTATAGCTATAGGGATATTGACTGCAGTGATTACACAGGTGACTATAGAGATAACGAAAGATGATGGAACTGTAGAAGTGGTGAATAAGGTAATAAAAGGCGGAATGAAGAGTACTGTAAATGAAATGAAGGATAGGGTGTTTGATGCTGCATCTTCAGTTAAGGATAAATTCAAACACAAAGATGACAAGCAGGATAAAAACACATATAAATATACTGTAAAATTTGATGATATAGATGATGATGAAAATGGACAGGAGAAAGATACTGATAAGGATAAAAATTAGAATTATATAATACAATTAGTGTTAAAACATATAATGAATAGTATATAGATTTGAAATTTATTCATAATATTGGATAAAATAAAAAAACATATACTATTCATTAATATATATGTGGTATAATAATTTTGTAATATTGTAGCTTAAATACTAATGTTAAATTTCCTCTTAGTGAATATCTGCAGAAATTATTGACTTTACTACAAAGAGAGAGGGTGAATATTATTAAATTATCACCGAGACAAGAGAAAATAATAAAATTAGTAAGGGATAATGCACCCATAACAAGTGAGCAGCTCGCATCTAGATTAAATGTCACAAGGGCAGCACTTAGACCAGATCTAGCTATACTTACTATGACGGGCATATTGGAGGCAAAACCTAAGGTAGGATATATATATTCTAAAAAACCTTCCCATAGCCTTATATACGATTATATAATGAATATAAAAGTAAGCGATATAATGTCAAAACCAGTAGTAGTGGATGAGAATACTACCGTTTATGATGCCATAGTATACTTATTTTTGAATGATGTTGGCACTTTGTTTATAGAAAATAAAGGGCTTCTTATAGGTGCTGTTTCCAGGAAGGATTTTTTGAAGATAGCTATTGGAAGTACCGATATGCATAAAATACCTGTGGGAATAATAATGACCAGAATGCCAAATATAATATTTGTTGAAAAGGATGATGTTGCTTACATGGCAGCTAAAAAGATAATGGAGCATGAAGTGGATAGTTTGCCAGTGGTAGAAAAATCTCGAGACAGGTTGAATAATGAAGTGCTTAAAATTGTAGGTAAAGTTTCAAAGACAAATATAACAAGGCTTTTTGTAAAAATAGGGGAAAACAAATAGATTGGTATACGGAATAATTTATTCGTTGATGTATATATAAAACATGCTAAATTTTATAAAAAAGGGGATGTTCTATATGGCAGACAAAAAGTATGTTTATCTTTTCAATGAGGGAAATGCTGGTATGAGAAATCTACTTGGCGGAAAAGGTGCAAATTTGGCAGAGATGACAAATATCGGCATACCTGTTCCAGAGGGTTTTACCATATCTACAGAAGCTTGTACAAAATATTATAAAGACGGTAAGATCATATCCAGGGGCATTGTGGATGAAATTTATGCCGCACTTGAAAAAATTGAAAAAAAAACAGGTAAAAAATTTGGAAATATAGAAAATCCACTTTTAGTTTCTGTAAGATCAGGAGCAAGGGTTTCCATGCCTGGAATGATGGATACTATACTTAATTTAGGTTTAAACGATGACACTGTCAGGGGATTAAGTAAACTTACGGGAAATGAAAAATTTGCCTATGACTCCTATAGAAGATTTATTCAGATGTTTTCAGATGTAGTTATGGGAATTGAAAAAAGAAAATTTGAGGATATACTGGATGAAGTAAAGGATGCAAGGAATCTTGAATATGATACCGACTTAGATGCATCTGATTTAAAGGAAATAATTGTGAAATTTAAGAAAATTTACAATAGTGAAATGGGAAGTGACTTTCCACAACAGCCTAAGGAACAATTAATACAAGCTATTACTGCTGTATTTAGGTCCTGGGATAATCCGAGAGCTATAGTGTATAGAAGATTAAACGATATTTCAAGTGAATGGGGTACGGCTGTAAATGTACAATCTATGGTATTTGGAAATATGGGAGAAACTTCAGGTACTGGTGTGGCATTTACAAGAAATCCTGCTACAGGGGAGAAGTCTATATTTGGTGAATATCTTATAAATGCGCAGGGGGAAGATGTAGTTGCAGGAATAAGAACACCACAGCCTATAACAAAGTTAAAAGAAGATCTTCCAAAATGTTATTCTCAATTTATGAATATAGCCCAGAAATTGGAAAATCACTATAAAGATATGCAGGATATGGAATTTACCATAGAACAGGGAAAATTATATTTTCTTCAAACTAGAAATGGGAAGAGAACCGCACAGTCTGCACTTAAAGTAGCAGTGGATATGGTGCGGGAAGGTCTTATCAGCAAAAAGGAGGCCATCCTTAAAGTTGAACCTAAACAACTTGACACACTGCTTCACCCGAATTTTGATAAGGATGAGCTCAAGAAAGCAGCTGTAATAGCAAAGGGACTTCCGGCATCTCCGGGAGCTGCTTGTGGAAAAATATATTTTACAGCAGAGGATGCGAAAAAACATCATGATCGGGGAGAAAAAGTAATACTTGTAAGGTTAGAGACATCCCCCGAGGATATAGAAGGTATGGCAGCTTCAGAAGGAATACTTACAATAAGGGGTGGAATGACTTCTCATGCAGCTGTGGTAGCTAGAGGTATGGGAACTTGTTGCGTGGCTGGATGCGGTAATCTGATAATAGATGAAGAGACAAAGACTTTTAAAGGAGCAGGCAAGATCTATAAAGAAGGGAATTACATATCATTAGACGGAAGTACAGGAAATGTATATGGAGAGCCTATAAAAACGGTGTCACCTGAAATATCTGGATATTTTGGTACATTTATGAGCTGGGCTGATGATATAAGAAAGATGGGAGTTAGAACCAATGCTGATACTCCAAAGGATGCCAGACAGGCAGTTGAATTTGGAGCTGAGGGAATAGGACTTTGTAGGACAGAGCATATGTTCTTTGATGAGGATAGAATACCAGAAATGAGAGAGATGATAGTTTCCAAGACAGAGGAACAGAGAAGAAGAGCACTGAATAAGCTTTTACCGAGACAAAAAGAGGATTTTGTCGGTATATATGAGGCTATGGAGGGAAGACCTGTGACGATCAGATTTTTGGATCCGCCATTACATGAATTTTTGCCAACAGATACAGATGATATAAGAAATTTGGCTGCGGAAATGGGTATAGACTTCCAGGAATTGAAGGACACTATAGGATCTCTTCATGAATTCAATCCCATGATGGGACATAGGGGCTGCAGGCTTACTGTTTCCTACCCTGAAATAGCGGAAATGCAGACTAGAGCTATTATAGAGGCTGCTGTAGATGTAAAGAAGAGAAAGGGATATGATATAGTACCGGAGATAATGATACCTCTCATAGGAGAGTTAAAAGAATTGAAATATATCAAAGATACAGTTGTAAAAGTAGCAGATGAAATAATAAAAAATAGCGGAGTAGAACTAAAATATAAAGTGGGAACCATGATAGAAATTCCAAGAGCTGCACTTACTGCTGATGAAATAGCAACTGAAGCTGAGTTCTTCTCTTTTGGCACCAATGATTTGACTCAGATGACTTTTGGATTTTCAAGAGATGATTCAGGCAAGTTTTTGAACTCCTACTATGATAAGAAGATATATGAATTTGATCCATTTCAGAAAGTAGATCAAATTGGAGTAGGAAAGCTTATAGAAATGGCTGTAAAGTTAGGAAAGAAGACTAGACCTGATATACACCTTGGAGTGTGTGGCGAACATGGTGGAGATCCTTCATCTGTAGAATTTTTCCATGATGTTGGACTTGATTATGTTTCCTGTTCACCTTTTAGGGTACCTGTAGCGAGACTGGCTGCTGCCCAGGCTCAGGTGAGAAATCCGAGATAATAAAAATATCAAGCCGATCTTACCACTTTTTATGGAAAGATCGGCTTTACAAATGTTTGGATATTTATCAAATTTATAGCTTACAATTTACAGTTGATATTGAATTTTTTTTCAACGTATTTTCCAAACTCTATTGTGAATTCAAGCTGATTGATACAATTGCTGGAAGCTTTTTTTAATAAATAAAAAAAGGAATTGTGGTTACATTTTAATATATTATTGTAGTAATCTCTGGATATTTTCCAAAATTTTTGAGGAAAAGATAAATAAGAGATAATGTATTTATAGTCATCTAAAGTTAATGGAAAAATTTTTTCATATAGTTCAAGGCAGGATATAGTGCTATCTAACCTCCAGTTGGTAGTGGTTCTTTTTAAAAACCTTCTTAAAAAATAGGATATATCATGGGCACAGTAGTCCATGCTGCATTTGTCAAAATCAATTACCCAGATGTTGTCCTCTTCATCAAATATTATGTTTTTATTTACGTAATCTAAATGGCATAAGCAAGTGCTTAAATTTTTATAATCAATAGTAGAGGATATTCTGGCTGATATTTTTGCCAGTATAAAATTAATTTCAAAGTTCTGCAAAAATAGTGCAGAGAATTTATCATTATATTTGAAAGCTAAATTTGAGCAGTTTAGAAGCTGATTTAAATGTTTCTGAAAAGATATATATATATTTTCAAAGTTTACTCTTTGGGTACTCCCATCAATTGGAACAAAATTTTTACTTACACTGTGCATTTTGGATAAATTAGAAATTGCATGTAATAAGTGCTTGTTGTTGTCATAGTCACATTTGCTGCCAGTTATCCAGGGAGTCATTATAAAGAGCATTTCTTTGTAGTTTACAAATCGTTCTCTGTGAATTGTAGGCAATATTCTGGGGACTCTAATGTCATGCCTAAAAAGCCATTCTATGGCAGAGTATACAAAAAGCAAATTGCTCTCATCGAAATATACTTTTTTTAGACAATAACTTTTATTTAAATAATTTATTTTGTATACAGCTCTTTGCTTGTCTGTATCTTTGAATTTAATTCTAGATATATCTGCGTTTACCATATTATAATGGGGCAGAACGTATTTTTTTACGTTTTCTTCAGATAATAAATCCATATAAAACTCCTTAAAAGTTCTTTCTCTATAATAATATTAAAGCTTTCTTCATATTATACATTTTCACTAAAAAAAGGAGTTTTTAATGGTGAGATAGAATAAATTCATGAGGTGGTTATATGAATATAAGAGAAAAAATAGAAAACAAGGAAAAGTTGATACTAATACCTCAGGCTGCCTTTTCTGTTAAAACAATGGGGAGAAATATTAAAGAGAAAAAAGACGCTATTAGGACTGATTATATGATAGATAGGGATAGAATAATACACAGCAAGTCCTTTAGAAGACTTAAACATAAAACTCAGGTGTATATAAAAACACCGGGAGATCATTATAGAACTAGGCTTACTCATACGCTGGAAGTAAATCAGATAGGAAAGACAATAGGCAAGGGCATAGGGCTGAATGAAGATCTAATAGAAGCTATAGCTATGGGTCATGATATTGGACATGTAGCTTTTGCTCACAGCGGTGAAGAACTTCTCGATAAACTCTTGCCGGAAGGGTTCAAGCACAATGAGAACAGTGTAAGAGTGCTTACTAAAATAGAAAAATTGGGCAGGGGCCTCAATCTTACAGGAGAAGTTCTGGATGGAATACTGTATCACAGTGGTTTCACAGATAAATCAAAAGCTTGCACTCTAGAAGGACAGGTAGTTAGATATAGTGATAAAATAGCCTATGTAAATCACGATATAGATGATTCCATACGGGCTGGGATGCTGGAAGAAAAAGATATACCGGATATTGCCATAAAAGTATTGGGACGCACTAACAGTAATAGAATAGATACCCTCGTAAAGAACTGTATATATACTACTCTGAAAAATATTAAAAACGGGACGGAACAAGTAGCTCTTAGTGATGAAGTATTTAGTGCACTTCGCGTTCTTAGAAATTTCATGTTTGAAAGAATATACAAGGGAGATATATTAAAAGCTGAAAGAGATAAAGCTAAGTTTGTACTGGAACAGGTATTTAATTACTTTTTCAAATATCCAGATAAAATGCCTGAATTTTATCTGGATATTGTGAAAAGAGAAGGAGTTTACAGGGGAGTGGCGGACTATATATCTGGAATGAGTGATGATTACTGTCTTATGATGTTTCATAATATATATGTACCTAAATTTGTTATATATTAAAGAATAATTTTTACTATTATATGGGTAAAATACAATTATATAATGTAGGTAAATAATATAGAATATGCTAAAAATTAAATATTTATCTTATTGAAGGATATTTAATTTCTGTAAAGAATATATATAGTATGTCCTTACTTAATAATAAAAATTTTAGTATTAAAGAAGGAATATAGTAATTTATGTCGAATATATTTATTCTTGAACATAATAATTTAAATATATTAATTTTTAAGATAGGTGGGTTGTTTAGTGATATCGGAAGATGTCATTCAAAAGGTAAAAGATGAAAATGACATAGTGGATGTGATATCTGAAAGTGTAAAACTTAAGAGATCGGGGAGAAATTACTTGGGATTATGCCCCTTTCATCATGAAAAAACACCTTCTTTTAGTGTATCTAGAGATAAGCAAATATACAAGTGCTTTGGATGTGGAGAGGCAGGTAATGTATTTACATTTATAATGAAGTCTAAAAATTTAAATTTTCCAGAAGCAGTAAAATTACTGGCAGATAGAGTGAATATAGATATAGATTTTGACAAAGACAACGGTCTTAAAAAAAATACTTTTCAAAAACTCTACGAATTAAATGTAGCGGCTGCAAGATATTTTTTTAACTGTTTAAAAAGAGATAAAAGAGCTAAAAATTATTTATTGAATCGTGGTATAACTGAAAATACTATAAGAAGATTTGGATTGGGATATTCTGTTGACAGCTGGAATCGTATGTTAAACTTTTTGAAAAATAAAGGGTTTACGGAATTAGATATGCTTTCTGCAGGACTCATAGTTAAAAGTCAAAAAGAAAATTATTACGATAGATTTAGAAATAGGATAATTTTTCCTGTATTTAATAGTAGAGGAAAGGTAATAGGATTTGGAGGAAGGGTACTGGACGATTCAAAACCCAAGTATTTAAATTCACCGGAAACTCCTCTATTTAAAAAGGGTATAAATCTTTATGGATTGAATTTTGCAATAAAAAGTAATTTTTCAAGAGTGCTTATAATTGTAGAGGGATATATGGATTGTATAGCCCTTCATCAGTGCGGGATAACGAATGTAGTGGCTTCTTTAGGCACAGCTCTTACTGTAAGTCAAGCGAAACTTATGGCAAAATATGCAGATAAGGTTATAATATCCTATGACGCCGATACAGCTGGACAGATGGCTACAATACGTGGAATGGATATACTTAAGGATGCTGGATTAGAGGTTGAAGTACTGCAAATACCGAATGGCAAGGATCCTGACGAATTTGTCAGGAACAATGGGAGAGAGGATTTTCTAAAACTTGTGAATAAAGCTGTCCCTCTTATAGAATATAGGATTGAAAGTGTAAAGAAAAATATAAATTTTGATAGTAACGAAAGTACTGTAAGATATGTGGAGAAAGTACTTGAGATATTAACTAAAGTGGATCCTATAGAGAGGGAAGTTTATTTAAAAAAATTGTCAGAGGAAACAGGTATAAGAGATCAAGTGCTTTATGACATGTTAAATAGAGACAATGTTCAAAAAAATGTAAAAAAATATAAAAATATGAATATAGATACAGGTTTTGGACAAAAATTATATTTAGAACCAGCGTATTTAAAGGCAGAGAGAGCTCTTTTAAAATTGATTTTGGAAGATGAGAGGGCCTTTAAATATTCATTGGATAAAATGGAAGATAAGGATATCATATTGGAAAGCCATAAAAAAATATATAAGTATATAGTGGAAAATATGGAGTATGATGTAAAAAAGAGAAAAACGCAGATAGAGGCAAGGTGTAATGACATCGATACATCCAAAGAATGGGTAAAAATTATGGATACTGAAGTTCTATATGATAATTATGATTATAAAAGTCTGGTAGATAATTTTGTAAACAAGATTAAAAAACATAGATTAGAGGAATCTGAAGATCACATTATCAGTAAAATAAAAGAATATGAGTCTGTAGGAAGATTAAAGGAGTCTTTAGAATTGGCACAAAGGTTAATTGAAATACAGAAAAGGATTGGTGAAATGCAGTAATGGTTAAAGGAGGCAAGAAAATGAAGGATAAAAGTTCAAAGATACAGCTAGTCAAGAAACTTATAGAAAAGGGAAAGAAAAATGGAACTTTAACTTATAAAGAAATAATGGACGAATTGGAAGAGGTGGACTTAAGTCCTGAGCAGATAGAAAAAATATATGAAACACTTGAATCTATAGGTGTAGAAGTAACTGGAGATTTAAATGAAACGGATACGAATGAAAAAAATTTGGATTTGTCAGTTCCAGAAGGTGTAGCTATAGATGATCCGGTTAGGATGTATTTAAAAGAGATAGGGAAGGTTTCACTGCTCTTGCCAGAAGAAGAAGTATCTCTTGCTAAGAGAATAGAAGCAGGGGATCAAACAGCTAAAAAGAAACTGGCAGAGGCCAATTTAAGATTAGTAGTCAGCATAGCAAAAAGATATGTAGGCAGGGGAATGCTGTTTTTGGATCTAATCCAGGAGGGAAACCTTGGACTTATAAAGGCGGTAGAAAAATTTGACTATAGAAAAGGCTATAAATTCAGTACCTATGCTACTTGGTGGATAAGGCAAGCCATTACAAGGGCAATTGCGGATCAAGCTAGGACTATAAGAATACCTGTTCATATGGTGGAGACAATAAATAAACTTATCAGGGTTTCCAGACAATTGCTTCAGGAATTGGGAAGAGATCCTCACCCTGAGGAGGTAGCTGAGATAATGGAGATGCCTGTAGATAAAGTTAGAGAAATTATGAAAATAGCACAGGAGCCTGTATCCCTTGAGACACCTATTGGAGAAGAGGAAGATAGCCATCTTGGAGATTTCATACCGGATGATGAAGCACCTGCACCGGCAGAGGCAGCGGCTTTCACAATGCTTAAGGAACAGCTCATAAATGTACTTGACACTCTAACTCCCAGAGAAGAAAAGGTGCTGAGATTGAGATTTGGATTAGACGATGGAAGAGCAAGAACTTTGGAAGAGGTTGGAAAAGAATTCAATGTAACTAGAGAGAGAATAAGGCAAATTGAAGCAAAGGCCCTTAGAAAACTAAGGCATCCAAGTAGAAGTAAAAAATTAAAGGACTATTTAGATTAAAGCACCAGTCAAAGGTGCTTTCACTGTTTTCAGACTAGAAATTAGGATATATGAATACTGTGACTGTTAACTATTCATTTTTAGCCCTGAATTTTATGATATAATTATTGATAAAGAGGGTGATGATGGAGTGAAAATTACCTATAAAGCTGCGAAGGGAGTAGGAGCGTATTTTATTATAGGTTTGATGATTTTATATGATGCTATACTGATATTTTTAATAAATTTTGTAAGTTCCTATGAAATATATAATCTGCTAAAGTTGACATTGGTATCCATAAATATATATCAGATTTATTATATTATTATCTGTAGTACGCTTAAGTATTCAATGGATGAAGATAATTTATATATAACCAGTGCACTTGGATTAAAAAATGAAATAATTTCCTTTCAAAGTATTCAAATGTATCGAAAATCACATGGATATGTAAGAGGAGTTAAATTATCAGGGTATGGAAAAAATAAATTTGCGATAGGCAGATCTTTTATTGACAAAATAGGTAATACCTATATGTTTGTTACCTCAACTAAAAATGTAATATATCTAAAGACAGATACTGTGAACTATGGATTGTCTCCAGAAAATTTTCAAAAATTTACGGAAGAATTGGAGAAAAGAAAAATAAGATGTTTTGAATGGGAAAATAAATTGAATAAAAGTATTTCGATAAACAGGGAACCTAAATTTTTTATTCCCTTCATAATTACATCTATAGTAGTTCTTTTGCTTACTTTGGATCCGATAATTATGTACCTGTATGGAAAATTGCCGGATAAAATGCCTGTTAGCTTTGATACAAGTTTTATGGCTGTAAAATTTGGGACGGGCAAACAGTTTGCATTTAAACAGATGTTCTATGGACTCCTGAATATGGGAGTACTGTTTTGTATGTATTATGCAGGACATATTTATTCTAAATATGATAAAAAGTATTCTTATAAGTACATATATATATCTTTAATAGTGGCAGTATTTTACTTTATCATGCAGGTTAGAATACTCTGTACATTCAGATAGAGGGTTGTCATATTCAATATCAAAGTTCATAGTTAACTGTGAATTGTGCAAGATTGGAGAATTGTATGGAAATTAGTTTAAGACTTAAAGCTGTGGCGCAGATGGTGGATGATTGTCAGTGTGCAGCAGATATAGGCACGGATCATGGATATATTCCTATTTATTTGATAAAAAATCATATTTGCAGTAGGGCCATAGCATCTGATATAAATGTTGGACCTATAAAGAGAGCAATACTTAATGTAAGATTTGAAAATTTAGAGGACAAGATAGATTGCAGAATTGGAGAAGGTCTTTCAACCATAAGGCCGGGAGAAGCTGAGGAAATAGTAATTGCGGGAATGGGAGGAAATCTCATAGCGAACATAATAGAAGATCACGTAGATGTGTTTAAAAAATCAAACTCATTTATACTTCAACCTATGCAGAACTCAGAAGTGTTGAGAGAGTATATCTATAAAAAGGGTTTTAAAATAATAGATGAAGAATTGTGTATTGACGAAAATAGATTTTATGAGATAATAAAGATAGAATACAATACCGATGTAAGGGAAGTTGACAGCATATTTTATGAAATAGGAAAAATTCTAATAGAAAAAAAGCATAGATATCTTCCTAAATTCATAGAAAACAAGATAAAAGATTATAGTAGGATAATTTTGAATATAAGAGGTCATACTGAATTGGCCAATAAAAGGAAGATGGAATTACAAACTAAAATAAAGAGATTGCAGGAGTTGATATGATGTATCTGAAAGTAATGGATATACATGATATAGTTGAAAAATATGCACCTTCTATGCTCAAGGAAAGTTATGATAATGTGGGCCTCATGGTAGGTGATATGGAGTGTAGAGTTACTTCTATGCTTGTATCTTTGGACTGCACTTTAAAGGTCATAGAGGAGGCAAAACAAAATAATTGCAATCTTATATTTACCCATCATCCACTTTTATTTAAAAAACCGGACAGTATAACTACAGACAGTTTGGTGGGTGAAAAAATAATAAAATTAATAGAAAACCATATAAATGTATATTCCTGTCATACCAATCTCGATTCTGCAGAGGGAGGAATAAATGACATGATTGTGGAATTGCTTGGTTTAGATTCAGATGATATTATCGAACCCATGAAGACTGAGAACAGGGCAGAATTTAAAGATGGAATAGGAAGGATAAGCCAGTTGAAAGAGCCAATTATTTTAAGTGAACTCTGCAGCAGAGTGAAAAGATGTCTGGAAATACCTTCAGTGAGATATGCGGGAAATGAGTTTAAACTTATAAAAAAAGTGGCAGTGGTAAATGGAAGCGGACAAAGTTATTTTAATGAAGCCAGATTACAGGGAGCCGATTGTATAATTACTGGAGATACTACTTATCATCATGTAAGTGATTTTGAGGAACAGGGTATGGCTGTAATTGATGCGGGTCACTTTGGAACTGAATGGCCTGCCATGAAAAAGGTAGCAGTATTTTTGCAAAATGAAATAAAATCCCTTGGATTTGAGAACAGTGTGATCTTATCAAAAGTCAATAGGGATCCCTATAAGTTTAAGTAGAAATGAACTTGAATTCATTTCTACTTTTTTGTTTATATCAAGTGATTCTAGGGTTTAGGTTTACAAAAACAGGAGGGAAAAATAAATGTTAAATTTGCTTTTTGAAATTCAACGGAATAGAGAGATTATAAAAAGAACCAGGGAAGCTTTAAAAGGAGAATCCAATAATAATTTTATAAGAAGAGTAAAAAAAGAATTTGAGGAGAAAAAGTCAAAGTATAAACTCGTGGATTCCAAACTCAATGAAGTTGAAAAGAATATTGAACAACTGGAGAAAAAACTCGAGGATATGAAAAGAGAAGTAATGCAGGAGGAAAGCAAACTCTATGGAAATTTAAAATATGATTTAAAATTTATAAGTACCTTGGAAAAATCTATTGAATTAAAAAAAGGTGAGATCAGAACCTTAGAAGAAGATAGCTTAAACAGATTGTATGATGAGGAAAATTTATTGAAAGAAAGGGATATGCTCAGGAAAGAATTAGTTGATATAAAAAATGAATTTTATAAAAATAAAAAAGTCAGTAGTGATAAAATAATTAAATCAAAAATGGAAATAAAAAAAGCTGAAGATAGTATATTGAATTGTGAAAAGAAAGTTCCTAAAAAATTATTGGATAAATTCAATGAATTATGTGAACTTAAAGGTACGGGAGCTGCGAAATTATCAAATGGAGTATGTTCTGGCTGCAAAATGAAAGTATCTGCCATTACCATAGATGATATCAAAAATAACAAAGATATAGTTTATTGCGATAATTGTGGAAGAATAATATACTACAGCGGCCATGACGAATAAAATTCATATACACTCTCTCAGTCAATATTCTGTAATATAAAAATAACTGAAAATTAATTTTCAGTTATTTTTATAAGTTTATACAAATTTGTGTATTTTTTCTATATCATTTAATTGTATATTGTATTTTTTCATCTTATTGTATAATGTATTTCTACTTATTTTTAAAATATTAGCTGTTTGTGATATGTTTCCATCCATTATTTGTAAAGCTCTTTTAATTTCCTTGATTTCAATACTTTCCAGACTTTCAATCTTATCTTCCCCGGTATTTTCATTTAATGTTATTAGTCTGTTAAATGAATTTCTCCGTAAGTTACTCATTATTTTTTTCTCTCTGATATTTATAGCAAGATCTTTTAAAGTTATTGTAGTACTTTCACAGAGATTAACAGCCCTTTCAATACAATTTTCAAGTTCTCTTACATTACCTGGCCACTCATATTCTATTATATATTCTATGGCTTCTTTTGAAATTCCCCTTATGTTTTTGTTCATCTTTGCATTCATTTTATTTATAAAATAATACAGAAGTTCTTTTATATCTTCTTTTCTTTTCCTGAGAGGAGGAAGGTATATATTCAATACATTCAGCCTATAATATAGATCCTTTCTGAAATTTCCTGCATGGCATTCAGCAAGTAATTCCTTATTTGTTGCACAGATTATTCTGGTGTCAATATCAAGAACACTGTTTCCACCTATTCTTGTTATCTGTTTTTCCTGTAGTACACGTAAGAGTTTTGCCTGCATGTAAAGGGGCATATCACCTATTTCGTCTAGGAAAATGGTTCCACCATTTGCAAGTTCGAATTTACCAGGATGTCCTCCTTTTAATGCTCCTGTAAAAGCACCCTCACTGTAGCCGAATAATTCGCTTTCGATGAGCTCACTTGGTATAGCCGCACAGTTTATTGAAATAAAAGGATGGTCTTTTCTATCACTTGCATTGTGAATGGATTCCGCGAATAGTTCTTTACCTGTACCGCTTTCACCTTGTACCAAAACATTTGAAGAGCTTTTTGACGCTATTTTAGCAAGCTTTATGCTTTTTTTTATGGTATTGCTTTTACCTATTATATCGTCAAAATGATATTTTGCATGCATAGAAGTTATATTTTTATATTTATTATTTGTATTATCTATTTTTCTAAAAATATCTATTACACCTATGGTGTTTCCCATTTCATCTCTTATTATATTGGCGGATTTTACAAAATGAAGTTTTATTCCCTGGGTATTTTTTACAACAAACTCCCTTTCGATATATCCCTGATTGTTTTTAAAAACATCTAAAATCACCGGATGAAAATCGACTACGTTTGTAATAGGTCTGTCTATAGAGGCTTCTTTATTCACCTTTAAAATTTCAGCACCTATATCATTCATGTATTTTACAATTCCACTGGCATCTATTGTCATAAGACCGCTGGAAATACATTTTACTAAAGCGTTTTCATAATTGCTCTTAAGTATCAATTGAATTTTGGTGTGCTCCATCTCTATACTTGTTTCAATTGCCTTTGCAGTAGATACTACCATGCCCAATGTATGGGGGCTATTATCAACTTTATATCCCCTAACGCCAATAGCTCCAATGATTTTGTCGCCGTTTCTGATTGGCGCTGAGGTACATGTCCAATCGTGGTTCATAATACAATAGTGCTCATTTCCCGAAATTTGAACGGGTATTCCCTCCCTTAAACATGTATTAAGGGAGTTATTTCCCACATGAATTTCGTCCCACAGAGCACCTTTTGTAAAATTTATTTTATCCGCAGTATTTTCAATAACGCTGTCATCAAACATCAATTCAAGAATACAAGCGTTGGAATCACTTAATACTACTGAGAAACATGTTCCTTTTACATAGGAATATAGGGACTCAATATATGGTTTGGATAAACTTATGAGTTTGGCATTTCTCCTGAGGATTTTTTCTAAAGTTTCTCCCTCAAATTTTTTAGCGCATTTTTTTTGAAAAGGGCTTATTCCCAACTTTCTACACCTTTTCCAGCCTCGCAGCACGTAATCTTTATGAGTTGTTATTCCTAAGTTTTCGAACAATTCTTCAGTAGTGGTTTTATTAATATTGCTGCTTTTAATATACATAATTTTCCTCCATTCTGTAAATTGAAAGAAATAGTTAGATAGAGTCCAAAAAAAATAATTACCTTTACCATATGAAATAAAAAACAATCCAATAAAAATCTTACCTAAAAACGTTTTCTTGAAGAAAAACCAACTATTATTATAATTATAATACATAATTAATTTATAGAAAAGACATTTTGGATAATATTCAGATAAAGTGTTATTTTATTACTTTTTGTAATAATAAAAATGTTAAAATAATTAGCAATGCTAAAAAAATCAGCATGTAATGTGAAATTTTTGAGCACTGTTACTTTTATGACTTTAAACATAAAAATAGGCTGCGGCTTGGAATTGTCTCATGTAGTACTTTAAATTACATGATATTGGTATGATATATGCTAAAATAACATCATGTAATCAAATAAAAATCATAGGGAGGGATTATTGTTTTGACAGAAGTTGATAAGCAATTAGTAATCAAATTTTATAAGACAATGACTAAAATAAGAGCTTTTGAAAAGAACATTGAAAGTTTGTCTTTAAATGGAGAAATACCGGGCTTTGTTCACCTGTATATAGGTGAAGAGGCAATAGCTACAGGAGTGTGTGCAAATTTAACTGATAGAGACTATATAGAGAGTACTCACCGCGGGCACGGGCATACAATTGCTAAAGGAGCAGACATCAATAGAATGATGGCCGAAATATTTGGACGTGAAACGGGATTCTGCAGAGGGAAAGGGGGCTCAATGCACATTGCGGACTTTAACGTAGGAATGCTTGGAGCAAACGGTGTTGTTGGAGGTGGTTATAATTTAGCAGTGGGCGCGGCTCTTGCGATTAAATATCAAAAGAGAAAAGATGTGTCTGTGGTTTTCTTTGGGGATGGTGCCTCTAATAGGGGAACTTTTCATGAAGCGGCAAATTTTGCATCCGTTTTCAAATTGCCGGTGATATTTGTATGTGAAAATAATCAGTGGGCATCAACTACACCTTACAGGACAACTACATCTGTTGAAAATATAGCAGATAGAGCTGTAGGGTACAACATGCCCGGCGTTATAGTGGACGGCAATGATGTGTTTAAAGTTTATGAAGCGGCAAAAAAAGCTGTTGAAAGGGCAAGGCAGGGGCAAGGACCTACGCTTATAGAAGCTAAAACCTATAGAATCAAAGGACATTTTGTAGGTGATCCGGAAAAGTATAGGACAAAAGAAGAAGTTAAAGAGCAATTTGACAAAAATGATCCCATTAAAAATTTTGAAGAAAAGGTGTTAGATAAAAAATTAATGACCAGGGAGGAAATGGACAAGATTAAGGCAGCTGCGGATAAGAGTCTTGAAGAAGCTATAAAGTATGCAAAAGACAGTCCATTCCCTGATCCATCGGAGTTATATGAAGATCTATATGTATAAAAAGGGGGATGACTTAAATGAGAAAAATAACGTTTTCAGAAGCAACACGTGAAGCGATGGAAGAGGAAATGTCCAAAGATGACAGCATATTTATCATGGGGGAGGATATAGCAAGACAGGGTGGAATTTTTGGGCAGTTCAGAGGCCTTCCTCAGAAATTTGGACGTGAAAGAGTAAAAGATACTCCTATTTCAGAAACGGCAATAATAGGTGCAGCTATCGGGGCTGCTCTGGCGGGAATGAGACCTGTTGCCGATATGCACTTTGCAGATTTTATGGGAGTTGCAATGGATGAATTCTTTAATCAAATGGCAAAGGTCAGATATATGTTTGGAGGTCAGTGCAAGCTTCCAGTAGTAGTAAGGGCACCTGACGGCCTTTCAATTCAAGGTGCAGCACAGCACTCCCAAAGTATTGAATCATGGTTTATGCATATTCCTGGACTTAAGGTTGTTATACCATCGAATCCGGCTGATGCAAAGGGACTTTTGAAAGCTGCCCTTAGGGATGATAATCCAGTGATATATTTTGAAAATAAGATGCTTTATCCGCAAAAGGGACCTGTGCCTGAAGGGGAATATATAGATGAAATAGGAAAAGCTAAAGTGGTTAGGGAAGGTAAAGATGTGACTATTGTTTCTTATTCGATAAAGATGCAGCAGGCACTTGAAGCAGCAGATATTTTGGAAAAAGAGGGGATAAATGCAGAGGTTATAGATCTTATGACTATATCTCCCATAGATAAAACTACAATCTTGAATTCCGTTAAAAAGACCAATAGATTTGCAGTACTTCATGAAGCCGTAAAACAGGGAGGAGTTGGTGCAGAATTATCTTCAATAGTTGCTGAAGAGGCAATGGACTATTTAGATGCACCAGTAGTGAGAATTGGGGCACCATTTACACCAATACCTTTCTCGCCAACGCTGGAAAACGAATATAGGACAAAGACAGATGATGTTGTAAACAGGATAAAAGGAATGTTTGTTTAGCTAATTTTCAGTTTTAAGAAATTGAAGATGCCTAAAAACATATTTTGGGAGGAGTTTAAAGTATTTTATCCATATCTCCTCCCGAATAAATAAAAATTGCATATATTCAACTGGGGTTAATACAAGAGAGAATGTATTTAAAATTAGGAGGGTTATAAAATTATGTCTGTTAATGGTAGCCTTACGAGGAGAAAATATATAAATATTATTTTACCGCTGTTCATGGGTTCCGTGCTGGCTTTTCTTGACCGGCTCAATATATCCTATGCTGCTTTGACAATGAACCAGGATCTTGGATTCAGTGCCGAAGTTTATGGAATGGGTGCAGGAATTCTATTTTTTGGTTATGTTGTATTTGAAGTACCGGGGACTGTATTTGCTGAAAAACACAGTCCCAGCAAGTGGCTTGTGAGAATTATGCTTACCTGGGGTGTGGTTACCAGCCTTATGGCTGTTATTCGTACACCAATGCAATTTTATATTATTCGTTTCCTGATAGGTGCTGCAGAAGCAAGCTTTTATCCTGTCTGCTACTCTGTTATTATTCCACGATGGTTTAATGAAACGGATAGGCCCAAGGCCATTTCCATAATGCTCACTTCTCTGTTGGTTTCCAATATAATTGGATCTCCCTTGGCAGGAGTATTGTTGGGATTGTCCTGGTTAAGTCTTCGAGGATGGCAGATGCTATTTGTACTGGAAGGTGTTATGGCAATAATTGTTGGAGTTATATATATTTTCTGGTTAAAAGATAATCCAGAGGATGTAAATTGGCTGACAGCAGAGGAAAAGAAATCAATTACTGAGGAATCCAAAAAAGAAATAAGTGAAAAGGACAAAGTAAGAAAATATACTTTATGGCAGGCAATGGGTGATAAACAGGTTATTAAAATGTGTCTTATATACTTTTTGTGGATTACTGGTTTCTGGGGATTTGGATTCTGGCTTCCTACAGTATTAAAGTCAGTATCAGGTTTGAGCAATTCAAGTGTGAGTTTTTTGATTATTATTCCTATGACCATAGCTCTGATTGGCTTCATAGTCAATGGAAATTCCTCCTCTAAGACTGGAGAAAAGAGATGGCATGTGGCAATTCCCATGTTTATAGGAGCTGCCGGCATGGGCCTGGGAATAATGGTAACCAATCCTGTTTTGAGTTTTATACTTACTTGTGTAACTGCTATTGGCGTATATGTTGGTATGGGAGTTTGGTGGACTTATCCTACATCCTTTTTATCTGGACCGGCAGCAGCTGGAGCTACGAGTTTAATTAACTCAGTGGGAAATTTAGGCGGTTGGTTTGGACCTTATCTGGTAGGATTTATAAAAACCCGTACAGGTTCTTATAATGGTGCTTATATGTACTTGACAGTTTCACTACTTCTTGCTGGTATATTTATACTGACTCTTCACAAAGTATCAGCTGATGAAACTGTGCCAAAAGATAGTATACCTACATCTAAGTAATCTGTTGCTATAGTATTTTCTCAATAAACTAGTTTTTGAATTTAATAAGGAAGGTGTTTGATTTGAATTTTGAGAATAAAGTTGTAGTTGTCACAGGAGGAAGTCAGGGAATAGGTAAAGCTATATGTAAAGGTTTTGCAGGTAAAGGTGCAAAGGTTTCAATCCTTGATATTAAAGAGGAAGAAACCCAAAAAGTTGTAGATGAAATAAAAAAGGATGGGGGAACTGCTAAATTTTATAAAACAAATGTAATGGACAGTTCTTCTGTTAAAGAGACCTTTGGCAAAATATTAAAGGAATTTGAGTATATAGACATACTTGTCAATAATGCAGGTATTGTCAATACAAAACCCTATGAAGATGTGACAGAATCCGAATATGACCTGGTTATGGGTGTAAACTTGAAAAGCGTCTTTAATACTACAAAGATAGTTTTCCCATTAATGAAGAAAAGGAGAAGCGGTAAAATTGTAAATATTGCTTCTGTAGCAGGTAAACGTGGCGGTGGGATTTTAGGAAATACGATATATGCGGCATCAAAGGCTGGAGTAATTGGACTTACAAAAGGGCTGGCAAGAGAAGGAGGTCCCTATGGTATAAATGTAAATGCTGTATGTCCGGGACCTACAGAGACACCTATGCTAAAAGAATTTAAGGGAGAAAGACGAAATAATTTTTTAAATACAATACCTCTCAGAAAATTTGGAAAACCAGAAGGTGTTGCGAATATGGTGATGTTTTTGGCATCTGATCTGGCGGAATTTATTACTGGAGAGATTTCAGATGTAGATGAAGGCATAATGATGGATTAGCAAAGTTTGTGGTGAACAGGCATTAGAGTTATATATACTTTAAATGCCTGTGATGTTCTGTTGTTGATTGAGAGTGACTATATTAAAAAAGGGGGAGCGAAGACTGTGAAAGCATTGATGAAAATGTTACCGGCTTCGGGGTTGGAATTGAGAGAAGTGGAAAAGCCTGTACCTGCCAGAGATGAAGTTTTAATAAAGGTTAAAGCAGCGGCACTTTGCGGTACGGATTTACACATCATAGACTGGAATATGTGGGCTCAGAATTCAGGGATCAAATTGCCGTTAATTGCCGGACATGAATGCTGTGGTGAAGTAGTAGAAGTGGGAAAAGAAGTTACTGGTCTTGAAATTAATGATCATGTTTCCGTTGAAACCCATATTCCCTGTGGAAAATGCCTGCAGTGTAAAATTGGTGAGCAGCATATATGTAATGATCTTAAAATGTTTGGTATCAATACCAATGGATGTTTTGCAGAATATGCGGTTGTTCCAGCAGTTTGTGCAGTGAAGATTTCCAAAAAGATTTCTTTTGAATTTGGGTCGGTTTTTGAACCTCTTGGAACTTCTTTCAGAGCTGTTCAAAAGTGTGAAGTAGCTGGTAAGAACGTAGCTGTCATAGGATGTGGATCCATAGGGCTGTTTGCGGTTGCCTCAGCTTTATATATGGGAGCTTCCCAGGTGATTTCACTGGATATCAGTTCTCCAAGACTTGAAATCGCTAAAAAAATTGGAGCTACTACAATAATCAATTCAGCTGAAGAAGATACCGTAAACAAAATTAAAAGCAGTACCAATGGTTATGGAGTAGATGCTATTATTGAATGTTCAGGGAATGTTGGAGCAATAGAGCAGGGATTCAAATTCCTCAGAAAGGGAGGCAAATATGCACTTATTGGACTTCCAGGAAAAAATATAAGCCTTGATCTTGGCAGCGAAGTGATTTTTAAAGGAGCATCAATATTTGGCATTCATGGAAGGAAAATGTTCTCTACATGGTATGCACTTGAGAATGCCCTGGCTTCAGGAAGGCTCAATATATCACCTGTGATAACTCATAAAATGGCTCTTGAAGATTTTGAAAATGGTATTGAACTTGCAAAAAAAGGCATAGCGAGTAAAGTGGTATTTATTCCTTAGTATGCAGACGAGTCGTATAGAAAGAAGTGATTATTTTGGGTACAAGGCCGCAATGGCTGAAAATGAAAGCACCTGATGCAGTTGTATTAGATAAAATGGAAAATATGTTAAAAGAACTTTCGCTTCATACGGTCTGTGAAAGTGCAAATTGCCCTAATATAGGACAATGTTTCAAACATGCTACAGCTACTTTTATGGCTATGGGTGATGTCTGCACAAGAAATTGTAGATTTTGTGCTGTAGCTAAGGGAAAGCCGTTACCTTTGGATAATGAGGAGCCGGAGAGAATAGCAGCTGCAAGTAAAAAATTAGACCTTAGACATATAGTTGTGACTTCTGTTACCAGGGATGATTTAAAAGATGGTGGAGCAGGGCATTTTGCTAAGATCACAAGAGAAATTAGAAGAGAAAATCCAGAGTCGACTGTTGAGCTTTTAATACCGGATTTGGAGGGAAATTGGAGTGCCTTAAAAAAAATAATTGAAGCAAAGCCGGATATTATCAACCATAATATTGAAACAGTAGAATCTTTATATAAGAAAGTCAGGCCCATGGCAATTTATAATAGATCTATTGAACTTTTAAAACAGGTGAAAATTTTAGATAAAAATATATACACCAAAAGCGGCATAATGGTTGGGCTGGGAGAAACCAAAGTTCAGGTAATCAAAGTGATGGATGATTTATTAAAGGCAAAATGCGATATATTCACTATAGGTCAGTATCTTAGACCATCTAATAACCATCTGCCTGTTTTTGAATATGTTGCTCCTGAGCAGTTTGAGGAATATAAGAAGATAGCACTTGAAAAAGGATTTAAATTTGTTGCATCTGGACCTTATGTTAGAAGTTCTTATAAAGCCTTTGAAGGTATGAAAGCTTTAAAGATGGATAATAAATGTTACAGTTCTAATTTTAGTTGAAAAAGACAATATGCTATTTAGATGTTAGGAGGGTTTTTAATGAGTTGTATTGAAGTGATGCCTAAACTTGGATTGACCATGACAGAGGGGACCCTGGTAGACTGGCATAAAAGTGAAGGGGAGAAAGTTGAAAAGGGAGAAGTTCTGTTTGAAGTTGAGACGGATAAGCTTACGAATGAGATAGAGGCAAAGGAAAGCGGAGTACTTAGGAAAATACTGGTGGAGGAAGGTGAGACGGTTAAATGTCTTGTACCTGTCGGTATAATTGCAGGGGAAAATGAGGACATATCGGAGCTTTTGAAGCAAGCAGGGGCCAAAGACCTCAAAAATGAGAAGGAAGAGGTAAAAGAGCAGCCTGAAGAAAAGATAGAAGTTAAAACCATTGAAACACCAAAGGCAGGAGGCAGGGTTAAAATATCGCCCATTGCAAAAAGAATTGCCCTGGAAAATGGCGTGAATTATGAACTCATAAAAGGTACTGGACCCATGGGAAGAATAGTTAGAAAAGATGTGGAAGGATACATTGAAGACAACAGGGTCAAGGTATCTCCTGCTGCAGCCAAGCTTGCCGGAGAGCTGGGTGTAGATCTCAGGTCGATAAAAAAAGACGGCAGGATAATGAAAAAAGATGTACTTGAAGCTTCAGAGACAGCTAAAATGTCTGCGGCAGCAGCCGAAGAAAAAGTAGAGGAAAAACCTGCAGTAAAAGAAGCACACCGTGGTGAAAAAGCTGTTAAGATGTCTGCAATGAGGAAAGTCATTGCAAAGAGGATGAGTGAAAGCGTCAGCGTATCACCTACCGTAACCTACAACATGACCATGGATACTTCAGAGCTGAAGAGATTGAAAGACAGCCTTAAAGACGTCTTCAAGGTGACCTATACGGATCTGCTCATAAAGATAGTCTCACAGGTGCTTAAAGAATTTCCGCTGGCAAACTGTTCTGTAGAGGAAGATACATTTATTTTGAAGGATTATGTGAATATGGGAGTTGCCGTTGCCCTGGATGACGGGCTTTTGGTTCCAGTGATAAAGGACTGTGACATAAAGAGGCTCAAGCAGATTACAGCCGAATTCAAGGATCTTGTAAAGAGAGCAAAGGAAAACAAACTTGGACCTGATGATCTGACAGGAGGTACATTTACCATAACGAATCTTGGAATGTTCGGCATAGATACATTCTCGCCTATTATAAACCAGCCTGAGGTAGCCATACTTGGAGTAAACAAGATTGCTGAAACACCGGTGGTGGAAAAGGGCCAGATAGTTGTAAAGCCGCTTATAAGCATGTCACTTACAGCGGATCACAGGGCCATAGACGGAGCCTATGCAGCTCGAATTTTGCAGAGAATAAAGCAGTATGTGGAAAAACCGGGACTGCT